>NZ_CP195847.1:2853486-3170540 GCF_051513965.1 Paramicrobacterium salitolerans
AGGCCCGGCAAGAAGCCGGTGGATGCCCGCAGCATCCTCGCGGTCATCTCCCTCGGTGTGAAGCAGGGCGAGACGGTCGTCCTCGACGTCGCCGGCGACAATGCAGCCCAGACGTTGGAGCTGCTGTCAGAGATACTGACCGCCGAGGAGCAGCCGACGAGCTGACCCTCAAAACACACCAAGACACTATGAAGGGCCCGTGCCGAGCACGGGTCCTTCATAGTGCACAGCGTTCGGGGCCGCTAGGCTCCGCCTCGCTTGATCATGACCACCACTGTTCAACAGAAATCACAACAGGTATGCTGTATCTGTAACAGATTCTGCCGACAGGAGGAGGTGATGCATATCGCGGCGCTGCCCGACCTGCTGAGCTACGGCGATCTGGGCCGACAGGGCCTCACCCGGCATGGCCTCGACCGGTTGATCGGGTCCGGCGAGTTCGAGCGCATCGCGCCTGGACTCTTCCTCAGATCAGGACTCACGGACGACACAACGGCAGCGTGGATCGCCGTCGCCGCCAAGAGGCCCGGCGCCACGCTGTGTCTCCTGACGGCACTGTCGCTGCACGAGCTGACCGACGAGATTCCCGCCCAGAGTGATATCGCCATCCCCCGTGGAACACAGCCGGTCACCGTTCACCACGCACCCATAGCATGGCACCGTTTCGACGCCGACACGTTCAGCATCGGGCGCACCGAATATGCACTGCCGGGCGGATCATTTATCGGCCTCTACTCCGCCGAGCGGACCCTTATCGATCTGTTCCGTCTACGTCACGCGTGGGGCAGCGACCTCGCCCTCGGCGCACTCAAGCAATGGTTGCGCCAGCGCGGCAACAGCGGCGGTTCACTGCTCACGATGGCCGAGGACTTTCCGAAGGCACGGCCCGCGATCCAACAAGCCTTGGAGATTCTCCTATGACCCCGAACCCGCAGCATGGAACTCCGGAGGGCGACGCGACTATCACCCTACGAAAACTTGCCCGGCAAACCGGCGGAGACGTGCAGGAGCTGATGACCTTGTATGCGCTCGAAGGTCTCCTGGCGCGCATTGCGCTCTCTAAGTACCGCGATGACTTCGTTCTGAAAGGTGGCGTGCTGCTTGCCGCTTTCGCCGCACGTCGTCCGACAAAGGATATCGATCTGCAGGCAACGCGGCTCACCGATGATCCTGACGACGTCGCCGAACGTGTCCGCGCCATCGCGGGGCTTGCGCTTGCCGATGGCCTCGTGTTCGATCCTGCAAGCGTCACCGCAACGACGATCCGTGACGAGGACGAATACGCCGGTGTTCGGGTCAAGCTGATTGCGACTCTCGGTACTGCCCGACTGACGGTCGGAGTAGACGTGAACTTCGGCGATCCTATCTGGCCAGCACCTCAGCTTGTGGAACTGCCTCGCGTCATGGAATTCGGCCTCCCGGCCGTGACATTACTGGGGTACCCGCTGACGATGGTGCTCGCTGAGAAGATCGTCACCGCCGTCGACCGCGGCGTCGCCAACACCCGCTGGCGCGACTTCGCTGACGTCTACACCCTCACCCGACTCCACACGGTCACCGCAGGCGAACTCCACACATCGATTGAGACCGTCGCCGAGTACCGCAAGGTCACACTTACAACGCTACTGCCTTCACTTGCTCCGATGAACGAACGCGCGCAGCAGAAGTACCGCGCATGGCGGACACGATCCCACCGCGACAGCGAACTCCCAGCAGCGTTTGCCGATGTTCTCTCGGCGGTCGCAAGCTTTGCCGATCCAGTATTGTCCGCAACGGCAACAGGGCGTTGGAATCCCCGCCTCCATGCTTGGGAGTGAACGGTCGAAGCCGAGACGCCTCCTCGTAGGAGGCGAGATCCTCATCGGCAAGTCAGACTGATTTGTCCGGCCTGTCCACGCTGGCATCGTGCGCCGTACTGTTTCAGATCTAGGCTCCGCCCCGCTTGATCATGAAGTCGAACCGATACCGATCGGCTCGGTACAGCGACTCTGCCAGCTCAGTGGGCACCCCATCTGCCGGGTACGCGATGCGGCGGGTGTGCAGGGCAGGCGAGCCGACCGGTATGTCGAGCGCTTCTGCCTCCTCCTTGTTGAGCACGGTCGCCTGAACGACCTGTTTCGCCTGAACGATCACGACTCCGTAGCGCTCCTTGAGCAGCTCGTACAGGGATCCCGAGAAGTCCTCATCCTCCAGACCGGGAAACAGCGTCGCGGGAAACCACTCACGCTCAAAACACATAGGCGCGCCGTCCGCGAGCCGAATGCGCTCGATGTAAACGACGTCATCCTGTGGTGATATCTGGAGCCGTTGTGCAACTTTCGTGCCCGCCTGCATCAGCGTCGCCTTGGCGACTCGGGTGCCCGGCTCCATTCCTCGCGCCCTCATATCTTCGCTGAACGAGCTCAAGCCGAGGTTCTTGGAGATACGCGGTATCGACACGAACGTCCCCGCACCCGGACGACGGTATAGGACTCCGTCTGCCTCCAATTCGTTGATGGCGCTGCGAACCGTCATACGAGAGACGTCGAGCAGGTCCGCCAGCTGCCTTTCCCCCGGCACTGCGGTATGCGCTCCCAAATGGACGAAGTTGTCAATCAGATATTGACGTACCCGATCTCGTTTACCAGCAGCCATAGTCCCCATTCTTACGTGACAGGTTCCGCGCCATGGAACTCAGACGATTCCCCTCCACTTACTTAACCGCACCGGCGGACAACCCTGCGACGAGTTGGCGGCGCGCGAGAATACCGAAGATCATCGGCGGCAGAATCGACAGGACGGTGATCGCGGAGACATCGCCCCATCGGATGCCCGTACTCGTCACGAAGTTCGCCGCCCCAACCGTCACAGGTGTCGCTTGCGTTGAACTAAGGATGACGGCGAACAGGTAGTCCGCCCACGAGAAGATGAACGTCAACACGGCCACGGCCGACGCCGTGGGCGCCATCAGCGGCCAGACCACGCTGAAGAGTGTGCGGTACACCGAGCATCCGTCCACCATGGCCGCCTCCTCGACCTCCTTCGGAACTTCCTGGAGCCCTGCGGTCATGAGCATGATCGCGATCGGAGTGTTGAGAAACACGTTGGCCAGGATGAGCGCAAAGACGGTGTCAACGACCTGCAGCGCGCTGAAGAACATAAAGAAGGGCACGACAAACGCGATCGCGGGGAGCAGGCGCAGCGAGGTGACTGCGCGCAGCAGCATCCGGCCGCCCAGCCCCAGCCTGACGATCGCATAGGCGCCGGTGAACGACACAAGGGTCACGATCACGACGGTGCCGACCGAGATCATCGCGCTGTTCACGAAGTAAGCCGGGAATTCATATCCAGCAGCGCCCAACGCATTTGCGTAGTGGTCGAGCGTCAGACCCTGGCTCATGGACAGAGCGCCGGTGGTGATGTCGCTCTCTGCCCGAAAGCTGACGAACAGCGCATTCATGAGAGGGATGTTCACCAAGACGGCGGCTACGGCCAAGACGGTCAGGCTGATCCATGGCCGTGACTGCTTGGTTCTGCGTGATCTTACAGCGGTAGTCACGATACGAGCCTTTTCACCATCGAAGGGATTACGGGGATTACGATGAGCATGATCAGGAAGGCAGCGGCAACGGCAAGTCCGAAGTCGCCGCTTGAGAATGCCGCCTTGTAGACGTAGATGCTCAATGTGGTTGTCTGGGTGCCTGGTCCGCCACCCGTCAGGATGTAGATGACGTCGAATGTGCGAAACGCGTCTATTCCTCGCAGGAAGACCCCGACGATGATGACCCTTCGCACCAGAGGGAGGACGATGTGGACGATCTGCCTCGCCCAACTCGCTCCGTCAACTCGTGCAGCCTCGAGCACCTCGGTGGGAATCGTCAGCAGCCCTGAGTACACGATGAGCACGATCAGTGGCGTCCACTGCATGACATCCAGAATGATCAGCGTCGGAACGACACTGCTTGCCGAGAATGGTGAGCCTGTGTAGCCCATCAGGGAGAGGACGTATGCGCCGAGCCCGATGTTGTCGTTGAGTAGCAGTCTGAACATCACGCCCATGAGTGAGGGGGCGACCATAATCGGCAGTAGCAGAAAAGTGAGTAGCGATTTCGACGACCGGCGCACCCGAAACAGCATCAGCGCGAGTGCGATACCGAGAACGAGTTCGAGCAGCGTGGCGACCACCGTGTAGAGAGCGGTGAACCCTAGCGAGGACCAGAAAACATGATCGGTCAAGACCTGCTTGTAGTTGTCCAACCCGACGAAGCCCGGGTCCGGATTCGCCATTCGGTTGTCGGTGAAGCTCGTCCAGAACGCCGATCCCAACGGATAGGCAACCAGAACGACAAGGACGATGAGGAGCGGCGCGCCGAGTACCCAGCGCGCCGCTCCCGTCCGCAAAGCGGCGGGTTGCATCAGTCGCCCTCCTTGAGGGTGCTCTTGATCACGTCATCCGCCTCCTTGAGCGCCTTGTCTACGCTTGTATTACCGACCCATGCGCCGGAAAGCACCTCGGCGAGCTTGACGGACGTCGGGTAGGTGCCGGACTCCGTGGGAATCACGTAGCCGTTCTCAGGGATGTCGTTCAGCGTGAAGCCGAACAGAGGGTTGGTGTCCTTGAGCTCTTCGAGGACTGATGGGTAAGACGGAAGACCACCGGACTCGGCGTAGGTCTTCATCGCCCCTTCAGTTGTCAGGTACTTCATCCACGTCGTAGCCGCATCCTTGTTCTTGGAGTACTTATTGAGCCCGATCGCCAGCGTATGCACGTGAGTGCTGTGCTCCGGACCCGGCATCGGAGCGATGCCGACGTTACCCGCGGTCTTCGGAGACTTCTCAGCGTCGTTGAGCTCGGTGAATCCGACAGTCCACTGCGTGATGAACGGCACACTTCCTGACGTCATGGCCGCCTGGGTCTCGGGGTATTCAGCTTGCGCCGAGGCCGGCGCTGCGATGCCTTCGCTGTAAGCGGTCCGGTAGATATCGAGCGCTTTTCTCCCGGCGTCGCTGTCCATGTTCGGCTCCCCCTTCGAGTCGAGCCATGACCCTCCGTAGGCCCACAGAACGTCGTCCCACAGGAAGACGTTCTGCAGCTGGTTCTTCAGCTGCAGTGAGGTGCCGTATGTCGTGGGGGCATCCGGATTGAGTGATTTTGTGAAGTAGGCACCGGCTGCGAGGAAGTCATCCCAGTCCCAGTTCTCGGGTTCCTTCGGCTCCATCTCCTCGCCCAAGACCTTCTTGCTCACCTCGGCATATGTTTCCGGGTCGTCCATCATCTGTTCGATGAGGTCAGTCCGATAGATCAGCCCGTTGCTTCCCACGTCCAGCGGGATGGCGTACTGTTTGCCGTCGTACTGAAGCCCTTCCACTGCTGTGTCGAAGTACTTGTCGGTGGGCACGAAGTCGATCGGGTCGAGCGAGTTCACGTGCTGACCGAGAATGTAGCTCGTCGTGAAGTAGATATCGACCTGATCCGAACGAGAGGCCATGAGCGTGGCCTCCTTCGAGAAGGTATCCGTCCGACTGAGCAGCTGCATATTGACCTTGACATGGTCTTTCTTGCCTTGATCCGCGTTATACGCGTCGACCACCTTCTGCATAGCATCGCCCTCTGGGCCAGGCCACAACACCATGTTGATCGTTGTTGTACCTGAATCTCCCGAGGAACCTTGATTTCCCGCAACCCCGCATCCAGCGGTGGCAAGCACGGCCATGCAGGCGACGGCCGCTCCTATGCGGCGCTTTCCCGACCAAACCATGAGCCTTCTCCTTGTTTGTCGTGGCGTTGTCAACTCTGAGCAACGCATTCCGAGAAAAGTAACACAGCAATCGCAACCGGTCTATACCTCTTTATGAAATCTTTACCTGTCGCGGCCTCAGAGGGCTGCGGATCTCGGTCGCCCGGCTTATCAGCTCACTCTCGCGCGGACACCCGTTGCGGGTGGGTAGCCAAACCCGTGAACAAAGCACTTCCAAACTTCTTCCACATCATGCTAGGCTTCGTCCGGTATATACCGCTCACGCAGGGTCCGTGCATCCTGACTCAGAGAAAGCGTTGCGACGAGAATGGCCTCGACAATCGGGATCGACGTAGGTGGAACCAAGATCGCCATGGGTGTGGTGGATACGAACGGAGCCGTGAGCCTGTTCCGCCGCCACCCGACGCCCCCGCGTGCCGGTTCGAAACGCCTACTCGATGCGATCGCCGACCACGCCCTCCAACTGGCGTCAGAATCAGCAGCTGACATCTCGCAGCTTGGAATCGGGATCGGCGGGACCATCCGTCCTGACGACGGCAAGGTTCTCTCTGCCACGGATATCTTGGGGGATTGGGTGGGGACGGCTGTCAAAGCGGAGCTCGAACGCCGAACCGGACTCAGCGTCTCGGTCGACAACGACGTCAAGGTCTTCGCCATCGGCGAGCACCGATTCGGTGCAGGCGTAGGTGCTGAAAACGCGCTGTACGTCACGGTCGGCACAGGGATCGGCGGTGCAGTGTTCTTGAACGGACGTTTGCTGCGCGGTGCCACCTGGAGCGCGTGCGAACTGGGGCACGTTCCGGTTATGGGAGCCGAGGGTCGCGCGTGCCCGTGCGGCAAGACGGGGCATGTGGAGGCCGTCTCCTCGGGACCGGCTATGAGCAGAAGGCATCAGCAGATCAACGGTGGTGAGCTTCTGCCTTTGGAGCAGATCGCGACGCTCGCACGCGAGGGCGACGCGGTGGCTGACCAGATACTTCGCGAGGGTGGTCGGTGTTTGGGGATCGCCCTGGCCGGAATCGCCAACACGATCGACCCCGAAGTCATCGTCCTCGGCGGCGGGGTTATAGGCGTTGGTGGGAACTATCTCGAGTCTGTGCGCTCCGCTTACGACGAGTACGCCCTTCCCGGCCCGTCACGGTGTCCCATCATGATGTCTCAGCTGGGGGCTGAGGCAGCTGTAATCGGTGCCGCAAGCATCGCCATGAAGCCCGTGATTTCGATATAGAAAGAGGAAAGCAGTGGAATCTCAGCAGAACAACCCGCTGGAGCGTTTGCGCGGCGGCATCGTCGCTTCGTGCCAGGCCGCCGAAGGCGACCCGCTCCACGGGCCCCAGTTCATGGCGGCTGTAGCGGTCGCAGTGGTTCAGGGCGGTGCTGTGGGGGTGAGAATTGAGGGGCTGTCAGACATCGCGGAGGTTCGAGATGTCGTCGATGTCCCCATCATTGGCCTGTGGAAAGACGGCGCACGTGACACCGTTTATCTGACCCCGACTGCGCAACATGCACGCGCAGTCATCGCAGCAGGCTCCGACATCGTGGCAGTCGACGCGACGGATCGACCGCGCCCCGAGCCCTTCGCCGACATCGCAGCGGAAATCCACCGTATGGGCAAACTTGTCCTGGCGGATGTCGCCACGGTTGAAGAAGGAGTTGCCGCCGCTGCGGCGGGGGCAGACGCGGTCTCGTCGACGATGAGTGGCTACACGTCTTACTCGCCGAGTCGGTCCACACCCGATCTTGAGCTGGTACGCCGGCTCTGTGAAGAGGTAGACATTCCTGTGATTGGGGAGGGTCACTATGAAGATCCGGCCGACGTACGTGCCGCGATCGATGCGGGGGCACTCACTGTGGTCCTTGGAGCAACGCTCACACAACCGGGAACGCTGACCGCACGTATGGTCGGCCGGGTGTTCGATCAGTAAGTTCCAGCCGAATCAGCGGGTTGTTCCGAAAGGTTTGAGGCCCGACCCGCCTCCGGCGTTCCCTTACTTCTCGCACATGAGTTTCGAGCAACCTCGGTGGGTGTCGCGCAAGGAGGCCAGCCGCCCTTATATTGGACAGACCTGCATCGCTCGGCGACGTACCAGCAGGCCTACTGTCGATGCGGCCGAGCAGTCTCCGCTGTCGAAGCAATAAAGCTTCCCTGCGTAGCGGGACCCTGACCTAGTTGATCCTACCTGTAGCGGGTCCACAGCAAGATTTTCTTTGCCGGGCAAACAAGCTTTCGTATCACTCTCCGGTCGGCACCGCCCATACTCGGCGTTGCGCGACAACCTGCAATTCGAAACCGCCCTCGGCACCCTACGCCTTCACCCAGCCTCGGGCCCCAACCGTCTGGCCAACCTCGAGGACCTACTTAAACCTGGCCAACTCCCGAGCATAGCCACCGGTGCCGTCAGCATGAATTGCGAAATCTTCAAGGCCGCTCCAAACAACGCGCAGGTCTAACATCTACCGCGCGTGCTCAAAGGGGTCAACCAAGCTCTGAACTCCGTGCTCTGAACACACGAATCCGATCCTCACACCGTGCTCGTCCGAGCCGAACCCAATGTCTGGCTCGCAGTCGCCTCCGCAGACCGAGCACGTGCGGTAGTCGTCGCTGACGGGCACGCGGATCGGCACGCCGTCCAAGGTTCCCTTCTCGTCGTACTCCATGCCTGTAGACCCTACTGGTTAGGGTAAATAATGACCCACCCGAACGCTCCGGGCGATACGCATATAGAGCAGCTCTTATCGAGCGATGTCGCGATGGCACTCTAAGCCGGCATTCCCGTAGCCGCTTTGACCCAGCGCAACAGCGGTTTGGCAGTTACCGAAAGCTTGGAGAATACTCTGGCGTTCAGAAACAGATTATGGAGCAATCGCCAATCGTCCCAGACCTTCGATTGGAAATGGGAACTTCACCTACTGGCGGGCGCTCTGGGGTCACAATCGACTACGTGAGCGCCTATCCCATTAAGGCTTTCGCTCATCTCGACAGACGGCACACGCCGATAGTGCCGTCCAGGCGACGATAGAGCGGGATACCGCGGAGGCCCTCCACCCCCGCAATTCGCCGACAACACATTGCACCTGATCATGCAGGAGCCAACGTGGGCTTCATAAACGGACTCCGCCACAAGGAATCGTGTCTCGTGCGAAGCGTCGGATCTCGCGGTCACCGCGCAGGGCCTTCTGCCACACCCGGAATCGAGCCAGCACTCCAACCTAGAGCAGGAGGTGACAGCAAAGATACTCGTAGACGGTGCACACGCCAACGTTGCGGCGACTGCCGGTGCCGAATCGTGAAACCGATTGCCTCCCCTGACACGCTGACGATCTGGGTCGGACTAGCGCTCCCTCGGCGGTTGCGCCGTGGCGACCACCCTCTCTATTACATCTGCAACTTCACCCGGGGGCTGATGCTCCCAGAATCGAAGTACCACCCACCCTTTCACGCGTAACCCCTCGTCTGTCTCACGGTCGCGCCGCTGATTGCCTGCGATCTTTGGTCCCCAATAGGCAGAGTTTGAGCGCGGTGCAATGAAATGCTCAGGACATGCGTGCCAGAAGCATCCGTCGATGAAGACAGCAATCTTGCGACGCGTGAACACAATGTCAGCGGTTCGTCGCATACTTGGGACGGGCCGGAAGTGGGTGCGGTATCGCAAGCCCCGACCATGCAGAAGAGTCCGCACGGCGAGCTCCGGGGAGGTATTCTTTGAGCGGTTCGCGAGCATCGTACGGCGGGCCTGTTCACTCGAAGCCCTAGACTCTTTCATCATGGCAGGCTACTCCAAAGCCTTTCAGATTGTTCGAACACCTGTGCTGCTATTCTGATGAAATCTCTGCAACACGCGCCGTCAATCTATGTGTCGAAGGCGCCGCATGCCTAACCTGAACCAAACATACGACGACTGAACACCGAGAGGCTCCCCGTGGTAAACAAGCAACCTGCTCAGACCTTCCGACTTGGCGAACTGTTCAGCGGCCCCGGAGGCATTGCAAAGGGAGCACAGCTCGCCTCAGGCATCGCGGGCAACTTCATCGCGCATGCGTGGGCGACCGACTACGACAAGGACACTTGCGAAACCTATCGAGCCAACTTCAAGGGCACGAAAGTCATCAACCAGGACGTGCGAACGCTCGACATCAAAAAACAACTCGGCCCCATCGATGCCCTCGCATTCGGTTTCCCCTGCAATGATTTTTCCGTAGTCGGCGAGCGCAAGGGAATCGAAGGGTCCTTCGGCCCGCTGTATGAGTACGGCGCACGCGTGATCGATGAGTACACACCCAAGTGGTTCATTGCCGAGAACGTCGGCGGACTCCGCAACTCAAACGACGGCCTCGCATTCAAGACGATCCTCGATCGACTCCAGCATGCAGGCGGGAAAATGGACGGCTACCGGCTATATCCGCACCTTTACAAGTTCGAGGAGTATGGGGTTCCACAGCGCCGCCACCGAATCCTCATTGTCGGCATCCGTGATGACATCGACGTGGAGTTCATGGTGCCGTCACCTGAGCCGTACAAAGATGCCGACGTGTCGGCCGAAACAGCGCTCAAGGGCATTCCGGGCTGGGCGACCAACCAGGAGCACACGCGTCAGAGCAAGGCTGTCGTGGAGCGCCTCAAACACATCAAACCGGGCGAGAACGCGTTCACCGCTGACCTGCCTCTGGGGCTTCAGCTGAACGTCGCGGGCGCGAAAATTAGCCAGATCTACAAGCGCCTCGAAGCGGAGAAGCCTTCTTACACGATCACCGGTTCGGGTGGTGGAGGAACCCACGTTTACCACTGGGAAGAGCACCGTGCATTGACCAACCGCGAGAGAGCTCGAATCCAGACCTTTCCAGACGACTTCGAGTTTAAGGGCGGCAAAGAGAGCGTGCGGAAACAGATTGGCATGGCTGTGCCTGTGGAGGGCGCACGCATCGTGTTCGAGGCCGTGCTCAAGACTTTCGCGGGCATCGAGTACGACGGTATTGAACCGAACCTTCATCATTTGATACCGCCGCGCCGTGTTGAGGCCAAGGAGATGTCGGCGACGCTCGCGTAAAGTCATGGGCACGGAGGAGTGCCCATGTTCCAAAGCAAAGACCTGTTTGAGACCGTCTTAACGCGCTACATAGAGCGCGGAGCGGACGAAGTGCGTATCGTCTCGGGCTACGCGTCGCCCGAGATGTGCACGCGGCTTCTACTAGCAGCGAAAGAGGCGAAGAGGCAGATCAAGATCCGCCTCATCGTCGGGATGACCGGGTTCGAAGGAATCACCACGGACACCCATAATCGGTTGCTCAACATACAGGCGCAACCTCCACATGGTTCTGGCTCTGTCTCGATTCAGTACGTTACGCGCGGCATCAGCGTGCACTCTAAGCTGTTCGTTTGGCTACAGGAGAATAAGCCGTTGGGCGCATGGATGGGGTCTTCGAACTTCACACAGAATGGGTTCGGTGTCGGTTTCCGTGGAAGTCTTCACAAGGAGATCATGACCACCACAGACGTTGAGTCCGCTTTGCGCTACTACAGCGACATCGAAGGTGTCTCGATAGCGATCGACTACCCCGAGGTCGAAGACGAAATCACGATCCACAACCGGCCCCTGCCGACTTCGGTTTCGGTTGCGTCGTCAGAAGGCGAAGCTGAGCATGAGCCCGACTTCATTGAGCGCGAATCGGTTGTACTCCCGCTTGTCGCTCTCAGGTCCAGCCGATTTACCACTCGTGGGCAAGTTCATGCGAAGGCCGGCCTCAACTGGGGCCAGCGTCCCGAGCAGAATCGTGAACCCAACCAGGCGTACATCCCGATTCCCGCTGAGATACGCCGCATGGGTTTCTTCCCTCCCAAAGGCGTGGTGTTCCGTGTGTCGACGACCGACAACAAAATGATGTTGATGACCGTGGCACAGGACAACAGTAAAGCGCTCGAAACTCCACAAAGCAACAGCTTTATTGGCGAGTACTTCCGTGGTCGCCTTGGTGTGGCGAACGGTGAGCCGGTCACTCTGTCCGACCTCCAGGAGTTCGGGTCGAGGTTTGTCGTTTTCTACCGGATCGATGAAAGCGACGAGGAGCCTTCTTACATCATGGACTACTCGCCCGAACATGAGGATCGAGGAGCTGACTACTACAATATTTGAGCTTCGCAAGGGGACCTGCGCCCGACTCCGAAACCTCAGCGCATTTGAGCGGTGCGTCGAGCAACGAGCTCCCTGGCCCTACGTCACGATAGCGGATGCTTCATCGATTGAGGCGATCAAACGCTGAAAGAGGGGACGACACTTAGGCACTTTTTGGAGCGACAGCGTGCCACGCAGGCGGATTAGGCGCTGACGGCAACCCGACCGCGTCGCACGTGGGAGCGGGCGTGGGTGACGCCGCTGTCGAGGACGGACTGCGGTCAAGCCGGCTGAATGTAGACTTTCTCGCGGCCATGTCGCTGCGCTTCGAAGGCCGCCTCGTATTCGGAGAGCGGGAAGACGCGCGTCGGGATTCGATCGAGCGGGACGCTGGAGAGCATCGACACCGCACGCTCGTGCGTATAGGGGTTGATGATCGACCCGACAATCGTGAGCTCCTTATCGTACACCTCGCGGGGAGGCAGCGCGAGGACATCGTCGGGCGCAGCGACTCCGAAGACGAGGAACGTGCCGCCCTTGCGGATACGATTCAGAAGGTCGCGGGCGATGCCCGCTCGGCCGACGGCATCCACCACCGATTGGAAACCCTGCTCACCCGCCAACGCTGAAACTTCTGCCGAATCAAGCTCGTCCGGATGCACCGCAAGATCAGCGCCCATCGACAGAGCTAGCTCGCGACGCGCTTCTGACGGCTCCGACACCACAATCGGAGTCAGCCCACGCGCCTTCGACAGAGCCACGAGCATCGCACCAGCAGGGCCGCACCCCGCAATCAAGACCGACGTTCCCGACTTCGGGTCCAGGCGATCCACCGAGTGGATGCAGCACGCGAGCGGCTCCGCCATTGCTCCGATCATCGGGTCCGTCTGCGGATCGAGTCGATACAGGATGCGCGCTGGCGCCACCATGGTCGTGGTCATTCCGCCATCGAGCTTGACCCCGTACCCCTTCTTGTTCACGCAGTGGTGCTCTTCGCCTGAGCGGCAGTACGTGCATTCCGTGCAGTACTTGTGCGGTTCGACGGTGACCAGATCACCGGGTGCCACGTTCGTGACGTCGTCGGCCACCTCGCGCACGGTCCCGCACACTTCGTGGCCGAGAATCACGCCATCAGCCGAGGGGAAGTTGCCCTCGAGAATGTGCGTGTCGGTTCCACACAGCCCCACCGCGAGCACATCGATGGATGCTTCGCCAGGAGCAAGCGCTGGAATCGGCTCTTCGCCGAGATGCAGTCCGTCAGCCTTGCTGTGCCGAAGCGCCGTTCTGAACATTGGTGTCCTCTTCTTCGACTTCAAGAATTCGCGTCAGTCGCGAGATGTGGGCACGCGCCGCGGTCTCCGCCGCGTCGGCATCGTGCTGGGCGAGCGCTTCAAGAATGGCCCGGTGGTCGGCGGTCGCTCGGCGCACTCCGCCGCTGAGGTTGGTGGAGCGCATCGCGACGATGACCTGACCCTGGATCTCCTCGAGCATCTTCGCCAAAACCGGGCTCGAAGCCGCATCACGGATCGCCCGGTGAAAGCGCGCATCAAGTTCGATGTGTCGGGCAAAGTCGTCCGGGTCGATCGACTCGTGCTCCCGCAGCACAGCGTCGAGCTGGTCAAGCGTGCTGGCGCTGATGGCATCAGCGGCCAGACGCGCTGCCATCCCCTCCATCGCCTCGCGCGCGTGGTACAGACTCACGAGCGTCGCGTGGGTCGGCAGGTAGACGACCGCGCCGCGGTTGAACTCCTCCACGGCGAGGCCCTCACGCACGAGCTGAAGCACCGCGTCTCTCACGGGGCTGCGGCTCACATCGAGCTGCTTGGCGAGCGCCGGAATGGCGAGGCGCGAACCTGGCGGCAGCTCTCCCGTGAGTATCTTCGCGCGCAAGAACTCATACACGCTGGTTCCCACTCTCACGGGAGGCACCCAGTCCACGTTCGCTACCCCGCCTTCGCCTACTGTGCGCTCGTGAATGCGTCGACGAACCCGGAGTACGTCGCCGCCACCTTCTCGAGCGAACGCGCGCGGACCTCGGTGTCCGTCGGGTCGGCGACGAGCGCCTGCACCGCTTCCCACCAGATACTACGGCCGATAGCGAAGCCCACGAAACCGGCTCGTGCGGCGATTGCAAGCCACTGGTTCACGGTCTCCGTGTCTCCCCCGGCTCCGAGCAGAATGCACTCGCCACCGTGCTCACGAGCAAGCTCCACCGTTGCACGCGACGATTCGACCTCACCCTGGTGCTCAAGTTTCCAGATGTCGACGGCCACGTCGTCGAGAATCTCACGCATCGCGGTTCGCGTGAGCTCGGGACGCCGCTCCCAGGCATACCGCTCGGCGTCGCCGTCGACCTGAGCAAGCTGCTCCTCGGTCGGCGGAACCAACAGCTCGAACAAGAATGCGCAGCCCTCTTCACGAGAGATCGAGGATGCCTCGGCCAGACGCTCGCGCTGAATCGCGCGCTCCTCGGCGCTGTCCGCCGGGTTGTACCGAACAAGCACCTTCGAGTACTTCGGTGCGAACGCCTTGAGGTACCCGCGAAGGTCCTC
Source organism: Paramicrobacterium salitolerans (assembly GCF_051513965.1). Lineage (GTDB taxonomy): Bacteria > Actinomycetota > Actinomycetes > Actinomycetales > Microbacteriaceae > Paramicrobacterium. The sequence continues at coordinate 2,867,884 of NZ_CP195847.1, forward strand.
CGGCTCGGTCTCGTACACGCGCTTACCCGCACGCTCGATCGGAAGAGCGAGAGGGATGCCGTGAGCAAGCGCTCGCTCCGGCACGCCGGGGCCCAGCTCGGGGTCCACGAGAATCGCGGCGCCCTCCGAGGCATCCTCAGTCGCCTTCAGCAGCCCCTCGAAGATCAGGTGCTTCGCCTCGGCCGTCAGAGCGCGCTGCTCAGCCGTCGCCGTGTCGGTGTGGCCGAAGAGCGCGTTCGTGAGCCAGGGGCGCTGGTCTGCGGCGAGAATCAAGAGGTTATCGCGTGACATCAAATCTCCTCGTGGGTGATGTAGGGCTTGACGTACTCGCCGTCAAGGAATCGTGTGAAGGTCTCCTCGAGGTCGCTCAACCTCGTGGGGGTCATGATGGTGTCGCGCAGGTGAGCGCCGTGAGACCGCAGGAGGTCCCAGTTGTCGTTCACCTCGGACTTCGGAAAGTAGAACGAACGCACCGTGAAGCAGTCCGTTCGGCGCCAGCGCGGAGTCGCGGGCATGACGTAGGGATCGTTGGACTCCCCCAGTGCGAGAATCGCCCCGCCTGGTTCGACGAGATTCTGCGCGCTCGCTCGCGCGGGGCCCGCACCGCTAACCTCGGCGACGACCTGATACTGGTTGATCGTCTCCATGTCGGTCGCCGCGGTCGCACCGAGCTTCTCCGCAAGGGCGAGCCGCGCCGAGTTCGGGTCCCACGCGCTCACACGGGGGATGCCCATGGCGAGCGCCACCGCAACGACACCGAGCCCAAGCGGCCCACAGCCGACGACAAGCAGGTTCTGGATGCCGCCCGGCTGCGTCCTGCTGCCGAGACGCAGCGCGTGAGCCGCTGTTCCGAACGTGTCGAGCGCGAGCACGGCCACGTCGGCCGGAATGTCATCGGGCACCGGGATGAGACACTGGGGCGGGGCATCCATGTACTCGGCGAAGCCGCCGTCGTACTGCCACCCCATGAGCGACTCGAGGTTGTAGCAGCGGTTGTTCTGCTGGTCGAGGCACGCCTTGCACTCCCCGCAGCTGACGGGAATGTACACGAGCACCCGAGTGCCTTCGGCCGGAGCGCCCTCGGCGGACTGCACCACCGTGCCGATGACCTCGTGGCCGGGAACAACCGCGGCACCGCTCGCAAGCAGACGCTTGTCTGACCCGCAGAGGGCGCAGACGTCGACCTTGATGCGTGCCCATCCCGGGCGGATCTCGCCCAAGGGCTCCGCGGTGAAGGAGACGACTCCCTCTCCTTCGAAGTGCGCACTGGTGTTCGTCACCTGTTCGGTCATTTGACTGCGCCTCCCGTCAGTCCGCGCACCAGCCAGCGCTGGGCGACGATCGTGAGAATGATGGCGGGCAGCGAGATGAGCGTGCTCGCCGCCATCAGGCCGCCGTAGTCGCTCGAGCCCTGCCCGATGAAGTTGAACGCGATGACCGGCAGAGGCATCGTGTTCGAGCTGGCCAGCGCCAGGGCGAACAGGAAGTAGTTCCACGAGAAGATGAAGCTCAGTGTCACTGCGACCGAGATTCCCGGTGTCACCAGCGGCAGCACAACCTGCGTGAACCTCTGCCGAGGTGTGCATCCGTCGATCAGTGCGGCCTCCTCAAGGCTCTTGGGGATCTCCTCGTAGAAGGGGATCAGGAGCCAGATGCACAGCGGCAGCGTGATGATGAGGTGCGCGAGAATCAGCAGCATGAAGTTCAGCGCGTCATTCGACGGTGCGCCGATCTTCATCGACATGATGAAGAACGGAACCACGAACAGCACGCCCGGCGCCATGCGAGCAAGAAGGGTCGTGAACCCGATTCCCGGAATCGTGCGTCGCGCGATCACGTAGGCTGCCGGAACCCCGAGCAGCAGTCCGAGAATCGTCGAACCGCCCGCGATGATGAAGCTGTTGCGGATGTAGTAGATGAAGTCGAACCGTTCAAACAGGTTCGCGAAGTTGTCGATCGTGAGTGGCGTCGCCACGTTGAAGATGCTGCCTGTGATGTCCACGTTGCTGCGGAACGCAGACCACAGCATGAACAGCACCGGCACGAAGAAGATGAGCGCTGCGACGACGTAACCCACGTATGTGAGCGCGTATGTGCGTCGCCGGATGGTCGTGCTACTCGACATCGGTACTCCTCTTTCGCACAAAGGTGAAGATGGCGGCGATCAGGATGACCAGTACGAAGAGGCTCAGCTGAAGAGCTGCCGCATAGCTCGGTTCCTGATCGATGAAGGCTGCCCGGTAGCCGTACACGTTGAGGGTGTTCGTCGCGTTGACCGGACCGCCCTGAGTCATGATGTAGATCGTGTCGAAGAAGCGGATCAGGTCGACGGTGCGAAGCAGCATCGCGACCAGCAGCACCGAGCGCAGCAGCGGCAGCCCGACGAACAGAGCCTTCTTGACGGGACCAGCACCGTCGATGGATGCCGCTTCGAACGGCTCACTCGGAAGTGAGCGGATGCCTGCGGAGATGATGAGCGCCATGAACGGCGTCCACTGCCAGATGTCCACGATCGCGATGGACCACGGAGCCATCTCCCGGCTGCCGAGCCAGACGACGGGGTCGAGGCCGACCGCCTGCAGAAGCTGGTTCGCGGCTCCCAGCGTCGGGTCGTAGATGAGCATCCAGACGAGCGCCACAGCGACTGACGCCGTGATGGCCGGGATGAGCATGAGGCCCTGGAACACAGCACGACCAGGGACGTCGCGGCTCAGCAGGTAGCCGAGCGCAAGCCCGAGAAGGGTCTCGACGACGAGACAGACGATGAACAGTTGAAGCGTCACGAAGAGCGAGTTCCAGAACTCGGGGTTCTGGAACATCGTGGCGAAGTTCTCGAAGCCGACGAACCCGTTGTTGTTCCCTGCGATGTCCTGGTCTGTCAGCGAGAGCCAGATCGTGTAGAGAACCGGAAGGAGCACCAGCGCCACTGTGGCGATGAGTGCCGGTATGAGGAACGGAAGCGTCCCCTGGGACACGGGGTCGAAAGACTTTCGACCCCGTGCCACCGGGCGCTGACCCCGTGGTGTGATGATGGTCCGCGTCGTAGACATATGCCTATTTCTTGTCGAGCTGCTTGTTCAGTTCGGTCTGGATTTCCTTGGCGGCCTCTTCGGCGGTGGCTTCGCCGAGAATCACCTTGCCGATGGCGTCACCGATGGTCTCTCGCATGCTCGGCGCCTTGGTGCCGACCGGGCCGACTTCGGTGTTGCCGTTCTCCTGGATGTCAGCGACGGCCTCGAGCCACTGCTTCTCTGTCGGGCTGGAGAAGTTCTCGACGTAACTCGGGTCCTCGGCGACCGAGTCGCGCGGAGGAGCGATCTCTGCCTTCGTCAGCTCCAGCTGAATCTCAGGTGAGGTCGCCCACTGGATGAACTCCCACGCGGCGTCCTTCTTCTCTGAGTACGCAGACATCGCGATTCCCCATGACAGCGCCGTCGGCGCAGCCTCTACGGAACCGGCGGGCATCTTTGCGACACCGACGGAGTCGCTGACCGTGCTGTTCTTCGGATCGAACACTGAGTTCAGCTCGTTGCTCGACTCGAGCTCCATGGCCACCTTGCCCTGTGCGAACAGGTTCGACGACTCCGTGAAGCTGTAGTTGATCACGCCCTTCGGGCCGTAGTCGCGTGCGAGTGTCGCATACTCGTCGATCGCCTTCACCGCGCCGGGCTGGTCGAAGTTGGCCGTGCCCTTGTCGTTCGTCCACTCGACTCCCTCGCCGTGAAGGAAGGGACCGAAGGTGAACGGAATCGCCGCCGAGGCACCGCGGAGTGTGATGGGCGTGATGTCGCCCTTCTCCTTGATCGTCTTGGCAGCAGCGAGCACATCGTCGATGGTCTCGGGAACATCGAGGCCGAGCTCCTCGAAGACATCGGTGCGGTAGTAGAGCACCGGGCCTTCGATGTTGATCGGCGCGGCGATGATGTTGCCATCGGCATCCTTCATTCCGTCGATTGCCGACGGCGAGAAGTCATCCGCCTTGTACGAGTCGGGAGCCTTGGACATGTAGTCATCGAGCGGCTCGTAGTAGCCCGCGCCCGAGAACTGCGGTCCTTCTCGAGACGGCAGCGACATGTAGACGTCCATCGCCGAGCTCTTCGACTGCAGGTTCAGGAGGATGCGGTCACGAGCTTGCTGCTCTGCGAAGGTCTGCACGTTGACCTTGATGCCGCTCTCCTCCTCGAACTGGCTGATGAGCGGCTCGATGCCTCTCTGCCACGGGTGGTTGGACAGCACGACATTGATGGCGCCGCCACTTTCTGAGGAGCCCTCTCCGGGCGACCCGCAGGCCGTGGCCGTGCCGGCGATGAGTGTCGCCGCAGCGATGACACCCACCCTCCGAGCGATTCTTGACATCGTTCCTCCTTGATCGATATTTCGGTGTATTGCGTTGCCTTGTCGCGCTAGGGAAGCGCGACAAGTCGTGAAAGCCAGGTATGAAATGACCCGAGTTCGCGCGGGTCATGTGAGATCCACTCGTCGGGCACATGTCGCACGTGCCCGCCGACGTCGGTCAGTGCCACGGGAGTGATCGCTCCGTCGCCGTCGATGCCCGCCATCACATCTGTCGGGCCTTCGGCATCGAGGAGCCAAGATCCAGCCGCAGCGCCGAGTCGGTATGCCTCGTTCGCGTCAATGGGGCTGACGAGCGCCGAGTTGCAGCGCTGCGCAGTGCCGAGCACCTCGCCTCGTGCGGTGACGCCGAGACGCTCCGCCGTCGCCTGCGCGAGCACGCGCGCGATTCCCCCGTGGATGAGCTGAGTGTGGTTCTGCGCTTTGACCGGCTGCTGGGTCAGTTCCGGTGCCACTCCTTCACTGACGATGACGAGAGCCCGACCCTTACCAGAGACGATACGGTCGACGTCAGCGAAGTACTGCTCAAGATCGAATGACCTCTCGGGCGTGAGCACGAAGTCGGCAGCGTACTCCGGGTCGTGCGCGTAGTAGCTGCCAGCGAGGGCGAGCCACCCGGTGTCCCGGCCCATGACCTCGACGACCCGCACCTTCTCGACGCTGCTCATCGCCTCGTGATCGCGCCCCATGTCGGTGATGGTCGACGCCAGGAAGCGGGCTGCTGATGGGAACCCCGGCGTGTGATCGACTCCGACAAGATCGTTGTCGATGGTCTTAGGGATGCCGACGACGCGGAGCGCGACTCCTCGCTGCTGGGCACGCGCGGAGATCGCTCCGAGAAACGCCATCGTGCCGTTGCCGCCGATGAGGCTGAGGGATGTCACGCCGGCCTTCTCGAGGTTCTCGACGATCACATCGAGGTCGTCTGAGGTCACTGCGCGCCTGCCGCCCTGCAGCCAGGACCCCGCACGCTGCAACTCACTCGCGCTGGGCGTCTCGCGCGTGAAGTCACCGCCCACAAGCGCGTTAGGTCCGCCGCGTCCGAACAGCAGCGGCTCTGCCCCGACAGCGTCGATGAACCCCGCAAGGCTGCGGTTCACGACTGCTGTGGGAGCGCCTGTCTGCGCGATTGCGACGGTCATTATGCACTCGTTCGTGTGGCGATCGTGCGGAAGTGCTGGTGAGCTTCGAGCCCCTGGCGACCGCCCTCGTACCCGAGACCGGACAGCCCGATGCCGCCGAACGGCGCACCGGGGTAATTCGGAGTCGCCGTGTTGATGCCGATGATGCCGGCGCGGAACTGCGCCGCAACGGCATCCGCTCTGCTCTCATCGTCCGTGCACACGTAGCTCGCGAGCCCGTAACCGGAGCTGCGCTGCAGGGCGAGCGCTTCATCGAGGTCGTCATAGACGATGACACCGGCCGCCGGGCCGAAGACTTCGTCCGCGACGAGCGTTGACGACGGTGCCGCATTCAGGACGAACTGCGGGGCCGCGTAGTGCCCCTCATCCGGAACAGCGGCGGTGTCGATCAGAGCGCTGCCGCCAGTAGACACGGCTTCGTTCACGAGCTCAGCGACGCGAGCAGGGTCCTTCGCCGGTGCGAGCGGACCAAGATCCGTTGCGGCATCGCGCGGGTCCCCGATGACGAGCGCGGAGGTCGCCTCGACGAGCGCATCGCGAAAGTCCCCTTCGAGCGCCCGGGGAATCAGCACGTTGTTCGCGCCGATGCACGACTGCCCGTTGTTGCGGAACTTCGCGATCATCAGGGTGTCGACGGCGCTTCTGACATCCGCGTCATCGAGGACGACGAAGGATGCGTTGCCGCCGAGTTCCATCACCGCCGGGGTGAAGCGCGGTGCGATCTGCTCATTGATGATGCGGCCCACTCGCGTGGAGCCGGTGAACGAGACGCAGTCGACCTGCTCAAGCCACGTGTTGACGACGTCGGAGGGCGAACCGAGCACCGTGTTGACGACACCGGCAGGCACGAAGCGGTCGAGCAGCGCTGAGAGCCGCAGCGATGACAGCGCCGCGAGCTCGGCGGCACGGAAGACGACTGTGCAACCCGCCGCGAGCGCTGCCGCGATCTTGCGTGCCGGAATGGAGACGGGGAAGTTCCAGGGCGTGATCACTGCGACAACCCCCATCGCCTGAGGCTGAACGCGATGGGTGATGCCCGGGATCACGTTGAAGTATTCGTCGCGCTGATCTTCAAGCAGATCTGCGAACGCCTCGAAGTACACGGCCGAGAAGTTGATCTCACCCTGTGCTTCGGCGAGGCGCTTTCCGGTTTCGGTGCTGAGCAACCAGGCCCAACTGTTCTCGTCGGATGCTGCGGCCTCCTCACGCAGGGCGGTGGCGATCGCGCGGAGAGCAGCGACACGTTCGCTGACTTCGGTGGACGACCATGACGGGAACGTTGACCGCGCGGCATCCAGTGCCCGCTTTGCGTCGTCGGCGGTGCCGTTCAGCACCTGACCGAAAACAGCTCCGTCGATGGGGCTGACGGCCTCGATGAAACAACGGCCGGAAGCATCCGTGATCTCTTCGCCTGCGATTCGAATTCCGCTTGCTGTCTGCTGGTTCACTGTGCCTCCTGCGCGAGTTGGATGAGATGTGGTGTGAGCGGCTCGAGATCGATGTCGAGTCCCACTCCGATGCCTGTGGGAACGCGAACCGTTCCGGCATTGGTGAGCAAGTGGTCCACCGGTTCGCGAACGGGGTTCTGACGGATATCCCATTCGAGCCAAGGGGTGGTCGGGTTCGCGGCGGCGAGCTGAATCGACACCGCCGTCGAGTACGCACCGTTGTAAAGGTGAGGAGTGACCTGCGTGCCCGTTCCCTCGGCAGCCTTCACGATGCGCTGGTATTCGGTTACTCCACCGACCTTGCCCACGTCGGGTTGGACGAGCGTCACACCCGGCTGAGCCAAGTACGGCGTGAACGCTTCGGCCCCGTAGAGATTCTCTCCCGTCGCGATGGGCATTCCGGTGGCGCTGTGGACCTGAGCGAGGTCGCTGGGCTCATCACCCGTGACCGGCTCTTCGAGCCACTCGACATCGAATTCTCGGAGCAGTGGAACCATGCCGATTGCTTCGGCGGGGCTCCACCCCTGGTTGGCATCTGCGAAGAGAGCGAAATCGTCTCCGAGTACACGCCGCGCATCAGAGAGATTGGCCTCATCGTTGTCTCTGCCAAAGCCCAGTTTGATCTTGGCAGCGCGGAGACCGAGCTCGAGGCATCGCTCGGCTGACGCGACAACTCCCTTCGGCCCGAGACTCGAACCGTAGACGGGGATCTCAGAACGAACCTCGTCGCTGAGCAGCGACGCGAGCGGCGTGCCCTGCGACTCAGCTGCGCGGATCCAGAACGCCTGATCGATCGCGCTGATGGCCTGGTAGACCGGACCGATCGCTCCCCACTGTCGTGCGACGCGCGTCAGCGACGACAGAAGGAGCTCACGCACGTCAGCGGTATCGGAGAACGTTCTGCCGACGAGAAGCGGTGCGACGCCTTCGTCCACCGTTGCGACACGCTCTCGCCAACCCCATGAGGGGTAGTTCACCCAGGTTTCGGCCGTCGCGACTGTTCCATCGACAAACTGCACGTCGACAAGGAACATAACGCGATAGTCGAGCGCACCGAAGGACATCGCGACGCCAGAGTCGATCGGAGCCCGAAAGACCCGACACGACACGGCCGCGACTTCGACCGGCGGGATCGTTGCCCGCGGGACGAATTCACATAGATGCGCGTTTTCAAACATTGCATGCAGTGTTGCACGACGAAGAATCGTGGTCAAGCCCTGCCGCGAAAAAGTTATGGAAGCACGAACGAAACGCCAGCAGCTTCGATCGAGCGCGCGAGGCTCGGCTCCCACGCTTGGTCCGTCGCGATGCGCGAGATGCGCTCAAGGCCACAGACGCGAACGGCTCCGCTCGCATCCGCCTTTGTGGAGTCCACCGCCAAGATCACCTCGCCGGCGGCGTCGATGAGCGCCCGCTTCGTCGCGAGTTCGACGGAGCTGTGCACGTAGAGGCCATTCGCGTTGACGGCGCTTGCCCCGAGGATCAGGACATCAATTCTGAGCTCGCGCAAGGCGGCGACCGCGCCGGGACCGACCATCGCCTGGTTCTCGTGCAGCAGATCACCGCCGATGCCGATGACGCGGATCTCCGGCCAGTCCAACATGCTTGCCAACACGGGAACGGAGTGGGAGATGATACAGCCACTGAAGCTCGGCGCGAGCTCGACCGCGCACACGTGAGCTGTCGTGCCAGCATCGATGCCGAGCACTCCCTCCCGCGGCAGTATCGTACGGACGACGTCCGCCACACGCTGCTTCGCGCGGGAGTTGCTGCTCGTGCGTCCCGCGAAGCTCACGGGCGATTGACGATCAGGCGAGATGCGAGCTCCGCCATGGACAAGTTCGAGCTCACCCTCATCCGCAAGCTGTTTCAGGTCGCGTCGAATCGTCATCTCGGCCACGCCGAACTCTTCGCTGAGCGCGTGAACCGCTACATGACCGACCCGGAAGAGTCGTTCCAGAATAAGAATTCTGCGTCGCTCGGCGCCGCCGTGTCGAAGTGATTCTCCCCAGGTGCTCACATCTTGAAGCGTAGCAATGCTCTGATAGAGTGCGAACACAATGTTCGATTTCTCACATTTTACGGACTGAGGTTCCAATGTCTGATCCGACGATTCTCGCTCGCCCTTCCGGCGGCTATGCCATGCTCGCTGTCGACCAGCGTGAGGCACTTCGCGACATGATGTCGACCGCGCGCTCCACTGACATCAGCGACAGCGACATGACCGACTTCAAGGTCGCGGCTGCACGAGTTCTGACGCCATACGCATCGGCGGTTCTTGTCGACAAGGAATTCGGATGGGATGCCGTCATTGACGACGAAGCCGTCGCCCCAACGTGCTCCCTCATCGCCGCCGCAGACCACTTCGTCGCCGGCGCTGGCGAGTTCGTTCGCGAGTCCACGTTCGACACCGGCCTCGACATCGAGAAGCTGAAGGCGCAGGGCGCCAAGGCGCTCAAGCTGCTGATCCTCTGGCGTGAAGACCGCGATCCGCAGGAGCGCATCGACCAGGTGACTGAGTTCGTGGATGTCTGCCGCAAGCATGATCTCGTGTCAGTCATCGAGCCCGTGTCTCGTGGCCGCTGGGACGGCGCTCCCTCCGACGTCGAAGCTGGTGTTCTTGAAGCAGCACGTGAGCTTGGCGATCTGGGCGCCGACATCTACAAGGCCGAAGTTCCCTTCAAGGGCAAGGCAGATGACGCGTCGGTCTTCGATGCGTGCCGCGAGCTCAGTGACACGATCAATGGCCCCTGGGTCGTTCTGTCGTCAGGGGTCGACGCCGAACGTTTCCCTGAAGCAGTGGGCATCGCCTGCCGAGCAGGGGCGTCAGGCTTCCTCGCGGGTCGCGCCGTCTGGGCGTCAGTGCTGGGTGCGCCGTCGACAGTCGAGGAGCTCACCGCCACTTCCATTCCCCGCCTGAAGCGACTCGGTGAAGTCGTGGATGACAACATTCGACACTGAGCTCCGTCACTCATGACGGCGGTCCTCGCCCTCCTCGCAGTCACCATCGGGGCTGCCTTGCAGCGGGTCACCGGGCTGGGGTTCACCCTGGTCTCGGGCCCGTTGCTTGTGTTGGTGCTCAACCCCTTTGACGGAATCATCCTCGCCAACATCCTCTCCGCACTGATAGCTGTGCTCGTACTTGTGCGCACCTACAAGCATGCGCGGTGGCGCGTCGCCTTGAAGCTCGGCGTCGGGATCGTCATCGGAGTTCCAGTCGGCGCAGTCGTCGTATATGCGCTCGAGCCCAATCTGCTGCTGCTCCTTGTCGGCATCCTCACGACGATCGCCGTGGCATTGGCTCTGCTGAAGCGTCCCATGCCTATCTTTCGCGGCACCGCGGGGGCAATCTTCGCCGGCTCCGTCTCGGGTTTCAGCAACGTCACGGCTGGGGTCGGCGGCCCGGCTCTTGCAATGTACGGGTCCTCGACGAGGATGCCGATGCAGGCGTTCGTCCCTACCGTTCAGGTCGTGGGGCTCTTCACGAACATCTTCTCGGTGGCTGCGAAGTCTCAGATGACGCTCCCGCTGCCGCTCGTGCTCGGCGCGGTCGCATGCGTGCTGCTCGGGCTAGTCGGCGGCTCATTCCTGCATCGCTTCATCACCCCAACGCGTGCGCAGATGCTCGCCCTCGCCCTCGCACTCATCGGCTCGCTCGCGGCGACCGCCCGCGGTGTCATCACCCTCATCGCCTGAACTCAACACCCATCAGCGAAACACCACTGGCCTGCGATCGCCACCCGATGCCCCCTCGCGGCCACCACCCCGTCAGGGTGTGATTTCTTACTCTTGAGAAACGTGTTTCTTTAATACTGAAATATGTGCTTTTTTATAAGTAGATAGTGTGGATTCTTCCTAATGAGCGACCAGAACGATCGCTGAGGCAAGACGTCTGGGACCATGTGCGTCGCGCGGTTGACGACCGTCACGAACCAGGCCAGTTCATCCTCGCCGGTTCCGCCACTCCAGAAGATCCCGTGGAACGGCATTCGGGTGCCGACTGCTACCACTATCGCGAAGCGGATGGGCGCCTCGAAGTTGATTACATCGTCGAGAATACGCAGGGCGAGTGGATAGGCATCGAAGTCAAATTGGGTGAGCGCGAAGTCGATAAAGCCGCAACATCCCTACTGCGCTTGGCGGATCGCGTTCAGAGAAAGCCGCAATCCCTGGTCATCGTGACCGCGACGTCGCTCGGGTACACGAGAGACGACGGCGTGCACGTCGTTCCGCTTGGACTCCTCGGGCCGTAATTCTCGTATATAGGGGGTGCACCCTATCCAGATCGCGGTGCCGGTAGCCATTGCGATGAGCAGTGCGGTCAAGGCTGGACTTGCCCCATTCCGCGTCCGCGGACAGCAACGTATTGATCATGGTCTGCAACGGCTGCCGCATCAGATCCGGTGATGAATCGGCGAGGGCTTCACCAAGCAGACGGACAGGGTCGACAATATGAGAAGCGGCCACCGGGCGCTACACCACATTACGGGGCTCTACTCACGCCCATCATCTAGCGGAGAAGTGCCGCCGCCTGACGCCAGGCTCTCTTGCGGTGCTCAACACGCCATCGTCGTTCTGCGACAGAGCTCGTTTTGAGCGCCTGAACGCTCGGGTGATAGGTCTCGATCGTGAAGAGATCCAGATCGTAAAGATCGGGTGCGGCTTCCATCAGGATCTTCCATGACCGCTGCGCTTCACTCCCCTGAAGTATCACGACACGAAGCCGGGGCATCAGCCTCACAAGCGCCACGAGCGCCTCTGATGCAGAAGCAATCTCAGCGCGTGTTGGGGCTCGATTTATATACCAGGGATATGCATTCCACGGAGTGAAGTCAGACGGCTCCAGGCCAGCCTCGGCCATGAGCTCACAAGTCATGGCAGCGGTCTGGTCATCGTTCTCGACGCAGAGCATGCCGGATACCTCTGCCGTCGCGAGTGGCTGGCCCCGGATCACGGAGAACGCTCAACATCCGCGCTTCAACTCCCCCATGAACCGGAGCCACATAGGGGAGCCAGCCACCAGTCTCCCTCAGAGAATCAACAAGTGCTGTGATCGGCGCAATGTGCTCAACATGGAGCTGACTCCTCTGCTCCTCGAGGAAACGATCTTCTCGCATACGACGCGTCACACTTGAACCCTAAACGCTTTCCGGCTTTTTGCCTGCGGCGACCATTGCCATGAGGATCCCGTCGCGATGGGCATGGACATTGATGTGAGCTGCGGGGATGTTCGCGCCCGAATCACGCACGAGGTCAAAGCGATAGAGCGGCTCCGTCTCCCCACGGAAACGCAATTCGAAAGTGGACGCCAATTATTCGTCACGTTCCCCGGCGAGATACTCGAGGTCTTCTAGATCGCGCCGAATGGCATCCTCAGCAGGAGTCAGCTGGTAGGCACGCCCCTTGGCGTGAAGCTCGTCGTACGACATACCAGCTCGAGCAAGCAACTCGCCCTTTCGAGCCTCAATATCTTCCTTGCTGAGCAAGGTAAATGTCGGCACCATAGCAACTCCCCTCTTCGTCGATCGCTCTTATAGTCTCACCTGTCACCGACATTGTTCTAGGTTGGACGCGCCACGGTGGCGAGCCAGGCGCGCGACTCCGCGAGGAAGGTGCGCGCCAGGCTCGTCGTCGGGGCCCAGCCCTCGAAGCCGTGCGCGGCACCCGGCACGACGTGGAGGGTCGTCGGAACTGCAGCCTGCTCGAGGCGGCGCGCATAGGCAACGTCTTCGTCGTGAAAGAGGTCCACGTCGCCCACGCCGATCCACGTGGGCGGGAGGCCCGACAGGTCGTTGCGCCTCGCGGGCGCCGCGTACGGGGCGACGGTCGAGGAGCCGGGCGCCTCGCCGAGGTACGCCGACCATCCGTACCGGTTCGCGCGGTTGCTCCAGATCCAGTGCTCGCAGTGATCGAGCTCGTAGCGGAGGGCAGTGCGGTCGTCGAGCATCGGTGCGATCAGCAGCTGGCCGGCCGGCGGCATCCCCTCATCGACCAGACGAAGAACGAGCCCCGCCGCCAGGCCACCGCCCGCACTGCCACCACCGACGATGATGCGCGACGGATCGACGCCGAGTTCGCCACGGCAGACCCAGTTCCACGCGGCACGCACGTCATCATGAGCAGCGGGGAAGGGATGTTCCGGCGCGAGACGATAGTCGGGCGCGATGACCGTCATGCCCAGCTCGGCCGCGATCTCGCCGCAGAACCGGTCATCCATCAGGGCGGCCCCGAGAATGAAGCCTCCGCCGTGGATCCACAGCAGCGCGGCATCCGTCTTCGTCACCTCTGGCACGTGCACGCGCGCCCGCACGCCGTCCTCGCGGATGACCGTGCGCGTCACGCCCGGCGTATCGACCTCGCGCAGAAAGCGCACGCCGACGCGGATCAGCGTGCGACCCCACCAGCGATACGTCGGAATGTCGAGAGCCTTGCCGCGCGCCTCACGCAGCTCGGGGTCGATGCGGTCGAGCTCCATCAGCGCTCTCCGCGCCCACGGAAGGCCGCCATCGTGCGGTTGATGCCGAAGAAGTCCATGACGCGATCGAACGCCGGGCTCGGCAGGATGCGCAGCGCCGGCGTGATGCGCGCCAGCGGCGGCGTGACGTAGAGCTCCCTGCCCGCCTCGAGACGATCGATCACCTCGCGCGCGACATCGTCGTTGTTCAAGATCGGCAGCAGCCGCGGAAACTTCGTGGTCACCCCGTCGAACATGCCCGTGTCGATGTAGTACGGGCACACGAGCATCGTGCTGACCCCGCGGCGGCGCGTGTTGCGCAGCTCGGCCCGCAGCGACTCGGTGAACCCGACGACGGCGAACTTGCTCGCCGAGTAGTCCGTCTGCCTCGCGACCCCGACAAGGCCCGCCGCACTCGCGATGTTCACGATGACGCCGCGGCGCCGGTCGAGCATGCCGGGCAGCACAGCACGGGTCGTCCAGTAGAGGGCGAGCACGTTGACATCGAAGGTTTGACGGATGCCGTCACTCGACGTCTCGAGGAGCGGCGAACCCGTCACCACGCCGGCGTTGTTGATGAGCACGTCGACCACTCCCGCCCGAAGGGCTGCGCTGCTGACGGCATCCTCGTTCGACACATCGACGATCGCATACTCACTCGTGCCGCCGGCCGCCTCGATCTGGGCGCGGGTCTCAGCCGCGGCATCCTCGTTCATGTCCCACACGATCACGTGCGCGCCGCGAGCCGACGACTCGAGCGCCATGCGTCTGCCAAGGCCGCTGCCGGCACCCGTGATGAGCACGCGCTTGCCGCGGAGCGGGCGCCTTCTTCTGGTCACGACCGGTCACCTCCGAGAGCGTCCGGCCCGGCGTTCGCAACCGCGATAAGCTCGTCGATCTTCTCAGTGGTGATGGGCATGCCGCCGTACCCGACGAGGCGGCCGATCGGGAACGACGACATGAGCGACATCATCACCTCATCGTCGAGCACGTTCGCAATGCCCGGCATCTGGTCGGCGAACGCCTGGATGGTCTGCCGCACAAGCTGCGCCGCGAACGGATCGGCGAGCACCTCGCCCAGCGACGACTCGCGGCTGAGGGGCACGCGGCCGGGGTCGACGTCGATCTGCAGAGAGACAGTGGAGCGGATGTCGCGACTCGACGCGGCAACGTGGAAGTCGTACTGCCCGCCCTCGACCCGCCAGCGATCGAGACGGACGTCCCACACGGCGAGGTCGTCCCGGCGGACCACGATCTCGACCTCGCGGGTGGCGCCTGCGGGAATCTCGACGCTCTCGAAGCCCGCCAGCTCGCGGGGTGCGCGAGCGACGCGAGAGTTGGCGAGGGATGCATAGACCTGGACGATCTCGCGGCCGTCACGCGCGCCGGCATTGGTGACCGGAACGCGGATCACGACGTCGCCGTTGCGGACGGTCGCCTGCGCGTCGCCGTAGCTGAACGTCGTGTACGAGAGGCCGTGGCCGAAGGGGAAGGTCGGTTCGATCTGCCGCGCGTCGAACCAGCGGTACCCGACGAGGATGCCCTCGCCATAGACCACGTGGCCGTCTTCACCGGGGAAGTTTCCGAACGCCGCGGTATCTTCGATGCGCTGCGGCACGGTCTCGGTGAGCTTGCCCGAGGGGTTCACAAGACCGAACAGCACGTCCGCCGTCGCGCCACCGCCCGCCTGGCCGAGCAGCGATCCGTCGACGATCGCCGGCACATCGTCCGCGAACGGAAGCGCGACCACTCCCCCGTGCGACAGCACCACGACCGTGCGAGGGTTCGCCGCGCGCACCGCGTCGAGCAGCCGCAGCTGATCTGCCGGCAGGTCGATGTGCTCGCGGTCGAAGCCCTCAGACTCGGTGGCCTCGGGGAGTCCGAGGAACACCACGGCGACGTCCGCGTCCGCGGCACGACCCACCGCCTCATCGCGAAGCGCGTCGGCGTCTTTCTCACGGGATGCCGCAGCAGCTGCGCCCCGCTCAGAGTCGCGCACGAACCCCGGCGCATACGTGACCTCGGCTTCGGCGAGCGCGCGCATCTCCTCCAACGCACTGTCGAGCCGCGTCGGGTTGATCTGCGACGAACCAGCGCCCTGATACCGCGGGTGCTCCGCGAACGCGCCGATCACCGCGATGCGAGCGTCACGCGCGAGGGGCAGCACGTCGTCGTCGTTCTTCAGCAGAACGATGCAGCGCCCCGCGACCTCGCGCGCCAGGCGGTGGTGTTCGTCGACGTCGAGCGCCCCGGTCGGCGCCGGCCGGTTCGCTGCCCTGCGCACGAGGTCGAGCATGCGCGCGACGGCCGCGTCGAGCGAAGACTCGTCGAACTCGCCGGCATCCACCGCCCGTTCGATCTGCGCATCCGTGTGGCCGCTTCCACCCGGCATTTCGAGGTCAAGCCCCGCGACCAGTCCGGTGACGCGGTCGTTCACGGCGCCCCAGTCAGAGACCACCACCCCGTCGAAGCCCCACTCGCCGCGCAGCACATCGGTGAGCAGCCAGCGGTCCTCCGACGCATACACCCCGTTGATGCGGTTGTACGAGCACATGACCGTCCACGGGCTCGCCGTCTTCACCACGCGTTCGAAGCCGCGCAGGTAGATCTCGCGCAGCGGTCGCGGTGCGATCTCGGCCGAGACGCGCATGCGGTCGGTCTCCTGGTTGTTCGCGGCGAAGTGCTTGAGCGAGGCTCCCACACCGTTCGATTGGATGCCGTCGACCATCGCGGCCCCCAGCACGCCCGACACCAGTGGGTCCTCCGACAGATACTCGAAGTTACGCCCACATAGCGGCGACCGCTTGATGTTGATGCCCGGCCCCAGCACGATGGCGACGTCCTCCTCGACAGCTTCGGCACCGATCGCCTCGCCGACCCGCCGCACGAGGCTCGCGTGGAAGCTCGCCCCGAGCGCGACCGCGGGTGGAAAGCACGTGGCGGGCTCACTGTCGCCGAGCCCGAGGTGGTCGCCGCCGACCGCCTGCTTGCGCAGCCCGTGCGGCCCGTCGGTCATCATGATCGACTCGACGCCGACCCGAGGCAGTGCCTTGGTGTGCCACACGTCTGCACCGCTGGTGAGCGCGGCCTTCTCGTGACGCGTGAGGTCAGAGGGTGAGGGATGCCGCGGGTCAGCCGCGCCGGAGCGGCGGCTTGCGGCATCCTTCTGCCCTTCGTCGTGGCCTGCGACGGGCGCATCGTGATTGGTCATGAGTTCTCCTTCGGGGGTGGGTGCGGATCACCGCACGGATCGGATCGGAAGCACGGCGAGCGCGCCCAGAACGCACAGCGCCATGGCGGCCGGAAACAGCCAGACGTAGCCGGCGATGAGCACGATCACTCCCGCGAGCGCGGGCGCGACGCTCTGCGGCAGGGTGATCGCCATGTTGACGATGCCGAGGTCTTTGCCGAACGAGCTCGCACTCGGCAGCACCTCCGACATCAGCACTGAGTCGACCGACTGGAAGACGCCGTACGCGAGCCCGCCGACCGCGAAGGCGACGATCACCCCGGTTGTCGTCGGCACTACCAGCAGAACTCCCATCGCACCCGCGAACGCCAGGCCCGAGACGACGATGAAGATCTTGCGCCGACGAAACCGGTCCGAGAGCGGGCCGGCGAGCACGGTTGCGATGACTCCGCCCGGAGCACTGGCGACTGCGACGAGCGGGACCATGGCGGTCGCGGCCACGGTTCCGAGCCCGATGTAGTCCGAGAGAATGTAGAGCAGGTACCCGCCCGCGACGAGGTAGTACGCCAAGTTCAGCAGAAACCGACCGGTGAATCCCCAGAAGAAGTCGGGGTGGCGCACGGGGTTCACCCAGAACGTCAGCAGGAATCTGCGCCACGCGAAGGGCTCCGGTGTGAGCGTCGCACTCGAGCGGTCGCGGTTCATCGCGGTGAAGAGGGTGAACATGCCGAGGTGCAGCACGGCGAGAATGACGTACGCGAGGGGAATGACCGCACTCATGGATGCCCCGAAGAACTGCCCGCCGAGAATGCCGACGAGGGTTCCGAGTCCGCTCAGCGCTGAGAAGCTACCGCGCGCCAGGTGCGGAATGCGATCCGGCATGATGGCGGTCATCGGCGCCTGCGCGAAGTTGTATGCGATCGAGACCGCCGCCCACAGCACCGCGATGCCGGCGAGCGTGTGTTGGAGGCCGAGCAGAATCAGCAGGGCTCCGCCGACGACGCTGCCGATGATCATCCACGGTGCGCGGCGCCCGAAGATCGACCGCGTTCGGTCCGAGAGCAGCCCGGCGACCGGCTGCGCGAGCATCGAGACCACCGCGCCGATGGTTGTGACGATGGCGAGGTTCGCGACTTTACTCGCCGGGTCGAGGTGCTCGACCTGAAGCGCGAGAAGGATGCCGGGAACCGCACCCCAGATGACATACATCGCCCCGTAGGTCGGCGCGAGCCACAGCAGCAGTCGCAGCAGACGACCACGCACTGTGACGGGACCGGTGTATGACCCGTCGAGGATCTCCTCCGGCCCTTCGGGCGATGTCGTCTTCGACATGTGCACTCGCTTCTCGATGTTCACGCGCTGTGAAAACAGTCTGCCAGTCTGTTTTGATTTCTGCAATTGTCAGGTTTACTTGAAGCATGGCAAAACGGGGCTCGTATGCGAAGAGTGCCGCTCGTCGAGACGAGATTCTCCGACAGGCCCTGGCGGTGATCGACGCGGAGGGCTACGGCGCGGCATCCGTCACTCGCATCGCCGAGGTGGCTGGAATCAGCAAGACGGGGCTGCTGCACCACTTCGGCACGAAGGAGAACCTCTTCACTGAGGTGCTGCGTCTGCGTGATGAGCTCGATGGCTCGCAGTTCGAGAAGCCGGCCGCAGACCTCGGCGAGATGGAGCGCGCCTACCTCAGCGTAGTCGAGCGCAACACGCGCATCCCGGGGCTGGTCGAGCTGTTCGCACGCCTCTCTGTCGAGGCCGCGAACCCGGAGCATCCTGCCCACGACTTCTTCCTGCAGCGCGAGAAGACGATTGGTGACCGCATTGCAGCGACGGTGGATGCCGCGCTCAGCGACGATCTGCGCGGCGATGTCGACCCGTCACTCGTCGCCCTCATCGTGCTGGCGGCGACCGACGGCCTGCAGCAGCGCTGGCTCCTGGACCCCAGCGTCGACATGACCGCGGCCCTCGAAACGCTCTTCACGATCTTCAACACCGCCCTCGGCTCGGGTACGTCGAATCGCGATGACCCCTCAGGGTGACTTCTCAATCACACTCAAAGGAGGATGCCGGGGCACATAGCGCCCCGGCATCCTCCGTTCGACGACGTCGATGCGTCGCGCAGATAGGTGTCAGTCGTTTCCGAATGAGCTCATCGAACAGGTCGCGGTTGCAAACGATCCAGAGGAGGTCTGCTCGGAGACGACCTCTCCATCGACCGTGATCGAGCAGGTGATCTCACCTTCGTCCTCGTAACCGTTCATCGCGATCAGGGTGTAGCTCGACCAGTCAAAGTCTCCACCTGCTTTGACCGTGATTTCCTTTGAGAACGGGAGCGCAGTGCCGTTCGCCTGCTCAGTTCCATACGAACCATCGTTGTACGTGGAGTACGTGATCGAGGCGTCCTGAGACTCGCCCGTTACCTCGTAGACAACAATGACCTCGTCGGCTGCGGCCTCCTCGTCAGCCGGTGCGTCTTCCTCCACGGACTCCTCCGGGGCCGCCGATTCGATGCTCTCCTGCAGGGACTCGTCGATCGAGTCGCTGACCGCCGACGCGAACGCCGCCGTGTAGACGAGCGCCATGACGATCGAGAGGATCATTGCGAGGCCAGAGACCACTGTTCCGGCTGTGGCCATGCCCTTCTTCTTGTTCTTCAAGCACAGCGCGATGATGCCGAGCACGAGACCGACGAGCGCGAGAAACCCGGAGACGTAGTTGACGAAGGGGATGAACGCGCCGACGAAGGCGACGATTCCGACGATCAGCGCGGCAAGCCCGAGTCCGTTGTTGGACCTCTGAACGGGAGGCTGGGTTCCGGTCGGGGCGTACGGCGCCGGCTGAGGCGCAGCAGGAGGCATAGTCATACGTCAAAAATGTCACACTCCAAGCGCCCTTCTGGTCGTTTCTCGCACCACCACGCACTTTTCACCCCACCTTTGGGTACAGGTCGTTAGCCCGTTATGTTCAGACAGCCCCATAAACAAGGGGGAGCTGCTTCACTCCACTCACAACAGCATCCGCCATACTCGTGGCCGATGTGACCTTCACCGTAAGTTCATCACGAGCTTTCAAGAAAGCGTCAACCAATCCCTGACGCGTCGAGTGGACGATCTCTTCAGATTCCGCGTCGGAAACCCCGAACCGACGACCGACCTGGACAAGCGACGTGTGTGAAATTCGGTCAAGCGCGTACTCCGAGTCGACACTCATCGCGCTTTCCAGCCGACTAACGCCGTCCCAATAACCTGCGTACGTCAGAAGATCATAGAGAGGTGCCAGTTCAACAGATTGCCCACTGAGCATCAGGGCATAGTTCTTCGCGTGAGCGTCTGTACACCCTGCAACGACGTTGAAGACGAAAGCTCTGTAGAAGGCATGTCCAGCACGCTGTCGGTCGTCGGCCACCGGCAATGACCTAAGAAGAGCGCTCACTTGGCCGAGCCCGGGACCTCCATGTAGGTGCTGATATTTCTTGTCGGGCGACACGGAGAGAGCCTGACAAAGATCCTCTTGATGCAGGCGTCTCCATCCCTCAGGTGTTGCACGCCTGTCATATCTTTCGCTGACGAGAACATCCCAGTCCCCGATTGTCATGATCTCGGTACGAGCCACTCTGATGCCCAGATGCGCCGCCGCGCGCATCGTCAACTGCTCAACGACGTCCAGTCGGCGCAACTCTCCGACTACCGGTTTCAGAATATGCGTGGTTGGCGTCGCATCTTCAGGAACTCCCCAGGTCCCGTCCTCCAACCGATGCAGCGCAACCTTAGGTTGGGCACCGGCGAGACTAAACCGTCCCGTCACAGTCGGATACGCCACTCCCTCGGTGTATTCCATAACGACCTCGCCGAGAATTCTCGAGAGCTGGTCGTCGCTCATTGGCGTGACCAGCTCTCGACTGCCCGCATCAGTCGCCACGTCACCAGACGGAACGATCTGCACAGCACCAGCAGCATCCCGACCAACGTGTTCTAACAGAGCGAATGGATTATTCGCGGACACTCTGAACCGCCGTGCGATTCCAGCAAGCGCGTCGGAGTTGTCGGGAAGCAGCCCTTGCAGCCAAGGTACGACGACGCGCTTAGGATGACGGCGTGCCGCCAAAGGCATCGACAGAGACAACGGCGTCGGAGCCTCTGACGCCTGATAGTCCGCACTATAAGTGAACGAAACGTTACCGCCAAGCGATTGCGTGAGCGCGCCAACGAGTCGACCGTCAAGGTACACGTCAAGAGAACGCTCGGTCACCATCGGGTTTCCCCATCATCAAGTGATCGCAGCGCAACCTCGAACCCAAGCGCTTGGAAGACGTCAAACAGCTTTTGTGCTTCCGTCGTCGGCTTACCGGCCTCAACGTCTGCCACGAATGATCTCGACACTCGCGCACGGTCAGCCAGAACGCTTTGAGTCCACCCTCGCTGCTCGCGAAGATCACGCACTGCTGCAGCAGCCTCGCGCATTGTGAGCATCACGGCCTCCGTACAACTATGTCGTCGTTCGGCGACAAGTAGATTTGTCGCCGAACGACGACATTCTACCCTTGTCGTCGTTCGGCGACAAGGTCGCTCATCAGCCACTATGACGGTGACGATGTCGGCCTCAGCCAGTCCCGCTCAGTCCGGTCGCTGACGCCGAGAGAGGATGCTCAGGCCGCAGTACCCATCTCGATGAGCAGCACCCCACCTTTGGGTACAGGTAGCGGCGCGAGTGAACACTCAACTACGCTTGCCGCATCATCTCGCCGAAGAAGCGGAGATCGCAATGGTGCGTTTTCAGATCACAGTCGACTGCGCCGACCCGGAGCGCATGGCACGGTTCTGGGCCGAAGCGCTGCACTACTCGCTCGAGCCCGCGCCGGAAGGATTCGACGATTGGAACGCCTACTGGCGCAGCGTCGGCGTGCCCGAAGACGAACTGGGCTGCGGCTTCGACTCGATCATCGATCCGGAAGGACACGGCCCGCGCATCTGGTTCCAGATCGTTCCCGAACCAAAGACGATCAAGAATCGACTCCACTTCGATGTGAATGCCAGCGGTGGCCGCTCGGTTCCGATGTCTGATCGACGTCAGCGGATCGACGACGAAGCCGCGCGGCTCACCGCCCTGGGAGCATCCGTCATACGCATCCTCGAAACCGAAGGACTCGACCACTACGCCATCGCGATGCGCGACCCCGAGGGAAACGAGTTCGACGTCGCCTGAGCATCTCGCGTCACTCGGCGACAACGCGGTGCATCAATCGTCCATGACTGTGACGACGTCGGCCGCACCACGCGCGTGAAGCGACCAGAGCGCGTCCGCGACGGCATCCGGCTCGTGCTTCTTGCCCGGACCGACAGCGCCGACGATCACGAGGTGCGCGACGCGAATGCTCCGCGGCGCGAGTTCACGGTGAAGGATGCCGATGTACGCCGTCTCCGCAGCGGTCGCGACGGCGCTCGCAGCGCGTTCGGGCGTCGGTCGGAGTGCGCCGCTTCCGGTTGTGAAGAGGATGCTTCCGCTCCCCTGCTCGATCATCACCGGCGCGACCGCTGCGACCGCTTCAGCCGCGCCCGACACGCTCAGTGACAGCGCGCGGGCGAAATCGTCGCCGCTGGTCTCGAGCACCGGTCTGATGAGGTCGACATCCGGAAGCGGACTGAAGCACAGCACGTCGACCCCGCCGAGCCGTCCGATGAGCGTCATCAGCGCAGCGCGAAGCTCATCCGGCCGAGTGGCATCGGCATCCGCCCATTCGACCTGGATGCCGTCGGCGGTCAGCACCTCGGCGAGCCACACAAGGTTCGGCGCAGATCGTGAGACGAGACCCACCTTTCCACCTGACCGGCCGAATCGGCGTGCGACGGACAGGCCGATGCCCTCTCCTGCTCCGACGATGATCGTGGTGATCGGATGCTCCATGCGGTGTTCCTCCGGAAAGTGCACGATATTCAGTGGCCGACAGAGGCCGCGCGCCTGCGCACGGCGGCGAGCGCCTCGGCGCTCGGGGACCCGGCATCCGCGTGGTAGACGACGAGCTCCTGCCCGGGCGCCGCCTTCACATCGAACGCGTTGATGCGCAGCGTCAGCTCGCCTACCTCAGGGTGCCGAAACGTCTTCTGCTCCAGCCGAGCGCCACGCGCTTCATGCCGCGCCCACATCTCGGCGAAGTCGCTGCTGCGCTCACTCATCACCCGCAGCACCTCGGCGATGCGCTCGTCACCGGGGGAAGCCCCGTATTGAATGCGGAACCCCGCGACCGTGTACGCCGCGACGCGCTCCCAATCCGCGTAGAACGTGCGAGCGCCGGGGTCGAGAAACAGGTGCTCAAGCAGGTTCGGATGCTCGCGGAACCCGACGAACAGCTCCAGCGCGAGCGCGTTGCAGGCCAGGATGTCATAGGCGTGACCGAGCACGAAGGCGGGCGTCTCGCTCCAGAGGTCCATCAGAGCACGCAGTTCGGGCGCCGCCGCCTCCGAGCGCGAGCCCATATCCGTGGTCGGTGACAGCCCCGCGAGCCGAAACAGGTGCAGGCGCGCGCCATGATCCAGCTGCAGCACCGTGGCGAGAGACGAGAGAACCTGCACAGAGGGATGCCGCTCACGACCCTGCTCGAGCCGCGTGTAGTAGTCGACACTCACGCCGGCCGTGGTCGCGATCTCTTCACGCCGCAGCCCCGATACGCGTCGGTTTCCGGTCGATGGCAACCCGACCTGCTCCGGAGCGACCTGGCCATGCCGCGCGCGCAGGTACTCGCCAAGGTGACCGCCAGCCATACCTGAACTGTACGCCCAGCGTTCCACCGTCACGAGGTCGATACTCGCGATCGCCGTCATGTAACCTCCATCGTCATCGCCGCTGTGTTCAGAGTGGTGCTCCCTGAGCACGGGCGGAGACACTCGCCCACCGCGCCCATTCATCGATTCGGCGCTCGTAGATTCCGTTCACGGCGTCGAACACCCCGGCACCGAACAGAACTCGCAGGGGCGGCTCGTCGGCATCGACGATCTCACGCAGCGCCTCTGCTGCAGCGCGCGGGTCTCCCGGCCTCTGGCCCGATCGCCGAGCCGCCGCCTCATCCCGCATGCTGTTGTACGCCGTGATCGGAGCACTCCTCCTCGCCGAGCGTCCCGCCCAGTCCGTGTCGTACCCTCCCGGCTCGACGAGAGTCACATGGATGCCGAAGCGACGCACTTCTGCGGCGAGGGATTCGCTCAGCCCCTCAAGCGCCCACTTCGAGGCATGGTACGCACCGAGGTTCGCGAACGCGCCGATTCCGCCGAGCGACGATACCTGGATCAGGTGACCGCAACCTCGCTCACGCATACGTGGCAGGACGGCACGCATGACGCGCAGCGGCCCAAGCACGTTCGTCTCGAGCTGCGCGTTCAGCTCGGCATCCGTGATCTCTTCGACGGCACCGAAGTGCCCATACCCTGCGTTGTTCACCACAATGTCGAGGGGCCCCAGCTGCCGCTCCGCTTCGGCGACAGCACTCCGCACTGACGCCTCATCGGTGACGTCCAGCGGCAACACGATGCTGCCCGGGCTGCGCTCGGCAAACCCGTCGAGCCCCGACACATCTCGGGCCGTCGCCGCCACGTGATCTCCCCGCGCAGCAGCCGACTCTGCGAACGCACGTCCGAGCCCCTTCGAGGCTCCGGTGATCAGCCAGGTCTTCGCCATTTCGTCTCTTTTCCTCAGGAGTGCCAGGGCGCGGGCGGGAATGCACAGCGCGCTTTCCCTCAAGCCTGATGGCCCGTGCGGCATCGAAGAAGGCCCTCCCGCACCTAGGAGCGCTGCACCCTCGGTTCCGGTGAGACGTGGCCAGCGTAGACTCGCGGTATCGACGGCGTTGCGTGAGGAGGATGCGTGAGCTCCCTGGCATCCCATGGTCTCGACGATGACATGCGGGAGTTCGCGTTGCGCATGCGCGTCGAGTTTCCGCGCTTTCTCATGCACTACCGCTTCGCGGTCGACGAGATGCTCACCAAGGTGTCGATTCTGCGCGAGGAGTTTCTGCACCTTCACCGGTACAACCCCATCGAGCACGTCAGCTCGCGCGTGAAGTCGCCGCAGAGCCTGCTCGAGAAGATGGCCCGCCGCGGCGTCACGCCGGACTTCGGAACGATTCGCGAGCAGATCACCGACATCGCCGGCATCCGCATCACCTGCAGCTTCATCGCCGACACCTATCGCGTGCTCGAGACGCTCACGTCGCAGAATGACGTGCGGGTCATCAAGATCAAGGACTACATCGCGAACCCCAAGCCGACCGGATACAAGAGCCTGCACGCGATTCTCGAGATTCCCGTGTTTCTCTCAAGCGGACCGGTTCCGGTGATCTGCGAGGTGCAGATCCGCACGATCGCGATGGATTTCTGGGCGAGTCTCGAGCACAAAATCCAATACAAGTATCAGGGCGATATTCCCGAGCGGCTCGTGACCGAGTTGAAAGAAGCGGCGGATGCTGCCGACCACCTCGACCGCCGAATGGAGCAGCTCCACACCGAGGTTCACGGAGACTCTCCCGACGACGGTGCTCCCGAACTCGACGACGAGGTGCTGCGGCGCCTGTGGGAGATGGCCCGCAACCGCTGAGAGGCACACGCACATAAGCACCGCGGCTGCCGCAGAGTGTGCGGGACGCGCAGACGTCCCGCACACTGGCGTCACCTCTCGGCGGACCGTCGCCGTCGCGAAATGATCAGAGCAAGAGCACCCAGAGCGGCCAGCGCCAGAGAAAGTGTGACCCACAGGCGCGTATGCTCGGCGCCGGTTCGAGGGAGCTCCCCCGTGCGAGCATCCACCGTGTCTGCCTGCGCCATGCCCGAATCGCTCTCGCCGCTCGTCGAACCGCCCGATTCATCCGGCTGCGTCGAAGAGCCACCTGGCTCAGTCGCTCCCGTGTCGGAGTCACCCGGGTCCGTCGGGTCTGTCGGGTCCGTGGGTTCCGTCGGATCGGTCGGCTCGGTCGGCTCCGTCTCCTCAGAGGGCGCGACAGTCAACGTGTCAAGGTCGGGCGCCCAGCCTGTTCCGTTCCAGAACTCGATCGTGTTGTTGCCCTGGTTCAGCTGAACATCGAACGTAGCCGTCCCGAAGGTCGTCCATCCGCCCGTGGGTGCCAGCGTCGTCGTGACCGCATCGCCGCCGTTGACGCGATACGTGAGGTCGCGTTCCTCCGCGCTCGCGTAGCTCAGCGTCAGCGTAGTGCCGCCACCTGTCGGAGCATAGAGCTCGTCGAGAACGACCCGATTCTCCTCACCCTGCCCCAGATCTCCGACAGCGCGCCCGCCGGTCGCGTTTTCGATCGTCGCCGATCTGGCTGTGCCGTAGAGCGCCCCATCATCGACCTCGAGAGTATATGTGCTCTCCGGAATCTTCTGGTACGCCCGGAAATAGTCGATCGTGAACTGCTTCGGGTACGGAATCGACGCATCGAAGGGGCCCGTCCACGCCCCGGCATCCGACTTCTCATAGATTCCCAGCAAGGTGAGCATCGGATAGTCGGGGCTGCCGTCGATAGTCTGTACCAGCTCGTTGTCGAGGTACAGATTCATCTGCGTCGGAGTCCACTCGAACCCGTACACGTGGAAGTTCGCAGACAGATCCGTGCCGTTGCCGAACGTCGTGCCGACCTCGCCGGGTGCAGCGCCGACAGCGACGCCTACCTCGACCTGTGCTGGCAGACCGTCCACGGCTGGAACGCCCTCGCGAACGGCGGCGTCACCGGTGTCGGAATCGGCAACTCCCTCATGAAATGGGGGTGGCTGCCCGAGGCGAACAACGACTTCATCTTCTCGATCATCGGCGAGGAGCTCGGCCTGATCGGGGCGACAATCGTCGTGCTGCTATTCGTGCTGGTCGGCGCGCTGTTGGCGCGTGCCCTCGGGCGGTCGGGCGACCCGTTCGCGACGACGGTGCTCGGCGGCATCTTCGTCTGGATCGTCGGGCAAGCGTTTGTGAACATCGCGGTCGTGCTCGGGATGCTTCCCGTGCTCGGCGTTCCGCTGCCGCTGCTGTCTGCCGGCGGTTCGTCGCTCATCGCGATCCTGGCGGCGCTCGGCGTTGCGCTCTCGATCATGCGGGAGCGCGGCGATGCGGCATCCTCCCCCGCGTGATGCTCAGCGCGCTGCCTGCTCGCGCCTCGTCACCCGCCCCGCGTGGCCCTCGCCACGGCGCACCAGGGATGCCGTCGCGAAGGAGCACTCTGCGGTCAATAGTGTCTGCCGCGGCACGCGCTGTTGACCGCAGACCGCTCTCCCGCATGCGAGCGGCGGTCTCTGTCGGGTGGCCGCCGCTCGCTCCTCCGAAGGTTCACCGAGTCGGAAAATCTCGCCGGCACGCCGCTGAACCGTGCTGCCGAGGCGGCGTGTCCCGAGAATTTCCGACTGCGTGACGGCACGGGGCGCTCAGACTGCCGCGTGCACTCCTGGAGAAACGGTCTCGAACGACAGCAGCCGCTCGACCATGTGCGGGGCGAGCTGCCCCTCGGTCGCAAGCACAACCCGCACGTTCGCACCCGGACGGTCGACCGGCCCCTGCCGCTGCCCGCGCAGATCGCACACGGTTTGGCCGCGGCCCGGTCCGTCGGTGACATCGACCTCGACCGGAACAGCGGGAGCAACGCGCGGGCGCATTCCGCCCACGGCGAGCGCGGCCGCCAGCGGATCGTGCAGCGCACTGCAGCGTCGTCCGTACTCCGCGACGTAGAAGTCGAAATAGAAGTCGAGCATCTCGCCGACGGCACGAGTGAGAGGATGCCGCGAGGCGCAGAGCTTCTCGCGGTCTGCCTCCTCGAGCACGTTCTCCAGCGTCGTGTCGAGGGGAACGAGCGTCACCGGCCACGCCGCCGACACCACGGCCTGCGCCGCCTCCGGGTCGTGGCCGATGTTCGCCTCGGCCACGCACGTGATGTTGCCCGGCACCAGAGCGGCGCCGCCCATCGCGGTCACGCGGACGATGCGCTCCGGCAGCGAGGGGTCGCGCTGCAGGGCGACGGCGAGGTTCGTCAGCGGCCCGACCGCGATGATCTCGAGTTCACCAGGATGCTCGTTCGAGAGGCGGAGCAGCATGTCAGCGGCATCCTCTGCCACCGGCATCCGTGCAGCCTCGTCGAGCTCGACCTCGATCTCACCGATGCCGTTCGATCCGTGAACGTGCGGTGCGCCACCCGCGAACTCGCCGACGAGCGGGTCACCGCAGCCGACCGCGACGGGAACATCGCCGCGCCCCGCGAGTTGCAACAGCGCAAGCGTGTTGCCTGCTCCCTGCGCCGCACTGACGTTGCCGTGCACCGAGCCGATGCCGACCAACTCGACCTCAGGAGATGCGAGCAGGTAAGCGAGGGCCATCGAATCGTCGATGCCGGTGTCGCAGTCGAAGTAGACGGGGCGTGGCATGGGGTTCCTTCTCTCGGGTAGGGGCGGTAACGGATGCACTGAGGCTCAGTCCTGGCTGGGCGCGGCCTTCAGAATGAAGCTCGTGATGATGGCCAGAACGGTGATCGCGACAGAGATCCACAGAGCGAGCGTGAAGCCGCCGATGCCTCCGGACGCGACGAACGGGGCGACGATCGCAATGCCGAGGCTCGCGCCGATGCCGAAGCCCGCACTGTTCATGCTCGGCAGCGCCGACGGCGCCTCGACCGGGGACTGCAACACGCCCAGACCGTTTGCGGTCGTCAGCACGAGGCCGTTGTAGGCGACGCCGAGCACCGCGATCATCGCGAAGACGATCCACTGTACCTGCGGGAAGAGCGTGATCACGACGAGGGCACCGAGGCAGATGAGCAGGCCGACACGGAGGATGCTGATCCAGCCGATCCGCGCGGCCAGCCATCCGGCGAACGGCGCTGCGGCAAGACCGATGATCGCGGGCGGGGCGAGGAACATCAGCGCGCTGGTCGCCGCGTTCATGCCGAAGCCGACCTCGGTGTTCTGACTGAGCATGACGACCGTGAAGTTGATGACCGCGAAGACGCTCGACAGGGTGAGCACGGTCGTTGCGATCACAGGCCAGACCTGGCGGGACTTCAGGTGCTGCACCGCGATCAGCGGCGTAGCGCGGCGCTTCTCGATGAACACGAAGGCGACGAACGCGGCGATCGTTCCCACGAAGAGCGCAACGGTGAGCGGGGCCAGCCAGCCCTGCGAACCGCCCGTGGAGACGAAGTATGTGAGCCCGATGAGCCCGAGCGACAGTGCGCCGGCACCCCACCAGTCCATCGAGCCGGACGACGCTGCGCCGGTGTCCTTCGGAGCGGCGATCCATACGCACACGAGTGCGAGAATGCCGACGACGAAGATCACGACGAACAGCGAACGGAACCCGAACGCGTCGGTGAGCAGACCGCCGATCCAACCGTCGACTCCGCCGACACCGCCGTTGATCGCCGTGAGCACGCCCAGCATCGTCCCGAACATCTTCTTCGTCAGTGACTCGTTCAGAATCACGTACGAGAGTTGGAATGCCGCGCTCGATGCTCCCTGCAGCACACGCCCGATAAGCAGGATCTGCAGGTTCGGCGCGACGAGGCACAGGACTGTGCCGACGGAGAGGATGCCGAGCACGATCAGCAGGCCGCGCTTGCGCCCGATGAAGTCGCTCCAGCGTGCGAGCAGAACGCCGCCGACGGCGCCGGCGAGGAAGAACAGCGAGGACACCTGCGAGACCGCGTCGATGTCGACGTTGAGCGTGCGCGCCATGTCCGGGAGAGCCGGCGTGATCATGCTGGCGTTCAGCTGGAAGGCGACGACGGCGAGGATCAGCGTCGCGACGAGGCCGATGGCGCGTCCGCCGTGAAGTTTGCCGTCAGACGGGGATGCCGCGGCGCTCTCAGCCGCGAGACGAGTAGAAGACAACGAGACTCCTTTGTCCATGTAAGGGGGCACCAGACTCGTCGTCAATCGGGCGGGAACGTCGTCGAATCTGTAGTGAGTATGATGTTATACCTCTCGGGTACGACATGCACACTACAACGTTTTCTCGTGATTGAATAGAGGCCCGAGCCCGAGCCGAGTTCAAGGAGCCCAATGACGGAGATGGACGAGTTCCTCGCGCTCCCCCTCACCACCACGGTCGGTCAGCCGCTGCGCGTTGCCGCATACGCTCGCATCACACAGGGCATCCGCGACGGTGTCTTTCCGCTCGGCTCAGCGCTCCCTCGCGAGACCGAGCTCGGGTCGGCGCTGGGCGTCAGCCGCACCGTCATCCGCGAGGCACTCATGCTCCTGGAGGAGGACGGACTCATCACGACCCGCCGCGGCGTCGGCCGTTTCGTCACGGCATCCTCCCCCAAAGTCGGCCTCGAAGACCTGCGCCCGTTCGAGAATGCCCTCGCTGGCGCAGATCAGCCCGTCACCGTCGAACCCATCCACTTCGTGATGCAGCCGAACACCGAGTTCGTGGCGAGCAACCTGAACCTCGATCTCGAGGCCAACACCTGGTTCCGCGAGAGCGTGCTCAAGCGCGGCGGGGAGCCGATCGCGATCGTTCAGGAGCACCTGCCGGCCGGCAAGTATCTCAGCGATATCAGTCCGGCCGTCGCGGCGAGCTTTCAGCGGGCCGCTGAGCGTGATGCGACGCTCTACGCCGGACTCCTCGAGCTCTGCGGACCGATCTTCACCGCGAGCACCTGCCAGATCGCACCGAGCATCGTCGGCGCGTCACGCGGCAAGCAGCTCGGGCTCGCGGCATCCGACCCCGTCATCATTCTCACTCAGGTGGTCGAGCATGAGGGCACGCCCGTGTACCTCGCGAAGTGCATCGTCTCGTCGCGTGTCGGGCACCTGACCGTCGTGCAGACGCCCTCTTCGTAGCGCGCCATTCCGAAGGAGACCCATGGCATTCGACATTCCCCTCACCGTGGTCGGCAGCATCAACGCCGACATCACCGCGACCACCGAGCGTCTTCCCGGCGCGGGCGAGACAGTCGGCGGCGGACGCCTCACGCGCAGCCCCGGCGGCAAGGGCGCGAACCAGGCCGCGGCCGGCGCACGGCTTGGGGCCGCAACGCGCATGGTCGGCGCAGTCGGAGCGGATGCCGAGGGCGAGACGATGCGCCAAGCGCTTCGTTCGGCGGGCGTCGACCTGGCGCACGTGGCGACGGTCGACAGCGAGACGGGCACGGCGCTCATCATGGTGGATGCCGCGGGCGAAAACCAGATCGCCGTGTGTGAGGGTGCCAACGCACACGTCAGCATCAGCGGCGTGGAGTTCGACGAGCACGACACGGTGCTCGCGCAGCTCGAGATCTCGCTCGACACTGTCGCCCAGGCCGCTCGCCGCTGCCGCGGCTACTTCGCGCTGAACGCGGCGCCGGCGATGCCGCTGCCCACAGAGCTCATCGAGCGCGCAGACCTCATCATCGTGAACGAGACCGAGTACGAGCTCATCCCCGAGCTGGCGGACGCGGCGCTCGTCGCCGTCACGTACGGCTCGAAGGGCTCGGCGATGCTCGTGCGCGGCGAGCAGGTGGCGTTCGCGGATGCCGTCAGGACGACGCCCGTCAACACGGTCGGCGCCGGGGATGCCTTCTGCGCGGCCCTCGTCATCGCGCTGCGCGGTGGCCTGTCGCACGAGGAGGCGCTGCGTGCGGCGAACGCTGTGGGCGCCGCGGTCGTGCGAGACCCGGCGGCGCAGCCCGAGCTGCGTCCGCTCGAGCACTACGTCTCGTAAGGCGCCGTCCGCGCCCCGCCTCGCCCGACCTCGTCTCGCGCACCTCGCCTCACACCGCCTCGCCCGACCTCGCTCCGCCCCGCCTCGCCCCACCTCACGTCACCCGACCTCGCCCCGTCTCCTCTCGTCCCTCGCACCACCCCGCCTCCTCTCGCCCCGTCTCACAACCGCGTGCCACTTTGTCCTGCAAAAACACGTGGCGTGATGCGACAAAGTGGCACACGGTTGGCCGGGCAGTGCGGTGCCACACGATTGGCCGGGCAGCGCAGTGGCACGCAGGTAGCTAGACAGCGCGGTGGCCCACGGCTGGTTGGGCGGCGCGGCAGTGCGGTTGCCCGGGCGGCGCGACACCGCGGTGGCGTCAGCGGCCGGGGTCGGTGGCCTCGGTGACGTCGGTGACGTCGATTCGGCCGAGCACTTTGCCCGCGATGGCACCGAGCTGACGCACGTCGTCATCGCTCAGTCGCGCATCCAGCAGCTCTCGGCGCGTGCGACTCGCGGTGAGGTACCCCTGGCGCGCGGCTTTCGCGCCAGCATCCGTCAGACTCAACAACCACACGCGACGATTCGATGGGTCGGGTTCGCGCTCCACCCAGCCCCGTCGCTCGAGCCGATCGGCGAGACGGGTCAGCCCGCTCGGGCTCAGCGTCAGGCGTGCGGATGCCTCTGACATTGTGAGCCGTCGATCGACCGCGTTCGACAGATACCAGAGCAGCTGGAACTCCACCGACGACATCTCGGCCTGCTCTTGCAGCCGCGCGCTCAGCTCGGCGTCGAGGAAGGCGGCGGCCTTTTGGAGGTCGACCCATACTGCGTCGCGTTCGCCGTCTCTCACTCTTTCAGCGTATCGGGAATTGCCGCCACACTATTTGCGTTAGCAACTATTGACTAAGCAAACTAAGGAGGAGAAACACAATGACTTCGACGATTCTCGTGACCGGCGCCACCGGCAACCAGGGAGGCGCGGTCGCCCGTGCGCTCTCCGCACACGGTCACTCCGTGCGGGCGATGACCCGCAGCACTGAGAGCCCGAAGGCGCACGCCCTGCGCGAGCTGGGCATGCAGGTCGTCGGCGCCGACTTCGACGACGGGGAGAGTCTGCGGCGAGCAGCATCCGGTGTCGATGGCGTCTATGCGATGGGCACACCATACGAAGCGGATGCCGCGGCAGAAGAGCGCCAGACGATCGCGCTCCTCGACGCGGCCGTCGCTGTCGGGGTGCCCTTCATCGTCTACGCAAGTGTGGCGAGCGCCCTCGATGACACGCGCGTGCCTCACTTCGAGAGCAAAGCGCAGGTCGAGCGGCACCTCCAGACGCTGACCGTGCCGCACACCGTGGTCGCGCCCGCGATGTTCATGGACAACGCGGCGCGCAATCTCGAGGCACTGCGGGAGGGGACGTACGCGTTCGGCGTGCCCGCGGACACCGCCGTGCAGCAGGTGGCTCTCGCCGACCTCGCGGAGTTCACCGCGCTCGTGTTCGATGACCCGCAGCGCTTCGACGGCCAGCGCATCGAGCTGGCGTCGGCGGAGGTGACCGGCGCCGAGACCGCCGAGGCCTTGAGTGAGGTGCTCGGGCATCGGGTCGAGTACCGCGAGATTCCGCTCGACGCCATCGAGGCGAGCAGCAATCACGACCTCGCGGCGATGATGCGGTTCTTCCGCGAGCGCGGGTACTCGATCGACATCGACGCGCTGCATGCCGCGTACCCCGAGGTCGCGTGGCACAGCATCGAGTCGTGGGCGCGCGAGCAGCGATGGTGAGCTGAGCGCCCTGCCACAACGGCTCGCAGCGCCTGCGGCCGGCCCCGAACCCTGCTCCCACATCGGTGCACCACTTCGAGGCGCGCTGTTTCCTGCATGAGTGTGCTGTCTGCGGACGAAAGTGCGTGCCGCGGCACGCACTTTCGTCCGCAGAGGGCACCTTCGCGAGAGTTACTACTGCGCGGCCGTCCCAGGGCTGCTGCTAGTGCGCGTCGGGCCCAGGTCGCTACTGCGCCTCCGGGCCGAGGTTGCTACTGCGCGGCCGGCCGCGACACCTCACCAGACGAGGATGCCGCCGCAGAACCCACCGCGTCGCCGCGCTCCGCCTCCTCGCCGCCTACCGTCTCGCCGCGCTTAGCCGCCGCGCGCTGCTCCGCCTCGAGGCGCTCCGCCTCTTCGCCGCCGATCGCCTCGCCGCGCTCCACGAGGCCCGCCTTGTCGGAGAGCGGAATCTGCTTCAGCAGGAGCGAGAGCAGGAGCGCCACCCCGATGAACGGCAAGATGTACCAGAACACCGGCGCGAGAGCATCCGCGTACGCACCGACGATGCCGTCGCGCACCGCCTCAGGCAGCGTGCTCAGCGTCTGCGGGTCGATCGTCGCGGTGGACGCCGCAGCGTCCGACGCGTTTGCACCGGCATCCGTGAACACCGTCATCAGGTTGTCAGCCAGTCGCGTCGTGAAGATGGTGCCGAACACCGCGGTTCCGAGCGACGCTCCAACCTCGCGGAAGTAGTTGTTCGTGCTCGTCGCAGTTCCGATCTGCGCAGCCGGCACTGCGTTCTGCACGACCAGCACGACCACCTGCATGATCAACCCGAGGCCGACGCCGAAGACGAACAGGAAGACACAGATGAGCCAGATCGGGGTGGATGCCGCAAGCGTCGTGAACGCCAGCATCGCGGCCGCCATCACGACGGTTCCGACGATCGGGTAAATCTTGTACTTCCCCGTCTTGGTGATGGCGAGGCCCGACCAGATCGAGGTCCCCATCATGCCGACCATCATCGGAATGAGCAGCAGCCCGGAGACCGCGGCCGACGTGCCCGACGCCATCTGCAGGAACGTCGGGAGGAAGCCGATCGCGGCGAACATCCCGATGCCGAGCACCATTCCGATCGCGGAAGCATTGATGAAGATCGGGTTGCGGAACAGGCTGAGCGGGATGATCGGGTCTTCGGCACGCGCCTCGGTGATGATGAAAGCGGCTCCGGCGAGAAGCATCCCTGCGCCCCACGCCCAGGTGGCCCCCGAGCCCCAACCGAAGTCGTCATTGCCGCCGAAGTCGGTGAAGAAGATGAGGCACGTGGTCGTGATCGAGAGGAACAGAACGCCGAGCAGATCGATGCGCTTCGTCGCCTTCTTGGTGGGCAGCGTGAGCGTGAACAGGGCGATCACGAACGCGGCGATGCCGATCGGGATGTTGATGTAGAAGCCCCACTGCCAGGTGAGGTGGTCGACAAAGTACCCGCCGAGCAGCGGGCCGGCGACCGCCGACAGACCGAAGATCGCGCCGAGAGGACCCATATACTTGCCGCGCTCGCTCGCCGGCACGATGTCAGCGATGATCGCCTGCGACAGAATCATGAGGCCACCGCCGCCGAGGCCCTGAAGCGCGCGGAACACCACAAACGACCAGAAGTCACCCGCGAACGCACAGCCGACCGAGGCCAGCGTGAACAGCGCGATCGCGATCAGGAAGAGGTTGCGCCTGCCGAGCACGTCACCGAATTTGCCGTAGATCGGCATCACGATCGTCGTCGCGAGCAGGTACGCCGTGACGATCCAGACCTGGTTCTCGACGCCGCCCAGCTCACCGACGATCGTCGGCATGGCGGTCGAGACGATCGTCTGGTCGAGGCTCGCCAGAAGCATCCCCGCGATCAGCGCGCTGAAGATGATCCAGATGCGCCGCTTTGTCAGCAGGAAGGGCGCGGATTCCGTTGTTGTCATGAGGGCCGTTCTGTGATTCGGGTGTGGTTGTTCAGGAGGTCGCGGGCGGCATGGATGCGGCGCGCGAAGATGTGGGAGAACTCGTGGATGCTCGGCGGAGCGTCGCTGTGCCCGCGGAAGTACTCCTCCGCGGCAGCACGGCTGAACGCGCCGACGAGGTGCACGAGCGTCGAGGCGCGGATGTCTCCCGGCTCGAAGTTCTCGCGCTTCTCGATGAGAGCGATGTCACGCTGCTCGTGCGCGTGGATCTGCTCGATCATCCGCGCGTGGAGGCGCGGCTCGCGGTCGAACGCCGCATGCAGGGCATGAGCTTGGGATGCCGTCGGAGCGACGAGCTCCCACCGGGCGAGGTGCAGCTCCACGAAGTCATCGAGGAGGCTCGTCGAGCTGCCGGCATCCTGCCCCTTGTCGAGAAAGGTCTGCTGGAGCTCGTCTTCGCCGCGAGGGACGAGGATGCCGAGCACGGCGTCCTCCTTCGACGCGAAGTAGTTGAAGAAGGTGCGCCGGGAGACACCGGCTGCCTCACACAGCTCCTCGATCGTGTAGCCCGTGAACCCATCACGCGCGGTCCACTCCCGGGCGAGATCGATGAGCCGCTCCGCCGATTCGCGGCGACGACGCTCACGCAGTCCCATTGCACTTTCATCCATACAGTGCATTTTTGCACTTTAAAGCTTTGAGTGCACTGTAAGGCTTCCCCTCTCACAAAGCACAAAGGGTCGGGCCGCCGTGCATGTGCACAGCGGCCCGACCCGTGGTACTTCTGGTGCTACTTGTCCGCGGGGACAGCGGCGACCGCGTCGATCTCCACGAGAATGTTCGCGAGCTGCGACCCGACGGTGGTGCGCACCGGGTACGGCTCCGAGAAGAACTCCTTGTAGGCCTCGTTGAACTCGGCGAAGTCGGCGAGGTCCGCGAGGTGAACGGTCGTCTTGACGCAGTCGTCCAGCGTCAGCCCACGCTCGGCGAGCGCGGCCTGGACATTCCGCAGCACCTGGCGGGTCTGGTCGCCGACGTTGTCTGCGACAGCGTTGCCGTTCGCGGCATCCTGAGGTCCGAAACCGGCCGTGTACACGAACCCGTTTGCCTCAACCGCCTGACTGTAGGGACCTGCCGGCTGCGGAGCGTTCGTGGTGCGGAAGGCCTTCTTGGTCATGGATTACTCCTCAATATCGATTTCGGGTGGTCAGTGTGATCGGATGCCGCTCGCGCTCAGTCCAGCGCGTGCAGGCGTCCGGCATCCTCCGTGTCGGGACGAATCGACGCGTATGCCGTCGCGATCACACCGGCGAGCGCGATCAGCGCCGCATACACGATAACGGGCCAGATGTGCCCCGCCCAGGCGACGAGAGCCGCACAGATGAGCGGCGCGAAGCCGCCACCGAGCGTGTTCGAGAACTGGTAGCCCACGTTCACACCGGTCGTGCGCGCTTCGACATCGAACATCTCGGTGAGCAGCGTCTGCAAGGTTCCCTGCATGGCCACACCGGGGATGACGAACCCGACGATCATGCCGAGCCAGATCAGCACGGCGGTGCCGCCATTGAACAGCATGAATGCGGGGTAGAGCAGCACGGCGAAGCCGATGCAAGCGAGGATGTAGAACCGGCGGCGCCCGACCTTGTCAGAGATGTGGCCCCAGAACGGTGCCATGACGATCTGCAGGAATCCCACGATCATCGTGCCGATGAACCCGACCTGCGCATCGACGCCGTGCGACACGATGTAGCTCAGTCCGAAGGTCAGCACCACGTAGCCGGCGATGCTCTGGGGCAGACCGACGAAGATGCCGAGAATCAGGTTCTTGGGGTGACGCAGCGCCTCGATCAGCGGGTTCTTGCGCTTCGCCTGCCCCAGCTCGACGGTCTTCGTGTACGTCTGGAACTCCTCCGACTCCTGCAGCTTGCTTCGCAGGATCACGGCGACGATCGCGAGCACCGCGGCGAACAGGAACGGGATGCGCCAGCCCCACGTCATGAAGAAGGAGTCCGAACCTGATCCGAGCGCGGCCATCAGACCGGCGGAGAAGACGTTCGCGATTCCCGCACCCGAGATCAGCAGGGCACCGAAGAGACCACGACGCCCGGTCGGCGCGTACTCGACGACGATCGTCGCGGCGGGTCCCATCTCGCCGCCCACGAACAGTCCTTGGAGCGAACGGAGAACCACGAGAAGAATCGGTGCGAGCAGCCCGATGGACTCTGTCGAGGGGATGAGACCCATGAGTGCCGTGCAGATTCCCATGCCGATGACGGTGATCATCAGGGACTTCTTGCGGCCGAAGCGATCTCCGACGTAGCCGAACAGAATTCCACCGACCGGGCGGAACAGGAATCCGACCGCGAAGCTCGCGAACGAAGCGAGTGTTCCTGTGACCGGGTCATCGCCCGGGAAGAACACGGCGGGGAAGACGGCCGCGGCAGCGAGACCGTACAGGTAGTAGTCGTAGTACTCCATCATCGTGCCGATGGCGCCGCCGGCGACAGTCCGGCGGTCCTTGCGCGGAATCGCCCGCAGCCCTCGAGCCGGAGCAGCAGAGTTGGCCATAAGAGCCTCCTTACTCTTTGTATAAGTTTCACGTCGGTCCGCCATGACCGAATCTTTGATTTGACGCTTAACTTGTAGGTCTCGAGTCGCCTCTGGCGTACAGTTATCCGTAGACAAAACGTTAAGTTAGCACCGATCTAGACAGTATGTCTACAGGTTGGACATTTTGTTAGATACAAAGGAGAACGGATGCTGCCTGAGCCAGCTCCCGCAATCGCGGACGCGCATACCCCAACGTTCGAGTCGATCGACGAAGTCGTCGCCGTCTACCGCCCGGCGATGCGCGCGATGGCAGCAGCTGGCGGCCCCGGCTGCGAGGTCGTTCTGCACGATCTCTCCGCAGACGAGCCCGACCTCGACCACACGATCATCGCCATCGAGAACGGACACGTGACTGGCCGCAAGGTCGGCGGCCCATCCTCGAGCCTCGGCGCCGAGGTCATCCACAACCAGACCGCGGACCACGACGCGTTCGGCTACCGTGGCTTCACGAGCGACGGCCGTCAACTCCGCTGCTCCTCCGTGTACCTGCGCAACAGCACGGGAACGATCATCGCCGCGCTCTGCATCAACGTCGACGTGAGCGCTCTGCAACAGGCACGCACCCTCCTCGACCGGCTCCTCCCCCTCTCGGCAGCGGAGGCACCGGACGCACCGAGCGAGTACTTCGGCAAAGACCTCGTGTCGGTGATGGATGCAATGGTCACCGATGCGATCCAGGCGATCGGCAAACCGGTCTCCCAAATGTCTCGTGACGATCGCGTCGCGGTCGTCCGCACTCTCGATCAGCAGGGTGTGCTGCAGATGCGCAAGGGCATGGAGCACGTCGCATCGCGCCTCAACATCTCGCGAGTGACCGCGTACTCCTACCTCGACGAGGCGCGCGACGCGGGGTAGTCGACACCGGTAGCCGACGCCCGCGATCGCATCTGCGTCTTATGCTGTCGCAACGATTCCCAAAGCAAGCAGTCTCTGCACGGCAGGCACGTCGGCGGGCGCCCAGTCGAGAGCACGAAGGTGGGATGCCGCGACCCAGCGCAGTTCCGCATGCTCCGTCGCCTGCGGCTCACCGTCTGCGAGCTCGCAGAGGAACGTACTGAGCACCACGATGGTGCCGCCGTACGAGTGCTCTGTGGTTTCGACGTGCTCCCCGACAACGATGCGGCAGCGCAGCTCCTCGCGGATCTCCCGTGCCAACGCGGCATCCGGGCTCTCGCCCTGTTCGACCTTGCCGCCCGGAAACTCCCACAGTCCCGCCTGCGCCTTCTCACGTCCACGTCGTGCGGCGAGCACGAGACCGTCGCGCACGATGATGGCGCCGACCACCGCGATGCGCACGTTCTGCTCCACGCGCCCAGCCTAACGGCGCCTCTCTCGCCGCCGCGGATGCCCCCCTCGCCGCCGCGCCTGATCCTCCTCGCCCCGCTCCCCCCGCCAGCAGCGCTGCACACTCGTGCAACGCTGCGCACCCCACCCGCTCAGTGCTCGATAATGGTCACAGGCGCCGATGGGAGATCACGTGTTGAAGAAGAAGCAGAACAGCCCCGACATCAACTTCCACACCCGCAAATGGATCAAGCCCGAAGACCTCAACCCGAACGGCTCGCTCTTCGGCGGCAGTCTGCTGCGCTGGATCGACGAAGAGGCCGCGATCTACGCGATCATCCAGCTGGGCAACTACCACGTCGTCACGAAGTTCATCTCCGAGATCAACTTCGAGGCCTCAGCACAGCAAGGTGATCTCGTCGAGATGGGCCTCGTCGCCACCCACTTCGGTCGCACTTCCCTCACGATGCGTGCAGTGGTGCGCAACATGATCACGCGCCGCACGATTCTCACTATCGAGAAGATCGTGTTCGTGAACGTCGACGACGAGGGCAAACCGACACCGCACGGTTACTCCGACATCACCTATGACCGAGACAGGATGCCGACGGAACACCCGATCACCGGAATCATCAACCTTCCTTAGGCATCCTTGTTCGCCGCCTTCGCGGCCTGGCCCCGCCTTGTTTTCAGATCGCCGATGGCCTTCTGCTTCAATTCGCCGCTCCGCCGATTGAGTTCCCGCCTCAGCACTACGCGTATCTGCTCGACGACGACCACTTCGACCGGGCACACACCATGCTGACCACGCAGGGACGCGACCACTGGGCCGACCCTCAGCAGACGCGGCCAGGTGAGATCAACCATGACCATGGCGGTCGCGGGTTGTACCTGCTCGACCCGTCGGGTCATTACCTTGAGCTGATCACCCGTCCCTACCTCTGAGGCGAGTCGGTGTTCCACCCACGTAAGCGCCACCACCAAGCCGGGAGCGTCACCATCAGCGACGTCTCCCGGCTTGGAGCTGTGCGGCGACGCCTATGCTGGTGGGATGCTGCGAGACTTCGCAACCGGAGCGGGGCTGTACCTGAAAGGCATCCGTTTCTGGCGTTCACACACGCGCCTGATGGCGCTCGGCCTCGTGCCGGCGGCCATCTCGTTCGTGCTCCTCGTCGCGGCCCTGATCACCTTCGGGGTGAACCTGCCGATGCTCGTGGACTGGGCGACGCCGTTCGCCGACTCGTGGGCGGCCGGGTGGCGTGACGTTGTGCGCGTCGCGATCGGCATCGTCGCGTTCGGGGCGGCCGCGGTGCTGGCAGTCGTGACGTTCACGGCGCTGACGCTCACCATCGGGGATCCGTTCTACGAGAAGATCTCGCTCGGAGTCGAGGCCGACCTCGGCGGTGAGGCGCCGGAGTCCGCGGGTGGCTTCTGGCGGAGCATCGTCGATGGGCTGCAGCTCGTCGGCCTGGGCATCCTGACCTCGCTCGTCATGTTTCTGCTCGGTCTCATTCCCGTCGTGGGCTCGGCGTGTGCGGCGGTGCTCGGCTTCGTCTTGACCGGGCGCCTTCTTGCGCGCGAGCTCGCCGGTCGGGTGTTCGAGGCGCACGGCGTTCCACTGCCGGCGCGCCGTGATCTGATGCGCACTCACCGCTGGCGCCTCATCGGCTTCGGCGTGCTGACGCAGCTGTTCTTTCTGATTCCGCTCGGCCCGGTGCTGACGATGCCGTCGGCCGTCGCCGGGGCGACGCTGCTCGCGCGCGGCCTCATGGCGGACGCTCAGTCCTCCGAGGCATCCGCCCCTGCCGCCTGATTCTGTCCGCGACCGTTGGCACTTCACAATGGTGTGCCACTTTGTCTGCCAACCCACACCCTGGAGAGCAGACAAAGCGGCACACGACGGCGACTCAGTCTCAGGCGACAAGCAGTGCGTCGATCTGCCCCATCGCCTGCGCCATGCCCTCCTGCATCCCCATTTCGAGCATGGCTTCCATCTGCTCGGTGTCGCGGAATCGCGTCACCGTGGACATGCGCGTGCCCGTGTCCGTCGGCTCGATGGTGACCGTGACGTGCGCGGCATCCTCGAAATCGAGCGGTTCGCCATCGTCGTCGGCAAAGCCGTCGTCGAACTCCAGATTCAACGGTTCAACGACCGCCGTATACCGAAACCAGCCGTGCGACCGATTGCCGCTCGGGCCGGTCATGAAATACCGGCTCTGCCCGCCCACCTCGAACTCGTGCCGATGGAACGTGGCCGGGTACCCGGGCGGACCCCACCACTGCTCGATCTGCCGCGGGTCCGCCCACAGCTGCCAGATGCGCTGGGCGGAAGCGGCGAACTCGGTCTCAATCGTGAGCGTGAGCTCCTGAGCATCCGCTTCGCTGCGTGTCACTGTCATGAGTCTCTCCCTGCTTCGGTGGTGCTGTCTGAGTCGACGAGATCGTGCATGCGAGCGATGCGGCCGCGCCAAATCTCCTCGTACCGCTCGAGGAGTTTCGCGGCACGCCGGATCGTCTCGGGGTCGCCGTGGACGAGCTGCTCTCGCCCTCGCCGCTGCTTGACGACGAGGCCCGCGCGCTCGAGGACGGCGACGTGCTTCTGAACTGCGGCGAAGCTCATCGCATAGCCACTCGCGAGCGTCGACACCGACAGCGCCTGCGCCATCACACGCGCGACGATGTCCCGCCGCGTGGCGTCTGCCATCGCGTGGAAGATCTGGTCGATCTCGTCATCACCTATGTCTCGTACAACCATTTGGTTGTACGATATGTCGAGGATGCCGCGAGCGCAACCCCCGCTCCACAATCGTGTGCCGCTTTGTCTGCTTATGCTCCCTCAGGAGGACGCACAAAGTGGCACGCCCCCACCGACACCGCCGCCCGCCTCTCCACGCCCATCGTTCCCCGGCAACCGTGCGCCTCACTCTCGGTAACCGTGTGCCGCTTTATCTGCCCGCCCACCCCCGGGAGGACGCACAAAGTGGCACACGACTCGGGGCGCGCGGGCACACAGCTAGGTGCGCGCTGACGGCGCCACGCGCCTGCGAAACGCAATCGCGACCACGCCGAGCAGCAGCGGGCCGCCGACGGTGTAGACCCGCCAGATGATCAGCCCCGCGACGGCCGGCGAGGCCACCTCCGGCCCGGCGACACCGACGAGGGTCGCCAGAATCGCAGTGTCCATGATGCCGATGCCCTGCATCGGAAAGAGCGTCAGCGGATACGCGAAGACAAATGCGGCCGCGACGATCAGCAGGGATGCCTCGGTCGAGGCCACCCCGACGAAGCGAAGCGCCAGGACGAGAAGCACGAGATCCACAGCGACCATCGCCAACGTGCAGACGATGGCACGGGGAAACTTCCACGAGAACCCCGAGGCGATGTGCTGCTGAAAATGCTGAAAGCCGTCGGCCCAGGCATCCGGGGTGATGCTCGCGCGGAACCTGCGCGCCACACGACCGAGGCGCCTGCCCAGCACGGCGGCGCGCGTTCCGCTCCGCACCACCAGCAGCACACCCGCAACGAGAGCCGCGCAGACCAGCAGACTTCCAAGATCGAGCAGGCGCAGTCCGGGCGCGAGCCCTGTGAAAGGCAGCAGAACGAAACCCACCAGGGGCGTGCCGAAGCGGACGATGAACAGGTTCATCGCGTTCATCGTCGTGCCCGCCATCGACACGTCGACGCCGTAACCCCATGATGTGAAGAGTGCGACACGAAGCGCCATGTCGCTCGGCGGCGGCGCGAATGCGGAGGCTGTGCTCGCGGCGAGATCGTTGACGGTCGCCCGCCAGAGGCTGACGCCCGGAATGTAGATCGACAGGGGTGCGGCGTTGAGCACCTGCCTGACGAGCAGCACGATCAGCAGCACGATGGTCTGCCACCAGAGAAGGTTCGCGAAGGCCGCGCGGATGGCCTCGACGTCGAGCGCACGATACGCGCGCGCCATCGCCAGGATCACCCACACCGCGACGACGAGCAGCGCGAGCCGCAGCATCCATGTGCCCATGGATCCGCGTCGCTTCACCGCACCCGCATCGCTCACGATCCACCGTTCGAGTCGCTCCGTACTCGCTCAGGGTATCCGAACAGGTCGCGCATTCCACGCTGGGCAACTGCCAGGACACCCTATGAATCGTCTGATACGCTCATCACGGCCTTTCGGCCCACCAAATTGCGCGCGTCGGCATGATGCCGACGCACTCGAGGCGAAAGCGAGGTGAGCGACCCGATGGACGGTGGCAGTTCTAGTCACAGACCGGGCACCGCACCCGTTTCGCCTGTGACCGCGATTCATTCACTCTGACGTCACGGCGACGGGAACGGGCGGTCCCCGGTTGTCCCAGTACCTGACCTGACCACAACTCCGATGCGACGCACAGCGCATCGAGCTGAGGTCGCGTGTGCCAGCGGCATCTTCACAGGGCAGCCGCCGCGCACGCCAGAGATGAAGAGGAGTCCGACATGACCGTCGACTTCAACAACGACATGACCGGCGCGATCGACACGATCTCGCAGCAGGTCAACTCCCGCGACCTGACGGGCGTCGCGGCGATGATCGCCGACCGCGGCACCAACGAGCTCGTCGACATCTGCGAGCGTCTGAGCAAGCGCCAGAGCGCCGTCGTGTTCCGGTTGCTGTCGAAGCAGCAGGCGCTCGACGTGTTCGAGGCGCTGCCTCCCGCTCTGCAGAGCGACATCGTTTCAGGCCTGCAGGACTCCGAGGTCGCCTCGCTGTTCGAGCGGCTCACTCCGGATGACCGGGTGCGCCTGCTCGATGAGCTGCCCGCCGCGCTGGCACCTCAGCTGCTGCGCGGGCTGCCCGCCGTTCAGCGTCAGCTGACGGCCGCGGTTCTGGGCTACCCCCAGGGCAGCATCGGCCGCCGCATGAGCCCGGAGTACGTCACGACCCACCCCGGCCTCACGGTGACGCAGACGCTCTCCCGCGTGCAGGCTCGACTCGACCACGCCGAGACGGTCTACACGATCCCGGTGCTCGACCACGGTCGCAGCGTCGTCGGCATCGTGAGCCTGCGCGACCTGCTGAGGGCAGACGGCGAGATGCTCATTCGCGAGATCATGTCGCGACCGCACACGATCATGGCGACGTCAGACGAAGAGGATGCCGCGCGAGCCTGCGCCGATCTCGGCGTTCTGGCGCTGCCCATCGTCGACAGTGAGTCCCGTCTCGTGGGCATCCTCACGATCGATGACGCGGTCCGCATTCTTGAGGAGGAGGAGACCGAGGACTCCGCTCGTCAGGGTGGTGTGGAGCCGCTGCGTCGGCCGTACCTGGCGACGCCGATCCGCTCGCTTGTGAAGTCGCGTGTGCTGTGGCTGCTGGTGCTCGCGGTCGGTGCGACGCTCACCGTTCAGGTGCTGTCGGTCTTCGAAGACACGCTCAACGCGGTGACCGTGCTCGCGCTGTTCGTGCCTCTGCTCATCGGAACCGGTGGAAACACGGGCAACCAG
This sequence comes from Paramicrobacterium salitolerans, assembly GCF_051513965.1. Classification (GTDB taxonomy): domain Bacteria; phylum Actinomycetota; class Actinomycetes; order Actinomycetales; family Microbacteriaceae; genus Paramicrobacterium. Next base: position 2,912,187 of record NZ_CP195847.1, read on the forward strand.
GCGGCGACGACCGTGACGCGGGCACTCGCGCTCGGCGACGTGAGCGCGCGTGACATTCTGCGTGTGCTGGGTCGCGAGATGCGCGTGGGCTTCTCGCTCGGGTTGCTGCTCGGAACCCTCGGCTTCGGCATCGCGAGCCTCGTCTATGACACGCAGATCGGTCTCACGATCGGGTTGACGCTCGTGGCCGTGTGCACCGTGGCCGCGACGATCGGCGGGGTCATGCCCCTCGCCGCTCACGCGATCAAGGTGGACCCGGCCGTGTTCTCGAACCCGTTCATCTCCACGTTCGTGGACGCGACCGGGCTGATCATCTACTTCGTGATCGCGATGGCGATTCTGCAGCTGTGAGTGTCGCGGCTCGGCGCGGCGAGTGCGTCGAGCCGCGGCATCCTGCGCCTGAAAGATCGCGCAATGCATGGCCCGTGCGCGGAGCGTATCGTGGCGACCAGACGCGACACGATCGCCGGAGGGGGCTCACATGACTATCGCCGTGACAGGATCCACCGGAGCACTGGGCGGCCTGGTCGCCCGCACGCTCGCCGATGCCGGAGCCGCGCAGCGCCTGCTGGTACGCAAGGCGAACCGGGCGCTCGCGCTCGAGGGCGCAGAGGCGTTCGAGGTCGATTACGGCAATGCGGATGCCGCGGCGAGCGCGCTCCGCGGCATCGACACGCTCTTCATGGTGTCGACCACCGAGAGCATGAACCGCCTCAACGAGCACCGCACATTCATCACGGCGGCCGTCGCGGCGGGGGTGAAGCACATCGTTTATACGTCGTTCTTCGAGGCCTCGCCCGACGCGACGTTCACGTTCGCCCGCGATCACGCCGCGACCGAGGAGATCATCGATCAGGCGGGGCTGCGGCACACGTTTCTGCGCGACAACTTCTATCAGGACATCCTGCCGAGCTTCGTCGGCGACGACGATGTGTTGCGCGGACCGGGCGGCGACGGCAGCGCGTCGTTCGTGGCCCGCGCGGACATCGCGCGGACGGCCGCGGAGATTCTGCAGCACCCGGAGGACCACGCGTACAAGACGTACAACATGACGGGGCCGGAGGCGCTCAGTCTCGAGCAGGTTGCGGCGGTCATCGCGGATGCCACGGGGCGACCTGTCCGCTACCACGACGAGTCGATCGACGAGGCGCGTGCGTCACGTCAGGCGTGGAACCCGCCCGAGTGGCAGATGGATGCCTGGATCAGCACGTACACCGCGATCGCCCGCGGCGAGCTGGCGGCCGTGAGTGACGATATCGGGCGGATCACCGGTCGGCCGCCCGCGACGCTCGCGGAGACGGTCGGGGCGCAGGTCGCCGCCGCTCGCGGCTGACGAGCCGGCGGCATCCCTCACTCCACACTGGTCAGAAGGTGCGCCGCCATTCCAGGATGATCTGGGCGGCCTCGTCGAGATGGGACTCGAGAATGAAGTGCCCTCCGTCGAACAGCTCGACGCGGGTGTGCGGCACGTCCTTCGCGAATGCCCTGGCACCGTCGGGCCCGAAGATCTCGTCGTTCGCGCCCCAGATCGCGAGCACAGGCACCTGCGTCTCGCGCAGCCACTCGTGGAACCGCGGATACAGGGCGCGGTTCGTGACGTAGTCGCCGAACAGCGCCAGCTGCGCGCGGTCGTTGCCGGGTCGTGCGAGCAGGGCGAGGTCGTGTTCCCAGGCATCCGGGTCGATCGTGGTGACGTCGGGGACGCCGTGCGTGTACTGCCATTCGACGGCCTCGCGGCCGAGTGCCGGTCGCAGCTTCGCCTCGTTCTCGGGCGACGCATCGGCCGCATACGCCCAGATCGGCTCCCAGAATTCGGGGACGAAGCCTTCTTCATAGGCGTTGCCGTTCTGCGAGATCACACCGTTCACGGCGTGCGGGCGCGAAAGCGCGAGTCGCCAGGCGATCGGCGCACCGTAGTCGTGGGTGAAGACGGTGTACGTCGTGAGCTCGAGGGCGTCGACGAACTGCTCGGTCACCTCGGCGAGCCGGTCGAACGTGTAATCGAAGTCGTCGACCGATGGAGCTGACGACCGGCCGAAGCCGATGTGGTCCGGCGCGATGACGCGATATTCGGTCGCGAGAAGCGGAATGAGGTGTCGGAACATGTGCGAGCTGGTCGGGTAGCCGTGCAGAAGCAGCAGCACGGGCGCATCGGAGGGACCGGCTTCGCGATAGAAGACGTCGAGCCCGTCGACCTGGACGGTGCGGTGGTGGACCATGACCATGACTAACCTCTTTCAATTGTTTTACTGGTTAGTGGGATGCTAGCATGGACTCAGCTGCTTATGGCAAGACGAAAGAGGATGCCGTGGTTGACGACGAAGAACTTCTCGTTGCGCTGCTCAACAGCGCTCCGGTGCACGACGGACAGCCGACCGATGAGCTCGACGGCGCGTCCGGCCACGCGCTGCTCTCGCGCTTCGGCGGCACCGGAACCACGACCGAGGTCGAGAGCGCCAAACGAATGCGTGACGCTCTGCAGCGCGTGATTCGCGGGCAGGATGCCTCTGACGAGCTGCAGCCGCTGCTCGCGCGTGCGTCACTCCGACCGCACGCCACCGCGGAGGGCATCGACTGGCAGCTCGATGCTCCGGCCGACGAACGTCTCGCGATTCGCGCGGCGCGCGCCTGGTCTCAGGTGCAGCGTGACCTGCCGGGCCGACTGCGCCCGTGCGCGAACACCGAGTGCAACCTCTTCCTCATCGACCACAGCCGCCCAGGTACAGCGAAGTGGTGCTCGATGGCGACGTGCGGCAACCGCATGAAGGTGCGCGCTCACGCGAAGCGCCAGCGCAGCACGTCACCCGCCTCGTCTTAGGCTCGTTCCGCCCCGACTGAATCGAGGTTCGCGCGCAACTCTCCAAGGTAGATTTGCGCACCGGTGCCACCGGATCGAGTCACCGAGTGAGAACCGGCGAGCGTAGCCCATCTGAGCCGCTCCTCTTCATCATGGATGCCGTGCGCCATCGCGGCGATATATGCGGCGTTGAAGCTGTCGCCTGCACCGGTTGTATCGACGACGGAGACCTCCGGAACGTCGACAGTTCTCACATCCCCGTCAGGAGTGGCAACCAGTCCACCATCAGACCCCCGTTTGACGACGACGACAGGACCGAGCTTGGCTAGCGCGCAGGCGATGTCTTCGTCGGATCCAGCGGGATCATCGGCATACCCTGCACCAACAGCTCGCAGCTCCTGCCGGTTGGGCATGAAGTGAGTGATGCGCGGCAGCACATCGTCGAGACCGGTCCATTGCTCACTCGGATCCCAATTCGTGTCGACGCTCGTTGTGATTCCCTGCCCACGGAGCTCGTCGAGAAGCGCAGGCAGGCCAGCCGCGAGCTCCGGAACGAGAAAATACGACGAGAAGTGAACATGCTTGGGCGCGACCCGCTGAACACTCGTTCGCACTGCCTCGATCGACAGGGTGGGAATGACACCGGGGAAGGTGAAGATCGACCGGTCATCAGGTTGCGAAAGTATCACTGAGATTCCCGTCGCGCCGCCGTCGGCTCGCAGGAGTTCTGATGTGTCGATGCCGCACTCGGCTAAGTACTCTTCCGTGAGCGTGCCGAAGTAGTCGCTACCCAGTGTGGCGAGCAGGCCCGTATCGACACCGAGCTTCACAAGGCCAGCTGCGACGATGGACGCACTTCCGCCCAGCACGAGCTCGGCCGACGTGAGCAACTGCTCGGCTTGTCCGAAGCGCGGCTTGACGTCTCCGCGCAGAATGAAATCCGGGTTGGTGTCTCCAACGACCAGTGTGTGCACCGGCGTTATCCTTTCAGTCCTGAGAAGGTCATTGTCTGGATGAACTGTTTCTGGGCGAAGAGGAAGAACAACACCAGCGGGAACACCGCCACGACGTTCCCCGCCATGAGCAGCCCCCATTCAGTCTGGCGCGCTCCCTGGAAGTTCGCGATTCCGAGCTGAATGGTGAACGCGCTGGGATCATTGATGGCGATCAAGGGCCAAATCAGGTCATTCCACGAGCTGAGCAGAGTGAAGATCGCCAGTGTGGCGAGCGCTGGTTTGGCGAGCGGCAGCACGATGCGGAAGAAGATTCCCCAGCGCGAACAGCCATCGAGCATTCCCGCTTCTTCCAATTCCACGGGAAGTCCGATGAAGAACTGGCGCATGAGGAAGATTCCGAACGCCGAGGCCAGCCAAGGGACGATAGCAGCGCCGATCGTGTTGATCAGCCCGATCTTAGAGAACAGGATGTACGTCGGAATCATAAGCAGCTGAGTCGGCAGCATGATGGTCGCGATGATCAGCAGAAAGCCCATGTTCCGACCTCGGAACTTCAGCCGGGCGAACCCGTAGCCGGCCAACGAGCACAGCACGATGTGAGCAGCGATCGCGGATGCCGACACGATGACCGAGTTCAGGAGCCATTGCAGCACGTTCGTCGTCGCGAACAGTTTGCCGAAGTTCTCGAGAGTCAGTGTCGATGGCACGAACGGCGGCGGAAACTGCACCAGTTCGGCTGCCGGCGACAAGGCGGCGAGGAGCATCTGCACGAAGGGGATGACGAAGATGATGGCGAGCGGCGCAAGCACGAAATGCCAGCCGCTCAGTCGACGGGGGCGTCGTCGAGTTTGCACCGTCACGTGTGGAGAGATCCCCACGGCTTCACGTGTGGCAACCATCAGAAGGCCTCCTTGTCTCCGCGCCGCGAGTACACGACGACCGCAAGAGTGATGAGAAGTGTCAGCGCGAACAGCACATAGGCAGCCGCTGATCCGTACCCGAACTCCAAGCCTTTGAAAGCACGCTCCCAGACGAAGTAGACGATGGTCTTCGTTGCGTCCAGCGGTCCGCCCTTGGTCGTTGTGAAGACCAAATCGAACAGCTTGATCGCTTCGATCATCTGCCAGATGGTGACGAAGACCGTCACCGGCGCAAGCTGAGGCCAGACGACCCGCCAGAAGGTCTGCCACCTATTGGCCCCGTCGATTCTGGCAGCCTCTATGAGGTCGGCCGGGATGTCCTGAAGTGCCGCGAGATAGATCACAGTGGTGAATGCCGCCTGGCCCCAGAGCGACATGATCGCGATCACGATCATCGCCTGCGAAGGATCCTCGAGCCATTCCTGAGCGGGCAGGCCAATCGTGCGCAGAACGTTGTTTACGACGCCGAACTGCGGGCTGAAGAGGTACGTCGTCAATATTCCCGTGGCAGCAGCCGAGGCGACGAAGGGCACGAAGATCGCCGTGCGGTAAATGCCGATGAAGCGGATTCGTCTGTTGAGTGCGACAGCAAGGAACAGCCCGGCGAGCACCGAGGACGGCACGAAGAGAATCGTGTAGAAGAGCGTGTGCATGATCGAGTCGAGAAACTCAGGATCTGCAACGAGACGCGCGTAGTTGTCACCGCCGATGAACGTTGGCTCGCTGAATCCATCCCACTCCTGCAAAGACAGGATGAACGCCCAGACGGCGGGGAAGATCGAGAGGCCGACGACGATAAGAGAGGCCGGTCCGACGAACGTCCATCCCTCGAAGAACCGCCTCGTTCCTTTGCCGCGCCCCGTGCTCCCATGCTCCGAAGCACGGGGCGCCACCAGCATCCGAGTCTGACTCATCGTTACTTGGAGTCCCCGAGCTTCTCATCGGCCTTGTCCGCCGCAGTCTTCAACGCTTCAGCAGGATCCTTCTGACCTTGGAGCACTTGCGAGATCGCACTGCCGATCGCCTCTGAGAGGTTCACGTAGCCAGGAACCGTCGGACGAGCCTGCTCAGCGTTCTCATTGTTCGCCGCCATGATGTCCAGGCCTGGGTATTGGGCTGCCTGCTCCTTGAACGCGTCAGACGAGACTTCGCTCGACCGCAGCGGCAGGTTGCCGATCGCGACGTTCCAGCGGACGTCCTGTTCGGCATCCGTGAGCCACTTCACGAACTCATACGACCAATACTCGCGGTTGGCATCCTTGTGATCGAAGAGCGCCCAGATATCAGGGCCGGAAACAGTTTGATGATCGCTGTCAGTTCCGGGAAGGATCGTCACACCGTAGTCGGTTCCCGCTTTCACGAGGTCGTAGAGCTGCCACGGCCCCGACGTGATCATGCCAATGCGGTCGCTCGCGAACAGCTGCCCGAACTTGGTGTCGGTCTGATCAAGATAGACACTCTTGTCCGTGACCGCCATGTCCTGCAGGAAGGTGAGCGCGGTGACGCCTGCGTCGGAGGCGAAGGCTGCCGACTGCTGGTCCTCGCTGAGAATGTCACCACCGTTCTGCCAGAGGTGAGGCCAGAACTGCCATGTCGTCTCCTCGGAACCCGAGACTGAGTAGGCATAGCCGTAGATATTGTTCGCCGGATCGGTCAGCTTCTTGGCGGCACTTCGGAAGTCATCCCAACTCCACGTCTCGTCGGGATAATCAACCCCGGCCTTGTCGAAGAGGGTCTTGTTGTAAATGAGAGAGAGGTTGTCGACGATGGCCGGGAATCCGATCGTCTTCTCACCCGTGGGCTGAACAGTCTTGCGCGCCGCTTCGGAGAACTCATCCCACTTCACCTCGGGGTCACTCACCTTGTCAGTGATATCGAGAGTGCGGCCCGATGCTTCGAGTTGGCTTGCCCAGGCACCAAAGGAGTAGGAGATGTCCGGGTAGCTGTTTCCCGCGAAGCCGGCTGACAGCTTCTGCAGAAGCTGCTCGGTCGATGAAGCGCCGGCCGAGACGTCGATGGTGACATTCGGATGCTCCTTCTCGAACTCGCCCGCCAACTTCTCGATGAGATCTTGTGCTTCATCTGTCTGTCCCGACCACATCGTGATCGTCACGTCGGCATCCTTGTCAAGCGTTGTGGCACCTTGCTGGGCACCGCAACCGGAGAGCGCGAGTGCGCTGAGGGCGGCGATAGTTGTACCGACGATGGCACGACGTCGGCGCCGGGGCTGATACGTCATTGTGGACCCTTTCGACTTCTCCTTTGAAGGGAGCGGGAAGCGGGAGATTCATCAGGCAAATGCTTCCCGTGACCCTGACAGTCCCATGACGTATCGCTTTGAGCAATCATTCGCTCAACAAAGTGATCTAATCACTCACTAACACTGCTCGTTTTCAAAGTAGGGCAGGACGGAACAGAGACATAGCAGGATCGCCGCCACGCTCGGTTGCGACGCTCAGTGACGCAGAATGAGCGAGAAGACGCTACACGCGCACAAGATGCACACGCACGCCTGCGCGCTCTATGGCGCTGATCTCAGAGCGCTCTGCCCCGTCATCGGTGACGAGGTCGGTGACCTCCGTGAGGTCAGCGACACGAGCGAGCCGCACCTCCCCCAGCTTCGTGCTGTCTGCAACGACCACGACACGTCCGGCATGCGTCACCATTGAGCGGTTCGTGCGCGCTTCAATGTCGTCATACGTCGTCAGCCCGTTCACCGCGGTGACGCCATCCGCGCCGATGACCGTCATGGCGACGTTGATCGCGTTGAGAGCGCCCTCTGCGAGCGACCCCACGAGCTCAAATGACGCAGGACGCAGGACTCCTCCGGTCATGACTACTTTGACTTTGCTGCGCGATGCGAGTTCATAAGCCGTTGTCAGTGAATTCGTCACGATCGTCAGATCAGTGCGCGACGTCAGATTGCGTGCAACCTCTGCCGCTGTGCTTCCACCCCCGATCGCGATGGCCTGACGTCCGTGCGGAATCAGCTCGGCGGCCTTTCGTGCGATCGCCACTTTGGCGTCCCGCTCTGTGGAGTCGCGGTATCGCACAGGCAGCTCCGCTTTCAGCTCGGTGGCCTGTGCACCCCCGTGCGTCCGAGTGAGGAATCCCTGCGATTCGAGCAACGCGAGATCACGCCGGATCGTGGCCGGCGATGATTCGAGATCACGAGTCAGGTGGGAAAGTGTCACTGATCCATGCTCGGCGAGCGCCGTGAGAATGGCGGAGAGCCGAGCAGAACGCTTCGCCGACGCAACGATGGGCTGACTCGCAGATGGGAGCATGTGACTCATAACAGCAATTTGAACACATTCTCACGAGCGCTCGCTCAGAAATACTGATCGCTTTATCCACAAATCTGAGTGATGCGGCCACAATGCTCCTATGACACGAGTCACTTTCGTCGGCGCTGGAAGCGTCGTCTTTACAAAGCAACTGCTGGCAGATCTCCTGCGGTTTCCTGACTTCAGCGAGCTTGAGATCTCGCTGCACGACATCAGTCCAGAGCGCCTGCGCGTCGCTGAAGCAACCGCTCACTCCGTGTCGAGTCAGCTGGACGCTCGCGCACGCATCACTGCATCCGCCGATCGACGCCGCGCACTCGAAGGCGCTGACTTCGTCATCAACATGATCCAGGTGGGCGGTATCGATGGAACCCGCTTCGACCTTGAAATTCCTGCACGCCATGGCCTCCTGCAGACGATCGGAGACACGACGGGTGTCGGAGGCGTCTTTCGAGGGCTTCGCACATTCCCCGTGCTCACGCAGATCCTGCGCGACATGGCCGAGGTCTGTCCAGACGCGTACTTCCTCAATTACACGAACCCCATGACGATGAATGTCTGGTGGGCTGGGGTTGTCGCCCCCGAGATTCGCACAATCGGGCTTTGCCACAGCGTCTACTGGACCGCCCATGATCTCGCGGAGCTCGTAGGCCTCGCGGTTGACGAAACCCACTACCGAGCTGCCGGCTTGAACCATCAGTCCTGGTTGCTGGAGTGGACAGACCGTGATGGCGAGAACCTCTATCCGCGGCTGCGACAGCGCATCGACGATGACCCACAGCTCCAACGTAGGGTGCGTGCGGAGATCTTCCGGCGAGTCGGGTACTACCCCACTGAAACCAGCGAACACTCGTCAGAGTATCTCTCGTGGTTCCTTCGTTCGGCCGAACAGCGAGATCGTTTCCGCCTAACTCCTCTTGAGTACCTGCAGATCAGCGAAGACAACGTCGCCGAGTTCGAGCACACACGTACGGTGCTGGACAATGGCAACGACGTCGCACTCGAGGAGGATGCAACTGAATACGCACCTCAGCTCATTCACTCGATCGTGACAGGCACGAAGCGTGAGATCCACGGCAATGTTCCGAACAGAGGCCTCATTGATAACCTCCCTGAGGCAGAAGTCGTCGAAGTGCCATGCGTCGTCGACGGGGACGGCATCCACCCCGTACCGATGGGTCCGCTTCCGCGCGCATGCGTCACTGTGAATCGGGCCTATGCCGCGGTGGCCGGAGCGACGATCGAGGCGGCTCGCCGAGAAGACCCGCTACTCGTACGGCAGGCCTTGCTGGCCGACCCCAATGCGACCTCAAGCGTGACTCCCGAAGCTCTGTGGGACATCTGCAATGAGCTGACCGCGGCGCACTCCGCCCATCTGCCGGAGGGGCTGCGAGTGCACATCTGATTTCGAGGCGATCACCCCTGCGCGGCATCCTTCTGCCCCTCACTCCTTCGGTAGGCTTGTGCCGCTACGAGGGGAGGCACGGGTGACCGAGCGCAAGCCGTCAGTCTGGACGCTTCCCGGAATTCCCCCTCTGCTCGTCACCACCGCACTCGCGTTCAGCGGCTTCTCGTTGCTGATGCCGGTGGCGCCCCTCTGGGCCTCGCACGGTGGTGCGGACAGCTTCGGGATCGGGCTCGTCAACGGGCTGCTCATGCTCGTGACCGTCGCGACCCAGATGCTCGTCGCGCCCGGTCTCCGCGTGCTCGGGTGGACCAAGATGCTCGTGATCGGCGTGTTCTTCCTCGGAGCGCCCTCGATTCTGCACCTGCTCTCCGACCAGCTTCCGCTCGTGCTCGGTCTCGCGGCCGCCCGCGGTATCGGGTTCGGCATCATCACGGTCTGCGGCTCATCCGCCGTCGCCGCGCTCGTGGAGCCGAAGCGCCGCGGCCGGGCGATCGGCGCCTACGGTCTCGCGATCGCGATGCCCCAGTTCGTACTCATCCCGGCCGCGCCGTGGATCGCCGAGTACATCGACTTCTCCGTCGTCTTCGCGCTCGGCGCCGCGCCGGTCGCCGCAATTCCATTCGCGATCGTGCTGGGACGCCGCCTCGCGCTCGCCCCACCCCCAAAGACCTCGCCGATCGACGTGGCTCCGCAGGGCTCACGCATCGCTGCGGTGCGCACGCGCGCCGTCGTCATGCCGATCATCGCGCTGCTAACGATCACGTGCACGGGCGGCGCGGTGCTGACGTTCGCCCCGACCATGCTCACCGATACCACCAACGTCGTGCTCGCGCTCCTCACCCTCACCGGTCTCGGCGCGTTCAGCCGCTGGTTCTTCGGCGGCGTCGCGGACCGGTTCGGTGCCCGTCGCTTCATCGCACCGCTGCTCGTGGTCGCTGCGCTGGGGGCTATGGGCGTCGCCTTCGGCGTGACAGGCGGGACGGATGCCGCGCACACGGCGCTTCTGCTGGTCGGCTCGGCGTTCATCGGGACCGCGTACGGCGGTTTGCAGAACGTCACCCTCGTCGAAGCGTTCGCGGCAGCCGGCGATCGCGCGCGCAACGTCGTCAGTGTCGTGTGGAACGCAGGCTTCGATCTCGGCACCGGCCTCGGCTCCGCCCTGGTCGGGACTCTCGCGACGGCCACGTCGTTCCCGGCCAGCTTCGTCATGCTCGCGGTCGTGAGCGTCGTGATCGCGGCGCTCGTCGTCATGCTGCGACCCCGCACCACGTTCGCGTAGCCTCACTCGCATCCACCGACCCCGTCACGGCCATGACTTCGAGCCACGAACCGCAATCCTGACCCCTACAGAGGGTCTGAGCTCGTGCACCCTGATCACGAAACGATACCGATCGTATACAAAATCCTTTGTCGAAATATCTGACGTCGTATATGATCTCTGGCGGGGATCTGCGCGGAACACAGCGCTGAAGCCACAACGACAAGGGAGTCAACGATGACTGACACATCGATAGGTACACCTCACGCCACTCCGACCGATATGAAGAAGGTCGCCGTCGCGACCATCATCGGAACGACCATCGAGTGGTACGACTTCTTCCTCTATGCGAACGCGGCGGGGCTGCTGTTCGCATCGCTCTACTTCGAACCTCTCGGGCCCCAGGCAGCGATTCTGCTGTCCTTCGCCTCGGTCGGAGTGAGCTTCCTCTTCCGCCCACTCGGCGCCTTCATCTGCGGACACCTCGGCGACAAGATCGGCCGCAAGGCGATGCTCGTGTGGACGCTCATTCTCATGGGAGCATCCACCACCCTCATCGGTCTGCTGCCGACGCACGCCGTCATCGGAGCCGCCGCACCGATTCTGCTCGTGCTGCTGCGCATTCTGCAGGGCCTCTCCACCGGAGGCGAGTGGGGCGGTGCCGTGCTGATGGCCGTCGAGCACGCGCCCGAGCGCAAGCGCGGACAGTTCGGCGCCTTCCCACAGATGGGCGTGCCGCTCGGTCTCCTGCTGGCATCCGGTGTTCTCGCACTCATGACGGGCGTCATCTCCCCCGGCGAAGCGTTCGTCGAGTGGGGCTGGCGCGTGCCGTTCCTGCTGAGCATCGTGCTCGTGATCGTCGGCATCGTGGTTCGCCGCAGCGTCGACGAGTCTCCGGTTTTCGCCGAGATGGCTGCGAAGAAGGAAAAGACGTCGATGCCGATCATCCAGCTGTTCCGCAAGCACTGGCTGCTCGTCATTCTCGCCGCTCTGACGTTCGCCGGAAACAATGCGGCCGGCTACATGACGACCGGTGGGTTCCTGCAGGGCTACGCCACACGCCCCATCGAGGAGGGCGGTCTCGTCGGCATGGAGCGCACACCCGTGCTGGTCGCCGTCACCGTGTCGTCGGTCGTGTGGCTGCTGTTCACCTGGCTCGGCGGATGGCTCTCCGACAAGATCGGCCGGCGCAACACCTACATCGCCGGGTGGATCATCTTCCTCATCACGGTGTGGTTCCTCTTTCCGCTCGTCGACACCGGCAGCCCGTGGCTGTTCTTCCTCGGAATCGCGCTGTTCACCGTCGGCAACGGCTTCACGTACGGGCCGCAGGCGGCATACTTCACCGAACTCTTCCCGGCGTCGATCCGGTACTCGGGCGTCTCGATCGCGTACGCCATCGGCGCCGTGCTCGGCGGTGCGTTCGCCCCGATGATCTCGGCATGGATCGTTCAGCAGACCGGCACGTCGCAGGCCGTCGCGTGGTACATCGCGGGTGTCATGACCGTGGCGTTCATTGCGACGCTTCTGCTGCGCGACCGCACACGGATTCCGCTCGGCCCAGAGCACGAAGAGGAGCAGGCGAAGCACCCGATCTACGGCCTCAGCAAGTAGGACGCGGGCGCACGCGCCCACGTCCACACCGGCACCTGCGCCTGCGTCCACCGCCAACGTCCACGTCGGCGTCCACCGCCCACGCCCACGTCCACGTCCACACACTCGCGAAACGTCGCGCGACAGTGACATCTGCGGTCAATAGAGCTTGCCGCGGCAGGCTCTATTGACCGCAGCGCGCTTTCTCGTGGGACCGGTACGGATGCTCGTCGCGCTTTCCGCGGACGGCCAGAGTCGAGTGGCTGCCGTCGGCGGGCAGGATGCCGCAGAGCACCGTGCCGGCGCGATTGCGGTTACCGTAGCGGTGAGACCGAGTGAGATGGGGCCGCATGAAAGACACGACCGCGATCGGGGCCGGGCTGTTCGCCGCCTGGGCCACGAATGACGTCGAAGAGCTGATCACGATGGCCGAGACCTCGCGGACGTTGCTGCGGCGAGCGCCGGCGTGGCTGCCGATCTCGCCGGAGCTTCGGGCCCGGGGGCTGTCGCAGGCGCACGTCAACCTGAGCATCGGGCTCATGGGATGCGTCGTGGCCGCGGCATCCATTGCGGGTATTCGTTCGAAGGGACGCTCGGCGTTCTTTCGCGGAGGCCTCTACGCCTTCGGTCTGCACGGGTTCGGGCACATTGCGTCGAGCATCGCCGCCGGCGGGTACACAACGGGTGTCGCGACGTCGCCGACCGTCGTGATTCCGTACTGGTTCGCAGCCCGCAAGGTGCTGAAGCGGCACGGGCTGCGCGATGACGACCGGGCTGCGTCACGTGTCGCGTGGGCGGCACTGCCGGTCACCGTCGCGGTGCATCTCGTGTCGTGGGCGGTGCTCGGCCGTCGTTCGATCGCGCGCTGACGTACTGCGGTCTGCGTGCTGCGCGATGACGTGCTGCGGCCTGCCTACTGCCTACTGCCTACTGCCTACTGCATGCTGCGTGCTGCGTGCTGCGTGCTGCGTGCGCGACAGTGACACCTGCGGTCATTAGAGCTTGCCGCGGCAGGCTCTAATGACCGCAGCGCACTCTCTCGCGGGCGCGCATCCCCCGTGCGCGCGGCTAGGGGCAGCTCTCCATCTGTGCACCCGGTCGATCGAGTCCGTAGCGTGCGGCATCCCCGGAGGAAAGCTCCAACACGGCGCTGGCCTGGTGCGGCGACGAGTGGGACAGCGGCCACGGACCTGGTGCCGCCGCGGCGACCACGTGCAGGACGGCGCACTGATCATCAAGCCAGACGAGATCGAGGGGGAAACGCATTCCAAGCATCGAGATCCTCGTGTCCCCGTCCACCGAGCGCAAGAGCAGCCCGGTATTCGCGGGCAGCGCCTCGATGCCAGACAGACCGCGGCCCTTCTGCTCCTCCGTCTCGGGGACCAGTACGTGCAGCGTCAGGCCGTTCTGGGTGACGGTACGCCGAGGTAGAAGCTCAATGTCCTGCGGCCGATTAGCCAAGAAGCGGTTCAGACCCACAAGCCCCACGGCGGCCAGAGCAAGGAGACCAATCACGACGATGGTGACGACGACCAGCATCCGCGGACCCTTTCCTGATCGGCTCGCCCGCCCGGAGTTGGCACCTGAGAAGACGACGCAGCGACGGCCTCGATGACTGGGCACAGCGCAGACGCTAGCACGCGACCTGGCACCCTGTGACTACCGTGACGTGAAGTGGCGGGCAGGCGGCGCGAACCGTTCGGCGAGCAGCTCGAGCACGTGTCGGTACGGCTTGCCCGTGGCGCGTGACATCGCCATCTCGCAGGGGCGGTTCGCCGAGACGAAGGCATCGAACGGTGCCTCCGCGTCACTGCGGTGCACCTCCGCGGCCTCGGGTTCGGTGGCGCTCGCTGTGAGCTCGGGGTGGAGCATCCCTCGGTCGCCTGCGAAGCCACAGCAACCCCAGTCGACGGGCACATAGGCCTCGTCGGCGACAGCTTCGGCGATCGTCGTCAGCGCAGCGGTCGCACCGATGGCCTCGGTCGCACAGGTCGGATGCACCGCGACGCGGCCCAGCTTCGGCGGCGCTGTTACGCGAGCGGCGAGGCGGCTCGGGGTCTGCTCGAGCAGCGGCACGATCTCACGCGCGACGAACTGGGTGGCGTCTTCGATGCGAAGGGCCTCGACCTCGGGTCGGGCGTCACGCACGTGCTCGATCATCACGAGCAGGCCTTCGGTGCAGGATGCCCCGTCGCACACGACCGGGACCTCGCCGCCCCGGCTCGCTTCGAGCAGGCTGTCGATGACGCGCGTGGTCATCGCGGCGTAACCGGCGGCGTAGCCCTTCGACTTCCAGGGGGTTCCGCAGCAGAGTGCGCCCGCGTCCGGCGGCACGATCATCTGGATGCCGGCGTAGTCCAGCAGCCGCACGACGGCGTCACGCACTCCGTCCGAGCCGGCCTCTGGACCGAACATCGTGCCGACGCACGAGCTGAAGAACACCACCTCGGCGACACGCCCGGCCGCAGCGTCCCCCTCCCGCGCTATTTGTTCGGGCCCCAGCGCCAGGTTTTTCTGTAGCGCAGTGCTGTTTCTGTAGCGCGCTTCGGAGGGGGCGGTGGGAGCGGTGGGGGTAGAGGCGGCAGGAGAAGCATCGGCAGAGGTAGCGGTGGAGGGGGCAAGAGCAGGCGCATCGGCAGGAGTGGCGGCCGGGGCAGCTCGGTCCAGCGGCGCCGACCCTCCGCGGGGAAGATCCGCCGTGTACCGGGGCACCGTGTCGGCGCCGAGCGCAGCGCGCGCGGCATCCGTCACCCCTGTCACAAGCGGCGCGGGCAGCTTCTTCGCGACGGTCAGCGCCGTGCGCCCCGCCTGAGTCGCCGCGCCCCAGTGCTTCGCGGCGGTCGTCCAGGCCGCGCTCGCCACGGCATCCGCCTGCTCACGCCGCAGCCGCCGCACCAGGTCGCCCGTGTTGATGTCGACCGGGCACGCGATGCCGCACATGCCATCCACCGCGCACGTCTGCACGCCGTCGTAGTCGTACTGCTCGGTGAGCTCGGCCACGAGCGCCACGTCGCCGCGCTCCCGCGCCTGCTCGATCTCGCGCCGCAGCACGATCCGCTGCCGCGGCGTCGTCGTGAGGTGGCGGCTCGGGCACACGGGCTCGCAGTACCCGCACTCGACGCAGCGATCGACCTCGCTCTCAACGGTCGGCGCCGTCTTGAGGTGCCGCATGTACGACTCCGGGTCGTCGGAGAGCACGACACCCGGGTTCAGCATCCCCTCTGGGTCGATGAGCCGCTTGAGGGCGACCATGATTCCGTACAGCTCGTCGCCGTACTGCCGCCGAACGAACGGAGCCATGATGCGCCCGGTGCCGTGCTCGGCTTTGAGCGACCCCTTCTGCTCGAGAATCAGCGTCACGAGGTCATCGGTGAACCGCTCGTAGCGCGCCACGCTGTCGGGGTCGTCGAAACGCTCGTTCAGCATGAAGTGCACGTTGCCGTCCTTCGCGTGACCGAAGATGACGGATGCTTCGTAGCCGTGCTCCGCGAACAGCTCGGTGAGCCGCTCGCACGTGGTCAGCAGGTTGTCGACGGGCACGACGATGTCTTCGAGCAGCGCGTTCGTGCCCGATGGGCGGTTGCCCGCGATCGCCGTGTAGAGGCCTTTGCGCACGTTCCACAGCGAGGCGCGAGCGGCGGGGTCGGTCGTGAGATCGGGTTCTCCGGTCAGGGGCAGACCTGCCACATGATCGCGAGCGGATGCCGCCAGCTCGGCGAGCTCCTCAGCGGAGTCGGACTGCACCTCGACGAGGAACGCCGCGTGCTGGTCGACGTCGAGCTGCGCGATGACGTCAGGCACGTCGCGCAGCGTCTTGGCGACGCGCAGCGATTCGGCATCCATCAGTTCGACCGTGGCGAAGCCGTGCTCCACGAGCCCGGGCAGCGCGGCCATCGCGTCGCGCAGCGAATCGAAGACGAGCAGCCCCGTCGCGACGTGCGCGTAGACGGGGACTGTCTCGAACCGCGCCTCCGCCACGAACGCCAGGGTGCCCTCACTGCCGACGATGAGGTGCTGCAGAATGTCGATCGGGGTGTCGAAGTCCAGCAGCGAGTTGAGCCCGTATCCCATGGTGTTCTTCATGGAGAACTGCTGCTCGACCGTCGCCACCGAGTCGGGGTTGCCGCGCAGCCGGTCGCGCAGCTCGACGAGGCCAGAATGGATGCCGGGCTCACGCCGACGCAGCTGGTCGTCAGCGTCAGCATCCGCAGTGTCGATGACGGTGCCGCTCGGCAGAACGAGCACCATCGAGGCGAGCGTGCGGTACGTGTTCTGAGTGGTGCCGCAGTGCATGCCGCTGGAGTTGTTCGCGACGACGCCGCCGATGGTGCAGGCGATCTCGCTCGCGGGGTCCGGACCGAGCTTCGTGCGGTGACGGGCGAGGCGCGCGTTGACGTTGCGCACGGTGGCGCCGGGCTGCACGCTCACGCGGGCGCCGCCCTCCTCGATCGTGACACCGCGGAAGTTCCGTCGTACGTCCACCATGACGTCGCCCGAGACGCCCTGGCCCGACAGGCTCGTGCCGCCGGAGCGGAACGTCAGTCCTCGTCCGGCGTCCCGCGCGGCACGGAAGATCCGCGCGACGTCGGCGGCATCGCGCGGCACAAGCACGGTGTCGGGAACAAGAAGGTAGTGCGACGCGTCGTGCGCGTACTTGTAGCGGTCGATCGCGCGCGAGCGCACGTCCGTCGTGCCGAGCGCGTTCGTGTCGAGTTCGCGTCGGGGCGCGCTCCCGCGACCGGCATCCGCTCGCTCTCGCCCCGCAGCGCTGTTCGGCCTCGTTCGTCGCGCCATGGCATCCTCGCTCTCTCCTCCTCTTGTCTACCCCACCGGGCGCGCCTCGTCACGCCGCCCCATGGCGAGTTCGTCAGGCCGTGCCACAATGCGAGTCAGACCAGACCGACCGTGGAGCAGCATGAGAAGAAGAATGCCGCTCGGCCGCGGCCTCGCCATCGCCGGAGTTCTTGCGCTCGCACTCACCGGCTGCGCCGGCAACGGAGCCGATGTGTACGGAACCTGGGGCGAGAAGGCTGACGCGAAGCCCTACCTTGAGCTGAGCGATGACGGTTCGGTCGCGGGCAGTGACGGCTGCAACCCCATGACGGGCAACTTCACCGTCGACGGCGACACCGTCACGTTCGGTCAGCTGGCGTCCACGCTCATGGCGTGCGAGGGCGTCGATACGTGGCTCAGCAAGGCGGAGACCGCCACGGTCGACGGTGACACCATGACCGTCTTCAACACGAAGGGCGACGAGATCGGCACGCTCGACCGGGCCGAGTGAGCGCCGTCTTGTGCACAGACTCGTCGGCGATGAGGTCCGAATCGCTGCCTGCCGTTATCGCTACGGAAACTGACGACGACGGCACGTGCACGACGACGGGCGGATGCTGCGAAAGCATCCGCCCGTCTCTGTCACTGTGCCACCGTATGAGGTGCCGCTACTCGATGCGGTACGCGGCCGCGCGGCGACGCAGCACCGTGAGCGCGCCTCCCGCCGTCAGCAGAACCAGTGCCGCGATGATGAACGGCAGCGCGTCTGCGCCCGTCCACGGCAGAGTCCCGCTCGTGCTGCCGCTGGCCGCGGCATCCGTGTCATCGCCCTCGCCGTCGGCACCCGGTCCTGCGCCATCAGCCCCACCATCGCCCGGAGCCGGCTCGCCGTCGGCCGTGACCGTGAACTCGACGGTCGCCTCGACGCCCGTCTGCGCGCCGGTCACCGTGATGGTGTGCGCTCCCTCCTCGGTGGGAGCGGTCGCGGTGTAGGTCGCGGTTCCGTCGATCACGTCGGCCGTTCCGATGTCGATGGGGTCGCTCGCGATCACGCCGTTCACCTGGCGGTCGCCATTGAACGAGGATGCCGTGAAGCTGAACTTCTCGCCCGGTTTCAGCGCGGTGTCATCGAGCGCGATCGCGGCGTCGGCACTCAGCGCCGAGAGGTCGGTGTTCAGCTGCAGCGCGTTCGAGATGGTGAAGAACGTGTCGGTCTGGTCGGTGAGCCCGACGACGTTCGCCGCGCCGGGGCCGTAGCCGGCGATGCGCAGCTGGCTTCCCGTGTGCTGCTGCGAGCTTCCCGGCTTCGACGTGCCGTACGAGATCTTCATGACGGTGCCGTCCTTCGTGGTGAGCGCGGTGCTCAGCGCGGTCGGCGGCGTCGAGTCGACGATCTGGCTCGAGTGCGCGTGGTCCGCCGTGACGATGACGAGTGTCTCGCCGTCTTCCTTGGCGAAGTCGAGCGCGGCCTTCACCGCCTCGTCGAGGTCGATGGTCTCACCGATTTGACCGCACGCGTCCGCGGCGTGGTCGCGCTTGTCGATCGACGCACCCTCCACCTGCAGGAAGAAGCCCGTGTCAGAGTCGGGTCGGTCGAGCAGATCGATCGCGGTGTTCGTGAGCGACCCCAGCGAGAGGTCCGTCGAGAGGCGGTCCGGGTTCTCCGTGCAGCGCACCGGGTCGCCGTCGGCGCCTCCGACCGTCGCCTGGGTGGCGTTGTACCGGGTCGGGAAGTTGCCGGGCGTGAACAGTCCCAGCAGCGGGTTCTTCTGGTCTGCCGACTCGATGCCCGCGAGGTCCTCGGCGGTGCGTGCGACCTGGTAGCCGCGCCGCTCCGCCTGCTCGAAGAGGGTCAGGTCCTTCCACGGGCCGGCCTTCGCCACCTGCTCGAACGAGGCGGAGCCGCCGCCGAGCACGACGTCCGGACGCGTGCCGAGCAGCTGCTCGCTGATCGACCCGAGTCCGCCCTTGTCGAGTGCGTCGTCCCCGCAGCGCTCCACCGAGTCCGGGCCGTAGCACTTGCGGTCGGAGACGTGCGCGACCTGCACGGCGGGCGTCGCGTCCTGGATCTCGGCCGTGCTCACGTCGCCGGTGCGCAGTCCGTTCGCCTTGGCGATCTCGAGTAGCGACTGCTGCGGTGTGCCGTCCACGTCGACGGAGATCGCGCCGTCATAGGTCTTGGTGCCCGTCGCCCACGCGGTTCCTGTCGCAGCAGAGTCGGGAACGTAGTCCGGCTTCCCCTTGTTCGGGCCGTCCTCGTGAACGGAGTACGTCGTGTACTGGCCCGTCAGCGGCAGGGCATCGATGCCCGGAAGCATCCCTGCCGCCCCATACGCGTAGTTGCGCGCGATCGTGATCTCACTGTCGCCCATGCCGTCGCCGATGAGCAGGATCACATTCTTCGCCGGGCCGTCCACGAGCGAATCGCGGATCGCCTGGGTACTGTCGTCGGGGTTGCGCGCGGCACCGCCATGGTCGGACACATCGGCGAATGCGGCTGTGGGGGTCAGCACGCTCACTCCGACGAGAGCGGCAGCGCCCACGGCGAGCGCTGCCCCGGTCACACGTCGAGATCGACGTCTCATCTCGTTCTTCTCCTCTGTCTGCGTTGTCAGGACGCTCTCAGTGAACTGAGCCGAGAGAACATCGCGATGAACGCTCGGCTACCGCTGAGTGAACTCACCCATCCTGTTCGGACGGCCGCACGGCCAGTGCATGAGTTCTCCCACGTCGGAACGGGTTTTCGTCGCCGGAGTGTCGGTCACCCGCGTTAGGCTGAGCGGGTGGATTTCAACGACGCCCCTCTCGACCCCACGTCCGTCGCGAACCTGAGCGAGCAGAGCCTCCGCCTCGATCTCGTCGACACCACCGACCGCGAGCGCTTCGCCGCCTGGTCGAACGTCGTCGGTCGCGGCTTCTACGGCGCACGCCTCGAAGAGAAGGAGCTCGATTTCGTTCTGAACTCGTCGAGCTACCGTCGTGCGACGGGGGTGTGGGATGCCGAGACCTCCGACCTCGATCCGGTCGCGACGCTCTCCGCGTGGACGACCCCGATGTCCGTTCCGGGCGGCACGGTTCCCACGTGGGCGATCAGTGCAGTGACGGTCGCTCCGACGCACCGGCGCCGCGGCATCGCGCGCAACCTGCTGCAGAACGAGCTGCGCACCGCGAGCGCGTGCGGCGTGCCGGTCGCCGCGCTGACGGCATCCGAGGCCACCATCTACGGTCGCTACGGCTTCGCACCCTCAGCCCGCGTCGCGAAGCTCACCATCGACACACGTCGCGCGCGGTGGAGCGGACCGGTCGCGCCCGGTCGCGTGCGCTTCATCGAACTCTCCGAGCTCGACACGGTCGGCCGCGAACTCTACGAGCGGTCGCGGCTGCGCACTCCCGGCGAGATCGCACTCGATGACGAAACGTGGACCGACATCGTCGGACGCGAATTCGGCAAAGACGACAAGGCGAAGGACGTCCGCGCGGTTCTCTACACGGATGCCGCGGGCACCCCGCAGGGCTTCGCGACGTATCGCGTGAAGGACTCCGAGAACGACGAGCCGCTCACGGCGACGGTGCTGTACCTCGCGGCCGCGACCGACGAGGCGTATGCCGGGCTGTGGCGCTTCATTCTGGAGCTCGACCTGGTGCGCCGGGTCGTCGCGGACCTGCGCTCGACGGATGAGCCGGTGCTCTGGCAGGTCTCCGACGTCCGCGGAGTGAAGGTCGAGCCGTACGATCACCTCTGGCTGCGCATCATCGACCCGGTCGCTGCGCTCGAATCGCGCACCTACTCACGTGCGGGCCGCTTCGTGCTCGACGTCGCCGACGCTCTGGAGTTCGCCGAGGGCCGCTGGCTGCTCAAGGTCAACGACGCCGGTGCCGCGACGGTCACACGGGTCACGGGCGATGCGCCCGAGGATGCCGCTCACGTCGCGCTCACCGAGGTCGACCTGGCGCTTGTCTACCTCGGCGGTGCGTCGGTGACCTCCCTGCATCGCGCGGCGCGCGTCACCGAGCACACCGACGGGGCGGCGGCTCTGCTCGACGCGACGCTGCACAGTCCGGTCGCGCCGCGCCTCAGCCTCTGGTTCTGACCCGCTCAGCTCACCACGGCACCGGTCCGCTGCTGTCGACGAACGTGCCGGAGTGCGCTCCCTCCGGGAGGGTCGCCGTGTCGGCCAGCGCCTTCGCCAGGGCGATCGTGATTCCGTTGAGCGCCGCCTTCGAGCTCTGATAGGCGGGCACGACCATGCCGTAGTACGGCGAGGCCGGATTCGTCTGATCCGCGAGCGAGCCCATCGCGGTCGAGACGTTCACGATTCGCCCGTTCGCGGCGTTCGTCAGCTGCGGCAGAAACGCCTCGAGCACGGCCACCGCACCGAAGACGTTGGTCGCATACGTTTGCTGGAACAGCGCGAGGTCGACGACCTCCGTGGGCTGGCTCGTCGCCTCGGGCAGCACGCCCGCGTTGTTGATCAGAACGTCGAGGCCGCCGTGGCGCTCCTCGACAGCGGCTGCGGCGGCGCGTACCGACGCGGCATCCGTCACGTCCATCTGCACAGACGTCGCTCCGCGTCCGATCTCCTCGGCCGCACGCGCTCCATCGCTCGCGCTGCGCGCCCCGATGACGACGGTCATTCCCCGGTTCGCCAACTCCTCGGCGACCGCGCGGCCAAGACCGCGGTTTCCTCCCGTGATGAGAGCTGTGGTCACGATTGTCTCCTCTGATCTGATTTCTGGGCGCACTGTGCGGCCACATCATGAAGACGGCACAGCTCGCCGAAACGTGAGACCGGGGAGCAGAGACCGGGGAGGATGCTTCGCGCTCATCCCTCGAGAAGAAGCAGAATCCCGAAGACGATCGCCGCGGCTCCGAGAAGCGGCAGCAGCGCGTGGCCCAGCGGCATCCCTACATCTGCCCCTTAATGCGCCAGGCCACCTCTGAAGTGCCAGTCTGCACCCTCGGTCAAGGGCACTGCCCGGCCAGTCAACCGGCGAGCTCCGGCTCGGACGTACGGTGGAGGAACCACGACTCTACGGGGAGGACCCATGGACACGTTCGAGAGCCTTCTGGCTGAGATCACCGCCGCACCGGGAACGGGCCGCGACATCGTCAATCCGGCGACCGGCGAGGTCATCGGGCAGGCGCCCGTCCACTCGGTTTCAGACCTGGATGCCGCGGTCTCACGCGCCCGTGCCGCGCAGCCCGGGTGGGCTGCGCTCGGCCATGAGCGGCGCAGCGAACTCATGCTGCAGGCCGCCGACGCGATCGACGCCGCCGCGGAACCCCTTGCCCAGCTGCTCACCCGCGAGCAGGGCAAGCCCCTCAACGGGCCGAACGCCCGCTTCGAGGTCGGCGGTGCTTCGGGCTGGCTGCGTGCAGCGGCATCCACCCCCCTCGAACCTCAGACGGTCATCGACGACGGCGAGAACCACGCCGTGCTGCACTACCGCCCCATCGGCGTGGTCGGCGCGATCGGCCCCTGGAACTGGCCGATGATGATCTCCGTCTGGCAGATCGCCCCGGCGCTCCGCATGGGCAACACCGTCGTCGTGAAGCCAAGCGAATACACGCCGCTCAGCGTGCTCGCGCTCGTCGCCGTCATGAACCAGGTGCTGCCCGAGGGGGTCGTTCAGGTGATCAGCGGTGACCGCGAGGTCGGCGCACGTCTGTCGAGTCACCCCGAGATCGGCAAAGTCATGTTCACCGGATCGACGGCGACCGGCAAGGCGATCATCCGCAGCTCCGCCGACACGGTCAAGCGCCTCACGCTCGAGCTCGGCGGCAACGACGCAGGCATCGTGCTGCCCGACGTCGACCCGAAGGCGATCGCGGAGGATCTCTTCTGGGGTGCGTTCATCAACACCGGCCAGACGTGCGCAGCGCTCAAGCGCCTCTATGTGCACGACTCGGTCTACGACGAGGTGTGCGCCGCGCTGGCCGAGGTCGCCGCGAACGTGCCGATGGGGGTCGGCACCGACGAGAACAACGTTCTCGGGCCCCTGCAGAACAAGCAGCAGTTCGACATCGTGACGCGCCTTGTGGACGCCGCGAAGAATGCAGGCGGTCGCGTGCTGCTCGGTGGTGAGGCGGATGCCGATCAAGCCGGATACTTCTTCCCGACGACGCTCATCGCCGACGTCGACAACGACAACCCGCTCGTGCAGGAGGAGCAGTTCGGGCCGGCGCTGCCGATCGTCCGCTACTCCGACCTCGACGAGGCGCTCGCGATGGCGAACGGTCTCGATGTCGGCCTCGGCGCCTCCGTCTGGTCGAGCGACCGCGACAAGGCCCGCGACGTGGCCGCCCGCGTGCAGGCCGGCACCGTGTGGATCAACTCGCACGGCGGCATCCACCCGATGATTCCGTTCGGCGGGGTCAAGCAGTCCGGCTACGGCTTGGAGTTCGGTGTGGAGGGCCTCAAGGCACTCGGGGTTCCGCAGGTGATCAACGGCTGAGGCATCCCGCCCCGCCGGCCACCCGGACCCGCTGCGCCCACCACGCCCCGCCGGGGCCGGCACCGCACGCACGGCCGGCACCGCCCGCACCGGCACCACCCGCCGGAGTCCGCACGGTACCCACGCCCACCCGCGCCCGCACCGCCACCACAGTGAGGTCTGCGGTCATTAGAGCTTGCCGCGGCAGGCACTAATGACCGCAGACCTCACTCTCATGCACGCCAGCACTCTGGACTTAACGCACCCGCGAGATAAAATTGCACAAACGGATCATTTGCGACGGAGCACTGTCCGTGCCCGATTGGTGGTCAACGATGTCTCGCCCGAACCCAACCCCCTCCCCTCGTCCGCTCGGCTACACCGACTTCACGCAGGCGGTCTCCGAGTCCTTCGTCCCGCTGCGCGTCTCCACGCGCGACAGGCACGCGTTCCGCGGAACCCTGCAGGCCGCCGAGTGCGACAACGTGCACATCTCCCAGGTGGATGCCGGTCAGCACACGATCGAACGCACGCCCGAGCTCATCGCCCGCGGCGACACCCCCTACTTCAAGCTCAGCGTGCAGCTCCAGGGCGTCGCCCTTCTCGTTCAGGACGGCCGCGAAGCGCTGCTGCACCCCGGCGACATCGCGATCTACTCGACCGATGCGCCGTACTCCCTCGAGTTCGACCGCGACTTCAGCACGCTCGTCGTGATGTTCGATCATCACGCGCTCGGCATCGCGCCGGAGACGCTCCAGCAGCTGACCGCCGTGCGCATGGCAGGCGACGACCCGCTGACCGCGGTGATCGCGCCGTTCCTCATGGGGCTCTCCGACAACCTCGGGGTGCTGCGCGGCGCCGTCGGCGCACGGCTCGCACGCACCGCGGTCGACCTGACGACGACGCTGTACGCGAGTGAGCTCGGGCAGACGGCGTCATCGTCGCCGAAGGCCGCGCTGACGGCATCCATCATGCGGTACATCGACGAGCACCTCGGCCAGGCGACGCTCGACCCGCACACGATCGCGCGCGCCAACCACGTGTCGCTGCGCTACCTGCACGCGCTGTTTCAGGAGCAGGGCACGACAGTGTCGACGTGGGTGCGTCAGCGTCGCCTCGAGGCGTGCCGGCGTGATGTGACGGATCCGGCGCTCGCGGCGATGCCGGTCGCCGCGGTGGCAGCGCGATGGGGCTTCATCGATGCGGCGCACTTCAGCCGGGCGTTCAAAGCAGAGTACGGATGCCCGCCAAGCGCGATGCGCCGCAACGCTCTCGCCGCCGCATAGCGACGTCTCCCCCGAGCGCCCGCACGACGCAACACGGGGACCGCACGACGCAACACGGGACCGCGCGACGCAACACGGGAATAATCCGGAGTTCGACGACGCTGGCCTATGACGGCTGCGAAGCCTCGTCCCCATTCGATCGAAACTCTGAAGGAGATTGCCCATGTCAACATCCGTGCTCGTACTTCTCGGAAGCCTGCGCGCGGCGTCGACCAACCGCCAGCTCGCCGAAACACTCGTCGAGAGCGCACCCGACTCGGTCTCGGTGTCGATCTACGACGGGCTGGGCAGCCTTCCGCTCTACAACGAAGACACGGATGTCGAAGACGGCGTCTCCGCCGAGGTCACGAAGCTTCGCACGGCCATCGGCGAGGCCGACGCGGTGCTGGTCGTCACGCCCGCGCACAACGGAACCGTGCCCGCGGCCCTCAAGAACGCCATCGACTGGGCGTCGCGCCCGTTCGGGCGGTCAAGCCTCTCCGGCACCCCGGCCGCGGTCATCGGCACGTCGCTCGGTCAGAACGGCGGCTCCACCGCGCACGAGCACGCGCGCCAGGCGCTGAAGATCTCCGGCGCCACCGTGGTCGACGACGTCGTGCTGTCGATTCCCGGCTCGCTCACGCGCTTCGCCGAGACACACCCGCGCGAAGACGCCGAAGTGCTCGCGCAGCTTCGCGACGTGCTCGGCGAGCTGGTGGACGCGGCCTCGCAGACAATCGCGGCGTAACGTTCGCGTGAGAGCGGTCTGCGGTCATTAGAGTCTGCCGCGGCAAGCTCTAATGACCGCAGGTAGCTCTGTAACGGAACGAGGACGCGTCCGCACGGCGGCGGCGGCCTGCGCACAGTGCCAACCTGCGCGTTTGCTGGCGGGTCGCTCACATGCGGCATCCATTCGCGGTTATTCACAGCCGCGGCCACGACCCCAATCTTTGCCTGCCGGGCGTGGCACGGTCGTAGTCATGACGCGTTTGCCCCACGAGTTCACGGTTCCGCTGTCGACGCTGCTGGTGACGTCACGCCCTCTGCTCGGCGACGACGGCAGCCGGGCGATTCGGCGCCGCCACGAGCGGGGCGAGCTGCGGCGGCTCGGCCGCGGCGTGTACATCGAGCATGACCGGTGGCATGCGCTCGGCGATCGGCGGCGGCACATCGCGCTGATGCAGGCGGCGCAGGCGAGGCATCGGTCTCAGCTCGTCTTCACGCACGACTCCGCAGCCGCCGCGCTCGGCTACCCGGCGTACGGGTTCTATGGAGACACGGTGCATGTGGGGACGGAGTCTCCGCGGCATCCCACGCCTTCGCTCACCTGGCACAACACGACGCTTGACGATGACGACATCGTGGAGTGCGGCCCCTTTCTCATCACGTCCCCGGAACGCACGCTGCTCGACCTCGGGTGCTCGGCGACTTTCACGCGGGCGGTGGGCATGATGGATGCCGCGGTGCGGACGCGCCGCGACGACGACCCGTCGCGGTTTCCACCGCGCCTCGACCTCGAGCCCCTGCGCGAGCGTGCGAAAGCGCTGGGAAAACGCCCGGGGTCACGGCGCGCACGCATGGCGATGAACTTCGCCCGCGACGGAGCCGACAGTCTCGGTGAGTCGATCAGTCGGGCCCAGCAGTTTCTTCTCGGGTTTCCGGAGCCGACGCTGCAGTTCGCGGTTCACGACGACGAGGGCTTCGTCGGCGATGCGGACCAGGCGTGGCCGAAGTTTCAGCTGCTCGGCGAGTTCGACGGACACACGAAGTACACCCGCGCCGTGGACGCGAAGAGCCGGTCGATTGACGAGATCGTCTTCGCCGAGAAGGTGCGCGAAGACCGGATGCGCGCGACGGGGCCACGCATGGCGCGGTGGCTGTGGAACGACGCGCACGACGGTCGCCGCCTCGCGCAGATTCTCGAGAAGGCCGGGCTTCCTCGTCAGTCGAAGCCGCGCACGGACTGGGCGGGCATGGAGCCGCGCTGAGCGTGCTGCTCGCTGCCACCTGACGCTGGTCTGCCGTGCTGCCTGCTGCTGGTCTGCCGTGCTGCCTGCTGCTGGTCTGCCGTGCCGCCGCCCGGTTCCGCCTGTCGTCGTGCCGCGCCGTGTGACGCGCCTGCTGTCGCACCCCGTCGTCGCGCCGCATCGCGTCTCGCGCGGCGCATGCAATACGGGGGCCGCGCCAGGCATGAATGTGAGAGCGGTCTGCGGTCATTAGAGCCTGCCGCGGCAGGCTCTAATGACCGCAGGTAGCTCTGTCACGGAGTAAGGGCATCGAACGGAGCGAGGGCACCGGCCGGCAGGAGCGAGGGCACCGGTCAGCAGGAACGAGGGCACCAAACGGAGCGAGGGAACCAAACGGAGCGAGGGCACCGGCCGGCAGGAGCAACGGAGCGAGGGCACCGAACGGAACGAGGGCACCGGCCGGA
Source organism: Paramicrobacterium salitolerans (assembly GCF_051513965.1). Taxonomy (GTDB): domain Bacteria; phylum Actinomycetota; class Actinomycetes; order Actinomycetales; family Microbacteriaceae; genus Paramicrobacterium. Next base: position 2,939,310 of record NZ_CP195847.1, read on the forward strand.
AGACGCACGCCGACCCGAAGGTCAGCGCAAGGTCTCCCCCGCCAGACGCTCCACCGCGAGGCCCCGCTGGTAGTGCTCGAGCCAGTCGGCGTATCCGCGGACACCGGCCGGGTCGGGCTGCGCCGTCACCAGTTCGGTGTCCGTGAAGATCACGTCCGCCAAGTAGTCCGCAAGGGATGCCTCGGTCCGCCGCGCCGAGAACGCGGCGAGGATCGCCATGCCCCACGATCCGCCCTCGCCCGCCGAGTGGCTGACCGAGACCGGTGTGTCGAGGGCATCCGCGAGAACCTGCTGCGCCACCCCGGCCGTGCGGAAGATGCCGCCGTGGCCGAACAGCTGGTCGAGCCCCACCTTCTCCTCCTGCAGCAGCACCTGCATGCCCGAGGCCAGTGCCCCGAACGCGGCGTACAGGTGCGTTCGCATGAGGTTCGCGAGGGTGAAACGCGCCTCCTGGCTGCGCACGAACAGCGGCCGGCCGCTCGCGACGCCCGTCTGGTGTTCGCCCGACAGGTAGTTGTACGACAGCAGTCCGCCGGCGTCGGCATCCCCCTTCAACCCCTCGGTGTAGAGCAACCGGTACAGCTCGGTCTCGTCGATCTCGGTGCCGATGAGTCGCGCAAACTCCGTGAACATCTGCAGCCACCCATCGAGGTCGCCCGTGCAGTTGTTCGTGTGGATCATCGCGACCGGGTCGCCCGCGGGCGTGGTCACCAGGTCGATCTCCTCGCGCACACCCTGGAGGTCGTTCTCGAGCACGACCATCGCGAATGCGCTCGTGCCGGCGCTGACGTTGCCGGTGCGCGGCCGCACGCTGTTCGTCGCGACCATGCCCGTGCCGGCGTCGCCCTCCGGCGGAGCCATCACGGCGCCGGGCTGCAGCGCGCCCGTCGGGTCGAGCAGCGCCGCACCCTCGGCGGTGAGCTCACCCGCATCCTGACCCGCAGAGAGAACCTGGGGAAGGATGCCGTCAAGCGACCACGGCGCCTCGGCGACGGCGTCGAGCGCGGCGAACGCGTCGAGCTTCGCCCGGTCGTAGTCGCCCGTGCTCGCGTCGATCGGGAACATGCCGCTCGCGTCGCCGACCCCGAGGACGCGGCGTCCGCTGAGCTTCCAGTGGACGTAGCCGGCGAGGGTCGTCAGATGGTCGATGCGCGACACGTGGTCTTCGCCGTTCAGCACCGCGTGGAGCAGATGCGAGACGCTCCACCGCAGCGGAATGTTCTGCCCCAGCGCCTCCGTGAGCTGCGCCGCGGCCTCCGTCGTGTACGTGTTGCGCCACGTGCGGAAGGGCGCGAGCAGCTCGCCGTCGCTGTCGAACGCGAGGTAGCCGTGCATCATCGCCGAAACGCCGAGACCCGCGACGCGCGTGAGCTCGGTGCTCCACCGCGCACGCACGTCTGCCGCGAGGTCCGCGACGCAGGCGGCGAGGCCGCTCCAGACGGCATCCATCGAATACGTCCAGTTGTCATCGACGAGTTCGTTCTCCCATGTGTGGGAGCCCGAACCGAGCAGCCTACCCGCCTCATCGATGAGCGTGGCCTTGATGCGCGTCGATCCGAGCTCGATGCCGAGGCTCGCGCGCCCCGCGGCGATGACCTCCGCCGACGTCTCAGAAGTCGCCATGATTGATGTCCTTTCATCTTCGCGCCCGGGCGGGAGTCACCCGCCCGGACGCGTCTCGACGGTTCGCGCTCGCCAAAGCGAAACCGCCCAGCTGGTTCGGTCAGAGGCCCTGCGCCATGCGGTAGTACACCTGACCAAGTTTGAGCTCCTGCGCGAAGCCGCGAACGGTGGTGCCCTCGCCGATCTCCGCGAGCTCGATGCCCGCGATCTCGGCGAAGTCCTCGAACACCTCGAGGTGCAGGGCGGTGGTCATGACCGTGTGGTGCGCGGCGCCGGCGGTGAGCCAGCAGGATGCCGAGGTGGCGAAGTCCGGCTCCGGCTCCCACACCGCGCAGGCGACGGGCAGCTTCGGCAGGTCTTCGTCGGGCTCGACGACGGTGACCGGGTTGGCGACGAGGCGGAAGCGCTCACGCATGTCCGACATGGCGACGACGATGCCCTCCCCGGGATCGGCGGTGAAGCGCAGACGCACAGGATCTTCGCGGTCGCCGATGCCGAGCGGGTGGATCTCGAGGCTCGGCGTGCTCGTCGTGAGCGAGGGGCAGACCTCAAGCATGTGCGCACCGAGAATCTTCTCCTTGCCGGGCGTCAGCTCGTACGTGTAGTCCTCCATGAGCGAGGCGCCGCCGGGCAGACCATAGCCCATGACTTTCGCGAGGCGCACCAGAATCGCGGTCTTCCAGTCGCCCTCCGCGCCGAAGCCGTAGCCGTCGGCCATCAGTCGCTGCACCGCGAGGCCGGGCAACTGGCGCAGTCCGCCGAGGTCTTCGAAGTTCGTCGTGAAGGCCCCGAAGCCGCCCTCTTCGAGGAACGACCGCAGACCGAGCTCCTGCCGGGCGCCGTAGCGCAGTGACTCGCGGCGGTCGCCACCCGGCTGCAGCTCCGGCGCCACGTCATACAGCTCGTCGTACTCGGCGACGAGCGTGTCGACGGCATCCTCGCTCACGGCATCGACAGCGGCGACGAGGTCGTTCACGCCCCACGTGTTCACCGAGACGCCGAGCCGCAGCTCCGCCTCGGTCTTGTCGCCCTCGGTGACGGCGACGTTCCGCATGTTGTCGCCGAAGCGCGCGAGCTTCAGCTCGTGAAGCTCCGCCCACCCGGTGGCGGCGCGCGCCCAGCGGCCGACCCGCTCGCGCACAGCGTCGCTCGAGGCGTGTCCGACCACCGTTGTGCGGGCGACGCCGAGCCGCGTGGCGATGTATCCGAACTCGCGGTCGCCGTGCGCCGCCTGGTTCAGGTTCATGAAGTCCATGTCGATGGTGCTCCACGGCAGCTCGACGTTGGCCTGCGTGTGCAGGTGCAGGAGCGGCTTCTGCAGCGCGTCGAGGCCGAGAATCCACATCTTCGCGGGCGAGAAGGTGTGCATCCACACGATCACGCCGACGCACGCGTCGGTCGCGTTGGCCTCGAGTGCGGTGCGCTTGATGGCGTCCCGGTCGGTCAGAACGGGCTTCCAGACGACCTTGACGGGGATTCCGTCGGCATCATCCAGCAGCGAAGCGACCTGCTGCGACTGCTCGGCGACCTGGTCGAGGGTCTCGGGTCCGTAGAGTCCCTGGCTTCCGGTGAGAAACCAGATCTCTCGTGATTCGAAGGGGTTCTGCATTGCTCATGCCTCCTTTGGCGATGTGGCTGATGTGAGTGGTGTTGGGTGAGATGTGTGGGGTCTGGTGATCATCTATCGGATGCCGCGTCGGCGTCGCTCGCGGAGCCGCCGCGCTGACCGTAGACGTTCTGGTAGCGGTCGAACAGCGCGTCGACGGTCTCGGACGGAATCGCGATCGGTTCGCCGAGCTGTTTCGCAATGTGCACGGTGCGTGCGACCTCTTCGCACATGACGGCGGCCTTGACGGCATCCTTCGCGTCTTTGCCGATGGTGAACGGGCCGTGGTTCTGCATCAGCACGGCGCGCGACCGCGAGTTCTGCAGGGTCTCGACGATGCCGCGTCCGATCGAGTCGTCGCCGATGATCGCGAACGGTCCGACGGGGATGGGGCCGCCGAACTCGTCGCCCATCATGGTGAGCACGCACGGGATCTCCTCGCCGCGCGCCGCCCACGCTGTGGCGTAGGTGGAGTGCGTGTGGACCACGCCGCCGACCTCGGTCATGTTGCGGTACACGTACGCGTGCGCCGCTGTGTCGGAGGAGGGCGTCAGGCTGTCGGGAGTGCCGTCGACGATCTTCTCGCCGTCGAGCGTGCACACCACCATGGCCTCGGGCGCGAGCTCGTCATATGAGACGCCCGACGGCTTGATGACGAACAGGTCGGCTCCGGGCACGCGCTCCGACACGTTGCCGGCTGTCCAGACGACGAGCTGATTGCGCGGAAGCTCCGCGTGCAGGTCGCTGACTCGCTGGCGCGTGCGGGCCACGGCATCCTGAATCTCCTGTGGCAGCTGACTGAGAACGGTGGTCATCTCATGACTCCTTCGTGTGCGATGACGGGGTTGAAACGGTGGATGCCGCCTGGCCGGCGACCGAAAGCTGACGTGTCTCCGTGCGCTCGATCTCCTCGAGGCTGCGCCCGCGCGTCTCGGGAACGCGCGTGCGGATGAACACGACTCCGAGCAGGCAGATCACGCCGAAGATCGCGAACACGGCCTGCTGCGGCATGGCGGCGGTCATGATCGGGAAGAGGAGACCGACGAGGAACGAGCCGATCCAGTTGAACGAGGACGCCAGTCCCGACGCGCGGCCGCGGATCGACAGCGGGAAGATCTCGCCGACGAGCACCCACGTGAGCGGCGCCCATGTGAACGAGTAGAACGCGACGTAGATGCTCAGGAAGACCACGATCAGCATGGGGTTGGTCGCGGGGTTGATCCAGTTGATGACCGCGGGGAGCAGGAACGAGATGCCCATGACCGCACCGCCGACCGTGAGGAGCGTGCGTCGGTTGAACCGGTCAGCGATCGCCATGAAGAGCAGCGAGCCGAGCACGAGGATGACGCCCTGGATGATCGGCCACATGAGCGCGTTGCTCGCGGCGGCGCCACTGGCCTCCTCGACGATCAGCGGGATGTAGTAGAAGATCGCGTTCGCACCCTGGAACTGCTGGAACGCCGCGACGCCCACCCCGGCGATGACGAGGTAGCGATACTTTCCGCTGAACACCGTCGCCCACGAGGTGCGGGCGTTCGCCTTCTCCTCCTGCGCAGCGGTCTCAGTGATCTGCTGCAGTTCGGACTCGACGGAGTCGGCCGGGCGGATGAGAGTGAGCACGTGGCGGGCGTGGTCGAGGTGGCCGGTGCGCACGAGGAAGCGCGGCGACTCCGGCAGACGGAGGACACCGATGAACAGCACGAGCGCAGGGACGGCGGCCATCGCGAGCATCATGCGCCAGGGCCACGGGTCGGGGAGATCCTTCAGGAGGAAGTCGACGATGTACGACAGGAGCATGCCGGAGACGATCATCGTCTGGTTGAGCCCGGAGAGCCGGCCGCGCAGGCGAGCCGGAGCCATCTCGGACATGTAGGCAGGGACAAGAGCGGATGCCGCGCCCACGGCGAGCCCGAGACCGGTCCGCACGATCACGAGGTACACCGTTCCGTCATGCGGAACGACTCCCGAGAGGATGGAGCCCACCACGAAGATGACGGCCGCGATCAGAATCGTCTTGCGTCGGCCGATGCGGTCGGCGACCTGCCCGGAGAGCGCGCCGCCGAAGATGGCGCCGAGCATGACGGATGAGGTGATCCACCCGATCGCGGCTGCATCTCCGTGCAGATTCCAGTCGTTCTGGAGGAACGGGAGGGCACCGGTCATCACGCCGATGTCGTATCCGAAGAGGATGCCTCCGAACGCGCCGAAGAAGTAGATGAATCGCGCGGGAATCTTCTTGTACTGCATTGAACCTTCCTGCAGAGCGTCGTCGGTCTGTTGTGTGGCCGGCCAGCGCCCTGGTCGTCATTGACTACGAAGCGGTGTGGTGCGAGGTAGTCACCGTATGCGGCTCGAGAGCGCTCCGTCGTGTGGGCGGATGTGCTCATGAGCAATGTTAGCGTTAACATAAATCACAACGCCAGAGCCTGCAAAACGTCCGTTCGCCTCACGATCTCGTCTGGCGAAGCGACGGTGCGCGGGCGCTTTCAGGGGGCGGCTTCGCGCGGTGGGAGGGCCGCGCGAAGCGGTAGAGTCGGTTCGGGTCTTCCGGGTTCGACGACCGGAGCGGCCGCATGAGATCGACACCGAGGAGGCCCGTGGGCTCCGCAAAACGACCACCGGGGATGATGGACGTCGCGCGTCGCGCGGGAGTCTCGCACCAGACCGTGTCGCGCGTGCTGAACGGCACTGACCCTGTTCGGCCCGAGACGCGTGAGCGGGTTCTCGAGGCGATCGAGGAGCTCGGCTACCGACGCAACATGAGCGCTCGTGCCCTGGTCACAAGCCGAAGCCGCCTCATCGGCGTGATCGTCGCCGACAGCGAGTACTCCGGGCCGAACCTGGCCTCGACCGCGATTCAGACGGCGGCGCGCGAACGCGGGTACGCCACGGTGATCGCCGCAATCCGAGACACGGGGCACCGAGAGGTGTCGCAGGTGACGGGGATGCTTCTCGACCACGCCGTCGAGGGAATCATCGTGATCGCCCCGCAGCCGCCCCTCGTCGAGGAGCTCTCGGAGATCGGTCGGCGTGTGCCGGTCGTCGTGATCGCCGACGGTGTCGAAGTGACCGACGGAATGCACCCGGTCTCGGTCGACCAGCACCGCGGCGCCCGATTCGCGACGGAACACCTCATCGAACTGGGGCACCAGCGCATCGCCCACGTCGGCGGCCCGTCGAGCTGGTTCGATGCCCGCGAGCGCGAGACGGGCTGGCGAGAGACGCTTACGGCGGAGGGGCTCACACCTCCGGACGTCATCCGCGGGGACTGGAGTTCCGAGTCCGGCTATGCTGCCGGCATCCGCCTGGTCGACGAGGGTCTGCCGGACGCTGTCTTCTGCGCGAACGACTACATGGCGCTCGGACTGCTCGCGGCGTTCTCGGAGCGCGGTGTCGCTGTGCCCGACGAGGTCTCTGTCGTCGGGTTCGACGACATCACCGGTTCGGCACACTTCCAACCCGCGCTGACGACGGTGCGGCAGCCCTTCCACACTCTCGGCGAGACGAGCGTGGGAATGCTGCTGGACGCCATCGCGGAGTCACCGGTGATCCCGCGGCGCATCTCGCCGATGCTCGAGGTCCGCGCATCGACGGCGCCGCGCCGCTGAGGCCTCACGCGCACCAGCGTCAGCACCGCACGAGATGGCGAAAGGATGCCGGTCACTCACCGTGCCGCGGCGTCGCCTCCATGACTCGCACACGACACCGAGGAGACGAGATCACCCGCCGTGCCTTCCAGCGCCTCTCGCACCAGTCGGTAGTAGGACCACGTTCCGCGTTTCGTGCGGGTGAGAAACCCCGCCTCGGTAAGCACCCTGAGGTGGTGCGACACCGTCGGCTGACTGAGGCCGACGGGGTCAGTCAGATCGCATACGCATGCTTCTGCGGCCTCGCTTGCGGCGACGATCGACAGCAGCTTCAGTCTCGTCGGGTCAGCGAGCGCCTTCAGCTGACGCGCAAGGCGCTCGGCGTCACCATCGACCAGCGGCGTCACCGCCTGTGAGACACAGCACTGCTGACCGCCTGTCTCGTCTGTCTCGAGCACCTTCTCCATACATCGAAGATAATCGATATTGACAGAGAGCGATAGACGGATGCAGACTAAACATCGACACTTATCGATGTAAGGGGCGAATCTGGATGTCAACGCTGCTCGATCTCACGCCGCGCGCCGTCGAGTCTGACCGGTTGGCGACACTTCCCGTGGCCGTGATCGGAGCGGGACCGATCGGCTTGGCGATGGCAGCGCATCTCATCGAGCGCGGGATCGACGTGACCGTCTTCGAAGCGGGCGACACCGCGGCTGCAGCGATCCGTCGATGGGGACACACGCGGCTGTTCTCCCCGCGGCGATACCTCATCGACTCGGCATCCCGCCGTTTTCTGGAATCGACGGACTGGACGCCTCCTTCCGAGCGTCGCACACCGACAGGTCACGAACTCATCGATGACTATGTCGCCCCGCTCGCCGCTCACCCGGACGTCGCTCCGCACATTCGCTATGGCACGCGCGTCGTGGCGGTCTCCCGTGAGGGGATGGATCGCACGCGCACGACCGGCCGCGAGAAGACCCCGTTCCTGCTGCGTCTCCAACACCGGGACGGACACGTGGGAGATGTCAGCGCCCGGGCCGTCGTCGACGCCTCAGGGACGTACTCGACACCGAACCCGCTCGGCTCTGCCGGCCTGAGCCCCCTCGGCGCAGACGCCGTCGCGGGGAAGATCCTCCATGCCCTCCCCGACGTGCTCGGGGCCGAGAAGTCCGAGTTCGCGGGCCGACACACGGTCGTGGTCGGCGCCGGGCACTCAGCGGCGAACACGTTGATCGCACTCGGCACGCTCGCCCGTGAAGCCCCAGGGACCCGCGTCACCTGGCTCATCCGAAATCCATCAGCGATTCGCGTATCGTCCTCACCAGACGACGAACTGCCCAATCGGGCTGCGCTCGGGAGCCGCGTCGACCGTCTCGTCGCCTCGGGAGTCGTCACTCAGATCGACTCATTCGAGATCACGCGCCTTGAACCGACGGGCGACGGCATCCGTCTCATCGGCGCGAAGGATGGCGAGATCCAGACCCTCGATGCCGACCGCGTCGTGAACGCGACCGGATTCCGACCTGATCTCGATATGCTCCGTGCGGTGCGGCTGAGCTTGGACGACATCGTCGAGGCACCGGCGAAGCTAGCCCCGCTCATCGACCCGAACCTTCACTCGTGCGGCACCGTCTCCCCTCACGGGTTCCAGGAGCTCTCCCACCCGGACCCCGGATTCTTCATCGTCGGCATGAAATCATACGGGCGCGCGCCGACGTTCCTGCTCGCAACGGGATACGAGCAGGTGCGCTCGATCGCGGCATGGCTCGACGGCGACATGGGAGCCGCTGTGAACGTCGAGCTGTCTCTGCCCGCGACAGGGGTGTGCTCGACAGATATCGGCGGCAGCGGATGCTGTTGAGTGACGAGACGCGGAGATGATGATGACCCACACACCGACCGTTCTGTTCGTGTGCATCCATAACGCGGGCAGGTCGCAGATGGCAGCAGGATTTCTGCACCATCTCGCTGGCGATCGCGTCGCCGTACGATCTGCGGGCTCTGCACCCGGCACCCAGGTGAACCCGGTCGCTGTCGAGGCGATGCGTGAGGTAGGGATCGACATCTCTCACGGCATCCCCTCGCTTCTCACAATGGATGCTGTGCAGGAGGCCGACGTCGTCGTCACGATGGGATGCGGCGATGCTTGCCCGATCTTCCCGGGCAAGCGCTACGAAGACTGGGAGCTCGACGACCCCGCTGGTCAAAGGATCGATGCTGTGCGACCGATTCGAGACGAGATTCGTCGCCGAGTCGAAACGCTGCTCGCCGAACTGGCACAGTAACTTCGTCGGGCAACGAGCAGGCCCACCGCAGGAGGCGTCAGAAGCCGTCGATCACGATCTTCGTCATCGACATCAGGTGCTCGTACGCGTTCGGCCGCTGCATCAGCTCACCCATCTGCTCGGGAACGATCTGCCAGCTGACACCGTAGCGATCGGCGAGCCAGCCGCACTGTTCCGCCTCTGGAACCGCACTGAGTGCCGTCCAGAGCCGATCGATCTCCGCCTGGTCACGGCATAGCACCTCGAGTGAGACGCCACAGGTGAACGTGACGCCCTGCTCGACGCCGGAGTCCATCACGGCGAACCACTGGTCTCCGATGCGGAACTCCCCGAATGCGAGGGCCTCCGCAGTCGCTGGGCCGGTGGGCGTGCCGTAGGGGAATCTGTTGCCCGCCGCGGCATCCTCGAACACCGACGTATAGAAGTCGATCGCTTCGCTTCCGCGATTCTGCACGGGCCCGGCGAACATGAGCGAGGGAATGATGAACGGCCGCGGCTCTCCGTCTGGGTCGGTCAGCATGAGCTGCCAGCTCACGCCGAAACGGTCTTCGACCCAGCCGTACCGTCTGCTGAACGGGTACTCGCCGAGCGGCATCAGCTCTCGACCACCTGTCGTCAGGGCACCCCAGATCGCATCGAGCCGGCTGCGAGCGGCCTCCTCGTCTCGATCGAACAGGAGCGGGTCGACGTTCACGATGAACGACAGCGATGAGTTCGGGCGGAACTCGTCACCCGCGTTGATGAGCGTGACGCGCTGCCCTTCGATCTCAACGGCGGCGGTGAGCACGGCACCGGCCATGCCCTGCTGAAACTCCGCGAGTCCTTCGGTTGGGTAGCGCGACTCGATGTACGACGTGGCCCCCGGAAACGCCGAGGCGTAGAAGGCTGCGGCTTCCTCAGCGGTGCCGTCGCACCACACGTTCGGGACGATCTTCTGCATGGCTCCTCCTGAAAGGGCAGCGAACAGGCGCCGATGCCTGCTTCTCATTCATTATGCGCGCACGTCCCGACGTCCACGGGAGATGAAGGGATGAGCAGAAGCGAGAAACTTGAGAATAACCGGCAGACAATGCACCAAATGAGCTACGCGTCCGCTACGCAAACCTCACCAAACCGACGCGTCCTCCCGAAATCTGATCCCCAAGACCAAGAATATGCGTACGAGCGTTTGAAGAGTCGGGTTGGCCTCTCCTCCACTCAGTGATCGTCCTCTCTCAAGCGCACTGTAGGTACCAATCGACACTTGCGCCTGAGCTGCAACTTCTTCCTGCGAGAGCCCCAGCTCCTTACGACGCTGCTTCACAAGCCCGGCTACCCACTTGGTCGTAAGTGACTGAATGCGCGCGCTCAATATACATCCGATCTCTACATCAGAATCTGCATGCATGCATCTTCACAATCCATATCAGTATTGCGACCATTAATATATTGCATGGACATTACATTTCTCAGAACTTTACGCTAGCAGTGTGCTGATTCAGAACGACAGGAGGCCAAAATGACTATTAAGCGGAAACTTTCGACACTCTTGCTTGCACTCGGATTATCGGTGGCTGGGATTGGAGTTGCGTCACCTGCTTATGCGTTAGGCGGCCCAATGCCCTCCGGTTGCAGCCTCTCAGCCGCAGCCCCGACGCTGAGCGGAGCAAAGATCAAATTCGGCGCTAGTGGACACTGCACCAGTAATCGCGTCAAGGGATTCGCTGCTTACCTGATGCACTACTGGTCCTGGCTACCAGATGCCCGAGTCGTTACCGACGAAGACTATAGCGGCCCATCCTACTCAGGTGGCGGCAAAGTCTGCGATAACGGTGGAACCGATGAATATTACACCCAGGCACGCTTCTACCAGAGCGCCAGTTATGGAGGCGACACTTACAAGAACAGTGCACGTAGGACCCTCACCCACTGCTGAATGAACAGTATTGCTCAGTCGTGAACCGTTCAGCGATACTCGAAGCGCGAGGTCTGTCGATCCGTCGGGGCCGACAACTCATCTACGATGACATCACATTCGATCTCCACGAAGGCGTGACGGCCTTGCTCGGCCCGAACGGTGCCGGCAAATCAACTCTTCTCGATGCCCTGTCCTCACCGCAACGCGTTGGACGCGGTTATGTGGCACTCGACGGTGAGGCGCTCATGTCCGACGACTCATATCGACGCTATAAATCTCGAACTGGTCATATGCCGCAGGACTGGCGCTTTTTTCGCGGATTCACAGCGCAAGAGAGCGTTGAGTACGTGGCATGGCTGAAGGCTGTGCCACGTACTCAATTGCGAGCAGCTGCGCGGCATGCTTTGGCATCAGTTGACTTGAGCGAGCAGTCAAGGACGCTCGTGCGCCGTCTCTCCGGAGGAATGCAACAACGCGTCGGCCTTGCCGAAGCCCTCGTCAACAATCCACGACTTGCTCTCCTTGACGAACCGACGGTTGGGCTGGACCCAGCGCAACGTGCTCACTTTCGAGATGTTCTCATCTCTCGCAAATCTGGCCGAGCAATCGTGCTCAGCACACACCTCACTGACGATGTTCAGGCAATGGCAGACCGCGTTCTTGTTGTCGACCACGGGCATATCGTTTTCGACGGAATCCCTGCTGATCTGGCTGCCCAGTCGCCGGACCCTCATGCACGCTCACTTGAGAACGGTTACTTATCCGTCATCTCCCATGCTTCGCCTGGACGGAGCAGCTGAAATGCGCGCCTTTCTTTCGCTGACGCGACATTCGTCAACTCTTATGCTCGGCGCCGTAATCGCAGTTCTCGGCGTCGCCGGTTCACTGTCAGCTCACCGTGACGGACTAAACCTCTGGCCAGACCTCGTCACTGGGCTGTCGCAGACTTCTGTTTACACGGGAGTATTGGCCGCTGGATTCTGCGCTTGGGAAGCCGGGAGATGGCAACATGCGGTCTCAGAGCGCCTCAAGGGTGCAGTGCGAATGCCGGTGTTCGAGCGCATGTCTCACGCAACTGCAATGATCACTCCGGTCTTGGTCGGCTATGGCTTGGCTCTTGTTACGCTCACCATTTACGCGAAGGTGACGGGCACCTACGGCTCACCTCCCGCGGCTTGGCTGACAGCACTTGCAAGCGCAATCGTGCTTGCTTCAGCTTTCGGCTATGCCGTCGGAACGCTGGCGGGTTCACGTTGGTACACGCCTCCATTGGGCGCAGTGCTCTTCTTCGGATTCTACGTTGCGTTGCGCATCGCGCCCGTGCCCTATGGAGTCGTTTCGCTCTACCCAGTGATCCTCAACGTTGACAGCGTGTTTGTTCGCCACATCAGTCTCACGATGTGGGGCCAAACAGCCGTTTTCATATCGGTGGCACTCCTGCTTCTCCTCCTTGCTGGCGGAGGATGGCGCCCGGGCACTGCACTGCGCTTCGGAAGCACCGTTGCAGTCCTATTCGTCTCGGCCTTGGCGGGAGCGGGAGCAGTACTCGCAACAAACGGACAGTATGTGACCGGCCACAACAGTCGCGACTTCGTCTGCAACGACTCTAGCCCCAGCATCTGCTTGAACAGAGGCTATGCCGCGGCAATGCCGGATCTGAGTTCAGCCATGAAACGCCTCAATGCCAAGGTCGCCGGAACTCCACTCGAGGCAACGCTCATCGAGCAGAACGTTGAAGGAGTGGGTGATGCCCCAAGCCCCCAGGCACGGAGTATCTACATTGAGGAAATCAACCGTTTCGGCATTACATTTGCTGTTTCGCGATACGTGACGAAGTATGGCGGTGCATCCTCGTGTGAGGTGAACGAAGACGTCGAGAACTATCTGTCTGTCAGCATCGTGGACGCTTGGCTCTCCGGATATGACGAACTCGGAATCGGAGATTTTCCAAAGAACGTTCCCGGAGCGGTTGAGTATCGTGCGTTCATGAGCCTCAACGACGCCGATGCTCACGAATGGCTTCGCGCACACGAAGACGAGTATTTCAGCTGCGAACTGTCGCTCAGCGACTTTCCCACATGACCAGCGTGCTGTTCTTTCGCGCTCGCCGCTGGGTTCCCGCGAGCATTGTCATCTTCATAACAGCCGTGCTCGTCGTCCTCTGCGGCCCTCTTAACTACACTCTGAATCCGCGCTCCGGGTACCTCGTGGGGGTAGCAGCGCAACTACCAATACTTCCCGCCGTCACAATTCAAGCGACGGTTACGTCACGCGCACTTCGCGCTAAAGAAGGCACGAGCGCTCGAAAACTAACCAACTGGCGGCTAGCCCATATCGTATGTCTCACTGCTCTCGCGGCGTTGTCGCTCGGTCTCGCCGCGATACCACTGACGGCATCTGCGCTAACAGGTCCAGCCGACCAAGGCGCAGTCGCGATTGTTCGCAACCTCATTGCACTGACTGGCGCGGCCTTGCTTGGAGCCACATTCCTCGGCCCAAACCTTGCTTGGGTTTTTCCCCTCACATGGACAATTCTCCCCTTCGTCTTTCTGCCTGGTTCACCGTCAGGACTGACTGCGATTGTCACTCTCGTCGCGCAGCCTGATTCGTCATATGCGCCTTCTGTCTTCGCCATCGTGTTGTGGAGCGTCGGGCTGGCTCTTCAAGGAACCAGCAAAACTCTTCACGACTTCATCAAGAACGTGCCCTGACTCGCATAAGAAGGGGATGCCGTCGGCACGCTGGCCGACGGCATCCTCCTTCATCGTTGGGACGGCCCTCACACCTCCGTCTCGACCTCCTCAGGGTCAGGCGCTCCGTGCCCGATGTTCGCATAGACTTCCGGCTTGCTCGTCCTCAACGCCATGCCCCAGAAGATGCCGATGATGCCCGGCACCACCACGAGAAGAGGCAGCACGAACGTGAGCGCGTTGGTCTCCGGCTGGTCCATGAGCACGTTGAAGTTCGCAACGATCAGCACGTAGACGCTGAACAGGAAGATGAATGCGATGATCGGACTGATTATCGTGGTCCACGGCCCGGAGCTGTTCGGGTTGCGACGGAAGTATCCGATCACTGACAGCGCGATCACTGCCATGAGCAGCACGAGACCCATCGCACCTGTGTTGGTCAGCCACGTGAACAGTGTGATCACCGGATAAAGCGGTCCGTATTCGGAGCCGATGCCGCCGATCGCGAAGCCGACCACCACGATGAGCGCGAGAATCGTCTGCGTGACCGAACCCGCCCATGGCGCACCGCTGCGACTCACCCGACCGAGACCGCGCGGCAGCAGTCCCTCGCGACCGAGCGAGAAGACGTAGCGCGCGACGGCATTGTGGAAGCTCACGACGGCCGCGAACACACTCGTGATGAACAGAACGGACATGATGTCGACGACGATCACGCCAAGGTGGGTGGCTGCGAAGTTGAAGAACAGGGGCGGGCCGGCCTCTTCCGGAGTGATGCCTCCCGAGGAGATCTTCTCGGTTCCGATCGCGAGCGACAGCGCCCACGAGGAGAGCGCGTAGAAGATCCCGATGATCCCGACGGCCATAAACGTGGCGCGCGGCACCGTGCGTTTGGGATCCTTCGCCTCTTCACCGTAGATCGCGGCCTGCTCGAAGCCCATGAACGCGGCGACGCCGAACGCGAGAACCGCGCCGATCGCCGGGGTGAAGATCTCCGCGGGCGAGATCGGCTGCGCCGTGAACGACTCGGCCGGATTGGCGAACGCCGCGACATCGAACACGATCACAACGACGAACTCGAGCGCCACGAGCACTCCAAGCACCTTCGCGGAGAGATCGATGCGGTTCACGCCCATCCACCCGACGATCGCGATGAACACGATCACGATGAGCCACCACGGAATATCGATGCCGAACATCGAACTCAGAAAGTCGGCCACCTGGAATCCGAGCATCCCGTAGATGCCGATCTGCATGCAGTTGTAGGCGATGAGCGCCACGAGAGATACGCCGACCCCGACCGGACGACCGAGGCCTTGAGCCGCGTAGGCGTAGAAGGCACCCGCGTTCGTGATGTGCCGGCTCATCGCGGCGTAGCCGACGGCAAAGATGCCGAGCGCTATCGCCAGAACGATGTAGCCGATCGGCACGGCGAGAGAGCCGGTGACGGAGAACGCGGTCGTGGCACCGCCGGCGACGACGGTGAGGGGTGCGGATGCCGCGATGATCATGAGCGTGATGGCGGGCACACCGAGCCTGCGGCGCGCGGCGGGAGCCTGGGTCGCGTCATTGCGAGTCATGGCGATCCTTTCTGAGGGAGGATGCGGGAGTTCTCTGCATCCTCACAGGTGAGGTACCCCGCACGGTAGACCCAGCACGCACGCCACTTGACCCAGTGTGCACGCCGGCCCTCCCACTCTTGACCCGCGCGGGCTTGTCACGCATGGTGGAACTGAACAAGTGGACAAGTTCAGTTCGAAGGAGAACCCGATGCCTGACGCTACGCACACCCACGGCAAAAGGGTCACGCGCGTCACAACGCCGTCACACCCGCTCGACCCACTCACCCTCGACGAGCTCACCGTCGGCCGCGAGGTGCTCGAACGCGCCGGACTCCTCGGCGACACCGTCCGCTTCCCCAGCGTTCTGCCGGTCGAACCGGCGAAGGATGCCGTCACGGCGTGGAAGCCCGGACGCGCGTTCGACCGCAGCATCCTGTACACCCTCCTCGACACCGCAACAGGGGTCTCGCGCGAGGTCGTCGTCTCGGTGACCGAAGAGACGGTCGTGAGCGACACCGAGCTCGCCACCGCCGAAGCACCGTATGGTCAGCCGCCGTACCTCTTCGAGGAGTACGACCGCGTCGAGGCCATCGTCAAGCAGAACCCTGAGTGGCAGAAGGCCATGGCTCGCCGCGGTGTGACCGACACGGATGCCGCATTCTGCGCGCCCCTCGCACCCGGCTACTTCGGCTTCGAAGATGAGGTGGGTCGCCGCATCATCCGGTCACTCACTTTCATGCGCGCAGACGAGCAGGACAGCCCGTGGTCGCACCCGGTCGAGGGGCTCGTCGTCACGATCGACCTGACGAGCGGCGAGGTCGTGCGCGTGCACGACGAGGGTGACGTTCCCATCCCTGAGATCGACGGAAACTACGACGAGAAGCGCGTCGGCCCCGCCCGCACGTCGCTCAAGCCGATCGAGATCACCCAGCCGGAGGGCCCGAGCTTCACGGTCGACGGTTCGCACGTGCAGTGGGAGAACTGGTCGTTCCGCGTCGGCTTCAACGCACGCGAAGGCCTCGTCCTCAACCAGGTGTCGTTCCGCGACGGCGATGAGGACAGGTCCGTCCTCTATCGAGCATCCGTCCCTGAGATGGTGGTGCCGTACGGCGACACGTCACCGAACCGTTTCTGGATCAGCTACTTCGACGCCGGCGAGTACCTCCTCGGCAAGAACGCCAATCCGCTGTCGCTCGGCTGCGACTGCCTCGGGGTCATCCACTACTTCGACGGCGTGATCGCCGATGACAACGGTGTGCCGCAGATCATTCCGCAGGTGATCTGCATGCACGAGGAGGACTACGGGGTGCTTTGGAAGCACACCGACCTCGAGGGCCGCCCTGACGTGCGTCGCTCGCGTCGGCTCGTCGTGTCGTACTTCTCCACCGTCGGAAACTACGACTACGGCTTCTTCTGGTACTTCTACCTCGACGGAACCATCCAGGTCGAGGCGAAGGCCACCGGCATCGTCTTCAACGGCGCCGGGCACCCGGGCGAGAAGAACCCTCACGCGCTCGAGATCGCGCCGGGCCTGTTCGCTCCCGTGCACCAGCATCTCTTCTGTGCGCGTCTCGATGTCGCAATCGACGGCGAGCGCAACGCTGTCGAAGAGGTGGATGCCGTCGGCGTCCCGACCGGCGAGTCAAACCCCTACGGCAATGCGTTCACCTTCACGCGCACGCCGCTGCGCACTGAGAAGGAGGCTGCGCGTCTGGCCGACACGTCGAAGGCGAGGAGCTGGCACATCCGCAGCACCGAGCGCACGAACCGCATGGGGCAGCCGACCGCGTACCACCTTGTTCCGCAGGGGCAGCCGACGCTCCTTGCGCAGCCTGACGCGACCGTGAGTTCACGTGCCGCCTTCGCGACGAAGCACCTGTGGACGACTCAGTATGAGGATGGTCAGCTGTGGCCGGGCGGTCAGAACCCGAATCAGCACGCGGGGGATGCCGGTCTGCCGACCTACACCGCCGGTGACCGTTCTGTCGAAGACACGGACATAGTGGTGTGGCACACGTTTGGGCCGACGCACCTGCCGCGTCCTGAGGACTTCCCGATCATGCCCGTCGACTACTCAGGGTTTCTGTTCAAGCCGTTCGGCTTCTTCGATGAGAACCCGGCGCTCGATCTGCCGGATGCCTCGAAGAGCTCCTGCGCCTCGGGAGGGGAGTGCGGCTGTGGTGACCACGGAACGGCTTCCTGCGGCTGCGCGCACTGACCAGCGGCCAGCTGCAGCACCTACTGCCCGGCGTCCTGAAGCCCACACTCACCCACCGCCACCGGCACCCCACTCACCCACCGCGCTATTTGTTCGGGCTTGCGCTACAGGAATTCCTGTAGCGCAAGTCTGATTCTGTAGCGCAAACCCGCTTCTGTAACGGAAGTCAGTATCTGCAGCGCAACCTCACTTCTATCGCGCAGGCCCGCTTCTGCAGCGCAACCCCTGTATCTGTAGTACCGCCGTCAGCGACTGCGGCCGTGCGGCTTCTCGCGGTGGTAGTCCTTGATGAACGGTGCCAGGAAGATCGTCGCAACCGCGAGGCATCCTGCCACGATGAATGAGATGTTCGCCCCATGAATCAGACCCTCTGCACCGTAACGCTTCGGGTCGAGCGCCGTGCTCGTCATGATGGTGACAAGCACAGCTGTGCCAATGGATGCCGAGATCTGACGCATCGTGTTGTTCATGGCGGTCCCGTGCGGAACGAGCTTCGGAGACAGCTCGTTCAGTGCAGCTGTCGTGACCGGCATCATCACCATCGCGGTGCCGAGCATCCGCACCGCATTCACGATCGCAATGTACGCAAACGTCGTGTCTGTCGTCAGGAACCCGAACATGAACGTCGTCACGGCAATGATCGTCAGCCCGACCAACGCAAGCCAGCGTGCGCCGAAGAGGTCGAAGATGCGCCCAGTGACCGGCGAGCTGAGCCCCATGACAGCAGCGCCGGGCAGCAGCGCAAGCCCTGACTCGACAGCGCTGAAGCCGATCATGTTCTGCATATAGAGGGGAAGAATCGTGGTTCCACCGATCATCACCATGAACACGGCCATTCCGATTCCGGTGTTCAGCGAGAACATGGGGTACTTGAAGACGCGGAACTCCAGAATCGGCTGCTCGAGTTTGAGCTGTCGCACGATGAAGAACACGAGCGCAACGGCACCGAGAGCGAGCGCACCGATGACCATGGCGTTCGCCCAGCCGAGATTTCCTGCGGCGCTGAACCCGTACAGCAGCCCACCGAAGCCGATCGTCGACAGGATGATCGAGAGTACGTCGAGCTTCGGGAAGGTCCGCTCGGTCACGTTCCGCAGAATGAAGAAGGCCACGATCATGTCAATCACCGCGATCGGCAGAATCATGTCGAACAGTGTCCGCCACGGGAAGTTGTCGACGATCCACCCCGACAGGCTCGGCCCGATAGCCGGCGCGAACGCGATGACGAGCCCGAACATGCCCATCGCGCTTCCGCGCTTCTCCCGGGGGAACACCGCGAACAGAATCGTCTGCATCAGCGGCATGATGATGCCCGCACCCGCGGCCTGCACGATGCGGCCGATCAGCAGCACAGGAAAGTTCAGCGCGAGCGCACAGATCAGCGTGCCGACGGAGAACGTGCCCATCGCGGTGAGAAACAGCGTCCGCGTCGTGAAGCGCTCGATGAGAAACGCTGTGATCGGAATCATGATGCCGTTCACGAGCATGAAGATTGTGGTGAGCCACTGGGCCGTGTTCGCGGAGATGTCCAGGTCGCGCATGAAGACGGGCAGCGCGGTGGCCAGCAGGGTCTGGTTCAGGATCGCCACGAAGGCGCCCGAGATGAGGACAATGAGAACGACGTTCCGATTGACTGGTTTCGGCGTGTTCTCTTTCGTCATGCAACTCCCATTCGATTCGATAGCCCGTCTATTGTACGGACGTCGAGCTGAGCGCGTTCCGTCAGAACGTGGGAGATGCGAGTCAGATGGATGCCGTGAAGAAACCCGCATTCCGGGCCCACGGGTCGCTCGAGTCGACAGCATTTCAGTCTATGCCCGCCGTCAAATCGCACAAGGGAAACGAGTAACGTCATGGGTATGAGCGACGTCAAGAACGGCCGAACAGACTACGGAACCGGCAAAGAGTCGCTCATTCGCGCAGCGATTCAGACGGTTGCACGAAACGGTCTGCGGCGCCTCACCTATCGCAGCGTCGCGGCGGAGGCCGGCGTCGCGCACGGCCTCGTCGCTCACCATTTCGGCAGCATCGAGAGCCTGCTTCATCAGGCGCTTCGCTTCGCGATCGACGAGAGTCTGGCGCTGACGTCGTTCGCGCCGTTGGTCGACACGGTCGACGAGTTCGCCGAGGGCCTCCCCGAGTTGGTCGAAAAGGATGCCGCAGTGCAGGTGTTCCAGTACGAACTCGTGATCGATTCACGGCGCAACCCCGATCTTGTTCCGGAGATCGAGGCGTATCACGACAGGTATCGAGCCGCGATCCACCGTCAGCTGCAGCACTTCGGTCTCGATGACGAGGGCTTGACGGACATGGTGTGGGCGACGCTCGACGGCATCGTCTTTCAGCAGGTCGCGCTCGGCCGGACGGCATCCAGCAAAGCTGCCCTCGATCGGCTCCGCTTCCTGCTGCAGCGCACGGTGGATGAGGCCTCACTCGAGCACTGACACCGCCACGGCCGGCCGTGCTCCGTCGGCCCGCCACATCCCTTAGTCGTCCACAGGCCATCCCGTTTCACAGTTATCCACAATGCCTTTGTGACCGGGTCTTCTGCCGACCTCAATGTCAGTGGCCACTGGTTGACTTTGACCATGCAGAACTCAGCAGCACACGCGAACGACACGCCTTTCGGGGCGGATGCCGCTGCGCTGCGCTCTGCCGAGAACGCCCTTGCAGCCGTCGCCGACCTTCACGACATCGACCCGACTGAACTCACCGCCGACGCACTCCTCGAGTACACATCGCTCCTCGGCAACATCGCCCGCCTCATTGAGGGCCGACAGGTCCGCAACGTCGGCGACATCGACCGTCGCTCCGACACCGATGCCGGCTTCGACGGCCTCGCTGCCCGCCACGGCTCCGCAAGTCCCACAGCATTGTTCGAGAAGATCACCGGCGCCAAGAACTCCACCGCCTACCGCTTCACCCGCGTCGCAAAGCACACGACAGGCCGCACGTCCGACACCGGTCTGCCGCTGCCGCCCGTCTTCGCTCAGACCGGCGAAGCACTTGCCGACGGTGTCATCGGTCTGGATGCCGCCGAGGCGATCACCTCGACACTCGCAACGGTTCTTCCTCGTGCGGTTCCTCACGACGTCGACGTTGTCGAAGCGACCCTGATCGGCAACGCCACCGGAGCGTTCGGCGAGACACCCATCTCCGCCGACAATCTGCGCCTTCAAGCTCAGGCCTTCTGCGCGGTGCTCGATCCCGACGGCGTCGAGCCGACGGCAGAAGAGCTGCATGAAGCCCGCCGCCTCACGCTCACCCACCGCGATGACGGTTCGCTCCGCATCACCGGTGTTCTCGGTCCGGAACAGGCCGCCATCATCACGCCCGTGTTCGATGCGCACATGTCGAAGCGAACGTCACCGACGTTCATGGATGCCGAAGAACAGCGTGACGCCGAACAGGAGGTCGAGACTCGCTCACGCCCGCAGGAGCGCGCCGATGTCTTCACCTCCATCATCGGCGGTGCCGCAAAACGTGCGGATGCTCCCAAGCTGCACGGCCGTGGTCCCACCGTGATCGTCACGGTGACGCGGGAGAACCTCGAGACCGGTCGTGGAGCGGCATCCTCACCAGGCACCCCGGCTCCCCTGCCCATGGGCTTCGTTCGACAGGCGCAGTGCGACGGCGAGACCCACGAAGCAGTGCTCGATGAGAGCGGAGACGTCCTCGACCTCGGCACCAGCACCCGCTTCTTCTCCACACAGCAGCGGCTGGCGCTCATCGCTCGTGATGGAGATACCTGCGCCGTCTCCGACTGTCCGATCCCTGCATGGCTCTGCGAGGCCCACCACATCACCGGCTGGGCGAATGGCGGTCCGACCAACCTCGCGAACGGCATTCTCCTCTGTTGGTTCCACCACAGACTCATCGAACGGGGCGAATGGACGATCGTTCGCGACGCTGCCGGCCGCCCGAAAGTAGCGCCGCCTGATTGGTATGTCAGTCGGCGCTACCTCGGGAAGCGACGGCCAGGGCAGCGACGGCCAGGGCAGCCCCGGTCGACACGACCTCGATCCAATCGAAATACCGATCGACATCGAGATACCGAGCCGCACGATTGAGTGCGGCGGCCTCGCGACACCTCGCAGTCGATAATCTCGCGCTGACCTACCGCGCGAGCATCTCGTCGAGCTTTCGATACCCGTCGACGAGCCCATGCTCCATGCCGCTCTCGATCATCGCATCACGAACCTCGACACTCGGATACACCGCACGAGAGGTCATCTTCGTCCGCCCGCCACCGAGATCCGTCAGCACCATCTTCTCGATGCTGACCTCACCCGGCGCTCCCTCGAACTCGAACGTCTGAATCACCATCTCGTTCTCGACGACCGCGTGAAAGGTGCCATTGAACCGATACTCATTACCCTCAGCATCACGATGCACAAACCGGTATCCACCGTGAGACGTACAGTCCCACTCGTCAATCGTCATCTCGAGACCATCGGGACCCATCCACTGAGCAACCCGATCTGCCTCGGCATGCGCTCGAAACACCGCCGCTGGCGACGCATCGAAGTCCCGCTCGATATCAATGAACGGCAGCCCTTCCGGCGCCGTGATCGCCACTGAATTCGTCATTGTTCCGTCTCTTCTCTGAGATCTCCACGTTCTGCTGTCTGCTCCCGAAGAAGCCCGTCGAGCCGCCGAAACCGCTGCTCGTGAATCAGCCTGTAGCGGTCGATCCACGACGTCAGCCTCTCCAACTGCCCAGCATTCAGAGCGACCGGACGACGCTGCGCATCACGCGTCCGCGTGACGAGCCCCGCCTGCTCCAGCACCTGAATGTGACGTGACACCGCCTGCTTCGACACATCGAACGGCTCCGCAATCTCATTCACCGTGAGCTCCCCCCGACTCAGTCGTGCGACGATCTCACGCCGCACGGGATGAGCCAGAGCAAGAAAAGCCTGATCGAGTTGGTCGTCAGCAGCATCCGCCATATTCAACATTTCCTTTTATCAACCCATTAGTTGATTAAAGATAAGTCCACGGATGCCTGAAAGCAAGAGCTCGTTAAACACAGCGGCCCGCCGACACGAGTCCGGATGCACACGGGGAGAGAGACCCGGGCAGTTCACCCCATGGGCAGGCGCAGCGTTTGTTGGCATCGTTGAAGCATGTCCGATCACCAGCCTTGGCACAGTCCCTACGGTCCATACCCGAGCCAGACGTACGGCACGGGGCCGGAACCGTACGGTCAGACTGCGCCGGCATACGGGGTTCAGCCCGGTCCCTACGGTTCTCCGTCGGGGCCGTACGTGCCTCAGGGCCCGACTGACCCTGAGCCCGAGAAGCGAACGAACGGCTTCGGCATCGCCGCCCTCATCATCGGCATCATTGCGCTGATCGGGGCGTTCATTCCATACATCAATTTCGTGAGCGGTTTTCTGGCTGTGGTCGGCATCGTGCTGGGTATCGTCGGCCTGTGCATCAAGAACCTGAAGCGCGGCATCTCCATCGCGGGCGGCATCGTCTCACTCGTCGCCATGTGCCTCTCGATCATCATGGCGATCGTTTACACCGCTTCAGTGATCAGCGGACTCAACGTGCTCACAGAGCACACGTCAGACCCGAATCAGACCACCTGGCCTGAAGAGGGCGCTGGCACCCGCGGCAGCATCGAGAACCCGGTCGCGCTCGGGACTCCGTTCGATCTTCCGTACGACGGCGTGCCCAGGTGGGCTCTGCAGATCGACCTCGTCCAAATCGAGTCCGACGGAACCAACGACAGCGGTCAGGACGACACGAAGTTCACATCAGCCGGCGTAACGCCCAGCGCGACATCGACACCGACGCCCAGTGCGACATCGACGCCCACAGCGACATCAACACCATCGCCCGGCGAGACGGACGCCACATCAGCCCAGCGCTACATCGCGATCAATGTGAGTGTCACCTACCTGGGAGAAGATTCAGGAGTTCCGTCACAGGACATCGAGATCGCGTTCGTCGACGGACAAGACACGGTTTTCACACCGACCTATGGCGCAGCGGATGCTCCAACAGCTCCCGATACTCGTTTTGAAGAGATCGGCCGTACGGCAACCGGCGAGACTCAGACCGGAAGCGTCATCATCCTGGTTCAGGAAGACACGATGTATGGCGGTCTCGCCCGCGCCACCATCGACGGAGAGCACTACTACTTCAACGTCGTGTAGTCGAGTGGGCACGCGACCTCGCGCCCTGGTGGCGCAACCACGGAAGTTACATCACGGATTCGGGTCTTCGTCCTCATCCTCCGGCGGATCGACGACGACGGGCACCGCACTCTGTGAGGTCCCGCTCGGCGTGTTGCCTGCTGCATGTTTGCCATCCATGCCGCCAGCATGCGTCAGATCTCGAAGAACGTCCAGCCCTTGACACCGCCGCGAAGCCAGAATGTCGAGGATACGACACCGCATCAGCGGCATCCACCCCCCTGTCACTCTCGGCTGACCACCCGCATGCTGATACCGACGAGAGGAGCATGTCATGCCTGAGACGACCAACGGTCATGATGATGACCGCGAAAACCAGAACCGACACACGAGCGCGGCCCCGAATCGTGACGGAACTCCCGCGAGTGACGCCACCGATGTGACTCCAGAGGATGCCGCCGAAAAGCGCGGCTTCAACGGCGACGCCGCTGCACCAGCTGGGAACCCGCCCGCTGATCCACTCGGCACTGAGGGCGAGCCGGAACAGCCCGGAGGTTCGACGCACAACGAGTCTGACCCTGAGTCGAAGATGACCACCGACCCCGAACCACGTGACGCTGACGCACCACTTCCGCACCACAGTGCCGGGGTCGACGCGCCAGATGCGGACGCGCCGAGCGACAAGCCCCTCCATCGCACTCCGAGCCGCGACGACACCGGTCGACCAGAACGGGCGTGAGCACGAGCCGGCCGAAGCGACGAAACGACGAGACGACGAGACGACGAGACGACACATCGTCCCTTAACCTTTTGAGTCTTCACACATAGGCTGGCAATGAGGTCCCCCGCCGGACCGACGCGGGGCATCACCGTTCGGAAGGGCAGGGCTATGTCACGGAACGCCGCGCAGAAACTTATCTCCACTCACCTCGTCGAAGGTGAGATGACTCCCGGCAGCGAGATCGGACTGACCGTCGACCAGACGCTGACACAGGATGCCACGGGCACCATGGTGATGCTCGAACTCGAAGCGCTCGGGCTCGACCGCATCAAGACCGAGCTCTCGGTGCAGTACGTCGACCACAACCTGCTGCAGACCGACGAGAAGAACCCGGACGATCACCTGTTTCTGCAGTCGGCAGCCCAACGCTTCGGCCTGTGGTTCTCGAAGGCGGGCAACGGCGTCTCGCACCCCGTGCACCAGGCGCACTTCGGACGTCCCGGCGCAACCATGATCGGCTCCGACTCGCACACCTGCGCAGCCGGAGCTCTCGGAATGCTGGCGATCGGCGTCGGCGGCCTCGAAGTCGCGATGGCCATGGCGGGGCAGCCGCTGTACGTCGCAATGCCTGAGATCTGGGGCGTCGAACTGACCGGCGAGCTGCCGGCGTGGGTCTCGGCGAAGGACGTGATTCTCGAGATGCTGCGCCGTCACGGCGTGAAGGGCGGTGTCGGCCGGATCATCGAGTATCACGGGCCCGGACTTGAGAACCTCACCGCGATGGACCGCCACGTGATCGCGAACATGGGAGCCGAGCTCGGTGCGACAGCGACGGTCTTTCCGGCCGACGACGCGGTGCGCGCCTACCTGCGCGCGGTCGGACGCGAAGACGAGTTTCAGGAGCTCCTCGCCGACGAGGGCGCAACGTACGACGTCGAGGAGCACATCGATCTGTCGACGCTCGAACCGCTCATTGCGAAGCCGTCGTCGCCCGGCAACGTGGTTCCGGTCGCCGAGGTGCACGACGAAGACGTGTTCCAGGTGGTCGTCGGCTCGTCCGCCAACCCGGGCCTGCGGGACTTCGCGATCGTCGCGGAGATCCTCGACGGGCAGCAGACGAGCGACCAGGTCTCCGTCGACATCAACCCGACCTCGCGCGAGGTGCTCGCCGACCTCATCTCGGGTGGCTGGCTCTCCTCGCTCGTGACATCGGGTGCGCGCATCCACCAGTCCGGCTGCATGGGGTGCATCGGCATGGGGCAGGCTCCGGCGACGGGGCGCAACTCTCTGCGGACGATGCCCCGCAACTTCCCGGGCAGGTCGGGGACAGAAGAGGATGCCGTGTGGCTGTGCTCACCCGAGACCGCGGCTGCGGCGGCGCTGACCGGCAAGATCACCGATCCCCGAACGCTGAGCGACTCGCACGGCATCCAGTACCCCGACCTCCAGCTCCCCGAGACGTTCAGCACCATCGACGACATGTTGCTCGCACCGCTGCCGCCCGAGGAGGCTGCACGCGTGGAACTCGTGAAGGGGCCGAACATCTCGTCGCTGCCGGACTCGGAGCCGATTCCTGACCAGTTCGCGGTTCCGGTGCTGCTGAAGATGGGCGACAACGTGTCGACGGATGAGATCATGCCAGCCGGTTCGCGTGTTCTGCCGTATCGGAGCAATATTCCAAAGATCGCAGAGTTCAGCTTCTCTCGCATCGACGACACCTATCCCGAGAGGGCGAAGGATGCCGCGGGCGGCCACGTCGTGGTCGCCGGAGACAACTACGGTCAGGGGTCGAGCCGCGAGCACGCGGTCATCGCGCCGCGCTACCTCGGGCTGCGCGCCGTCATCGCGAAGTCGTTTGCGCGCATCCACTGGCAGAACCTCGCGAACTTCGGCATCCTCGCGCTCGAATTCGACGACCCGGCGGACTTCGACGCGATCGAGCAGGATGACACGGTCGAGTTCTCCGACCTGCGTGAGACGCTCACGCGCGGAAAGAGCGTGACGGCGACGATCGGCGGTCGCGAGGTGCCTGTGCATCACCGTCTCTCCGGTCGGCAGGTGGAGATGGTGCTGGCCGGGGGCCGCATCCCGCTCACGGCCCAAACCGCCTAGCCGCGCGCCCGTCGCCCTCCCCTACCTACTGCCCTCCCACCGCGCTATTTGTTCGGGCTTGCGCTACAGGAATTCCTGTAGCGCAAGCCCGTTTCTGTAGCGCAGCCGGGGCGAGAGCGGACAGTCAGGTGAAGGCGGTCAGTCAGGTGAAGGCAGTCAGCCGGGATGCGGGATAGTACTACTGCAACTCGACATAGAACGTGTCGTCAGCCAGCGATGACTTCACCATCCAGAGCCCGTCCGCGACCGTCTCAGCATCATCAGACGAACCGCCTCCGGGCAGAACCGGAACGACGACATCGACGGTCTCGCTGTCACCGGGGTCCATCGATTCCAGCTCAGCAAACGACGTCCCCGGCGTCTCAATGTCACTCGACGGCGTCGCCCACAGCTCGTCACCCGTCGGCGACAGATACCCGAAGCTCAGCTCCATGAGAGGCACAAGCGAAGGCTCCTCACCGTCATACTCGAGCGTCACCTCAAGCAGTGCATACTGCGGAATCTCGTCCTCCGGCAGCCCATCCGTGTAGGGATTGTCGATCTGATCATTCGCATCGAGCTCCGCACTCGTGATCGTGACCGACCACGAACCACCCTCAGATCGCGGCACCTCGAACGTCTGCCCAACCACAAACGGCGATTCTTCCGTGCCCGACCCCTCCGTGGGGCCGACCGGAGTGGGCGACGCCGTCGCAGACGGCCGGTCGTCGTTGAGTTCCGAATTCTGCACGGCGAGCACAGCCCACACGAGACCCGCCATCATGTACACGACCGTCATCACGATCGACAGAATGACCGCCACCGACGAGAGAACGATTCCGGTGATCGCCATGCCGCGTCCGGCCAGCCGCCTCGCAAGCGCGATGATGCCGAGCACGAGGCCGACGATCGCGGCGATCCAGCTCACCATTCCAACAATCGGCACGAACGCAAGAATGACGGTAATGATTCCGAGCAGCAGCGCCCACACCGCCATGGTGCGGGATCCGGCCTGCGGATTCGACTGTTCACTGTTGATTGGATTCACCCTTCAACAGTGCCATAATCGGATGCCGCACGCGCGAGCGGCACGATCATCGGCGTTCCGCTCTGAGGGTCCCGCGCGACCTCACACGACAGGTCGAAGACCTCGCGAACGAGGTCAGCTCCAGCATCCCCGCCACCCAGAATGTCCTCTGGACTCCCCTGCGCACACACCGCACCGTGACGCATCACGACGAGGTGGTCGGCATACCGCGCAGCCTGATTCAGATCGTGCAGCACCGCCACGACGCTGCGGCCCGCCGCGGTCATGTCTCGGCAGAGGTAGAGAATATCGATCTGATGCGCGATATCGAGAAACGACGTCGGCTCATCGAGCAGCACATGCGGGGTCTCCTGCGCGAGGATCATCGCGATCCAAGCGCGTTGCCGCTGTCCGCCGGAGAGCTCTGCGAGAGCGGCATCCTCATATTCTGCGACCCCCGTCAGGCGCATCGCCCTCTCGATCGCCTCATCGTCACCCGGCACCCATTGGCGCAGAGGTGAGTGATAGGGATGCCGGCCACGGCCGACGAGGCTTCGCACGGTGACGCCGTCCGGCAGCACAGGGTCCTGCGGCAGAAACGCGAGCTCCCGAGCGAGCTGCTTCGGCCGCCACGCACTGAGCGGGCGACCATCGAGAAGCACACGCCCCTCACGCGGACGCAGCGTGCGCGCGAGCGTGCGCACGAGCGTCGACTTGCCGCATCCGTTCGGCCCGACGATCGCAGTGAACGCGCCGACCGGCAGGGTGAGACTGAGACCGGAGAGCACGGGCACGTCGCCGTACCCAACGACGAGGTTCTCAGCGCAGAGGCCCTGCTGCTCAAGGTTCTGGGTCATACGCGTGCCTTTCTCCATACGGTCGTCAGCAGGTAGGCAAGGTAGATGCCGCCGAGCCCCGCCGTGACGACGCCGACCGGCAGATCCTCGACGATCGGCGCCTGCTGCACAAGCAGATCGGATGCCGCGACGAGCAGCGCGCCCACAACAGCCGCCACCGTCAGGTTCGGCCCCGGAGCGCGCGTGAGCCGCCGAGCGATGTGGGGCGCGGTGAGCGCGACGAAGACGATGGGGCCGGATGCCGCGACCGCAGCGGCCGACAGCAGGACGGACAGCACGATCGCCGCGGTCCGCGTCTGGCGGGACTGCGCGCCCAGAGCATCCGTGAGTGAGTCGCCCATATCGGTGACGGCAAGGCGGTGGCCGAGCGGGATCACCAGGGGAACCAGAACCGCGAGGGCGACCCAGATCTGCGCGGCGTGCCCCATGTCGCGAGAACCGAGGGAGCCGACGATGTACGCCGCGAGCTCGCTGCCCTGGTCACGAAGCATCACGGCGACGATGTACTGGGTCACTGCGGTCGCCATCGCCGCGACCCCGATGCCGGTGACGATCAGCCGTGCCGGTGACGAGAATCCCGTGCCCGTCGCCACGTAGACGAGCCCGATGGCGACGCCCGCTCCGAGAACGGCGCCGACCGGTGCGGGGACGACTCCGGGGAGCATCAGCGTCGCGACAGCGACCCCTGCACCCGCGCCGGAACTGAGCCCGATCACGTCGGGGCTTCCGAGCGGGTTGCGCGTCACCGTCTGGAACAGGGCGCCCGCGATGCCGAGGGCGACACCGACTCCGGCGGCGACGAGGAGCCTCGGGCCGCGGATGCGTTCGAGCACGAACGACGTCGTGACGTCGGCATCCCCTTGAATCGCCGTGAGGAGCCCCGCAGGGGTGACCCCGAGCTCACCGATCGCGAGCGTCAGCCAGGCGACGACGAGCAGTGTGACGACGAGCGCACTGACGACGCCGATCGTCCGCCGGCGGAACGGCAGCGCCACCGCCCCCGCACGCACCCATCGCACATCGTCGCTCATGCGATCACCTTTCCGCGACGCACGGCCGCGAGCAGGAAGGGCGCCCCGATGAACGCCGTCACGACGCCCACCATGAGTTCGTTGGGGCGCACGATCACCCGGGCGACGATGTCAGCCGCGATCAGCAGCGCAGCCCCGAGAACGAACGAGACCGGGAGCTGCCAGCGGTGCTCTGTGCCGACCGCCGCGCGGACGATGTGCGGAACGGCGAGGCCGACGAACGCGATGGGGCCGGCCGCCGCGGTGGCCGCCGCCGCGAGCAGGGTAGCCGCGGCGATGCCGAGCATGCGCACGAGGGGCACGCGCACGCCCTGTGCCGTGGCGAGTTCGTCGCCGAGCGCGAGCGCGTCAAGCGACGACGAGAGCACGAGCGCGAGCACCGCACCGAGCACAGCCGCGGGTGCCACGGCGCGCAGCGTGTCGAAGTCGGCGCCCGCGAGCGAGCCGACCACCCAGTGTCGGTACGAGTCGAAGACGTCTGGCCTCGCAAGCACCATGCCCTGGATGTACGCACCGAGCACCGCGGAGAGCACGGCCCCCGCGAGGATCAACGGCACGACGCTCTCGCTGCCCGAACGTCGCCCCAGCGCCACGACGGCCACAACCGCGACAACCGCTCCGGGCAGCGCAACCCACACAGTCGTGTCGCCGCCGGAGAACCCGAAGAACGCCGTCGCCGTGACCACCGCGGCGGCGGCCCCGACGTTCACCCCGAGAAGCCCCGGCTCACCCAGCGGGTTGCGGGTGATTCCCTGAACGATGACACCGGATGCCGCAAGAGCCGCGCCCACGAGAGCGCCGAGCACCGTGCGCGCGACGCGCGAATCGACGACCGCCCGCACGTACTCGTCACCGCCGCCGAGCAGCACCGGCACGACGTCGCCGAGACCCGTCGCTTTGCTTCCGGCGAACAGACTCACGAGCACCGTCAGCACGAGCAGGGCAATCGACCCCACGAGCACGCCGAGCGCCCGGGGCACGCGCGTGCGGCGTCCCCGGGCATTGGCGCTCGTGCGCGGCGCGGTCTCGGTGAGCGTCACCGGTCGAGGTGCGAGATCGCCTCGTCGATGAGCGGAACGTAACGCTCGAGCACCCAGGGCACCGTGAGCGGGTTGATCATAGAGGATGCCGTCACGAAGGACTGGTCCTCCGCGGCGACGACGGAGCCTCGCTCGATCGCCGGGATCGACGCGTACAGTGGCTGCGCCTCGATCTCCGTGCGGTTGTCGGCATCGGAGTAGAACGTGAAGATCAGATCGGAATCGGCCAGCATGTCGGCGTTCTCGAGTCCGATCACCGCGGAGTCAGTGCCCTCGACCTCGTATTCGTCGAGCTCGTCGACGACGGGATCCACCGTGAGACCGAGCGTGCGGACCATGGCGACGCGCTGCTCGTTCTTGAGGAAGACGCCGAGAGTTCCCGGTCCGTCGTTGTAGATGTACGAGAACGTGACGTCGGCGTACTCCGGCTTCGTCGCGGCATCCAGCTGAGACTTCACGTCGTCGACCAGGTCAGCGGCCTTGTCTGGAATACCGAGGGCCTTGCCGATCGTCTCGATCTGCTGGTCCCACGTGATCGTCCACGGCTGCTCGGGGTATGCGACCGTCGGCGCAATGTCGGAGAGCAGTTCATACTGGTCCTTCGTGATGCCGGACCACGGGGCGAGAATCAGGTCGGGTTCGAGCGTGAGGATCGCCTCCGTATCGAGCTCGGTTCCGCCCGCGAACTGGGTCGGCAGGTCAGCGCCCTGCTCGTCGAGTTCCTCGTGAATCCAGGGTAGGTAACCGGTCTCATCGCTGCCCCAGGGATACTCCTCCATGCCGACCGGTACGGTGCCGAGAGCGATCGCAGTCTCGGCCGACCCCATGCCGAGAGTGACGATGCGCTCAGGCTTTTCCGTGATCTCCGCGGCGCCGAGTGCGTGGGTGATCGTCACGGGTTCGAACGAGGAGTCACCGTTCTTCTCAGCGGCGTCGCCGGAGCTCGAGCACGATACGACGGTCAGTGAGAGGCCGATGGCCGCCGCCGCTGCGACGAATCGTCGGATGAAAGGCACAGAACTGCTCCAAAGAATGTCGATTGGGTATCACGTGCCGAACAGCACTTAGGTAAGGCTAACCGATACTCGCCGGTCGCGAAACCGGAAACTCCTCCACCAGTCGGAGTCCCACCGACGTCTCGATCGGAGTCCGCTGCCCACCCGAGTGCACAACGTCGTCTCCGGAAACCGTCACCTGCGAGGCATGGTGTGCCAGTGCACGTTTTACTTGGTCGAGTCGCTGATCGAGGTCGTACCAGACGGCTGGCTCGCCGGCATCCCGAGCTTCATCGATGGTCGAGCGGTCGCTGATGATTTCAGCAAAACGGATGCCGCAGAGCTGCGCGGCCTTGTGAGCGATCTCGCGCGCGCGAACGTGATCCGGGTGCCCGTAGCCACCGATCTCGTTGTAGCTGACGACCAGATCGGGCGCTGGTGCGCTGGCGTCGCCGGCGTTCTCGAGTGCTCGCAGCAGCGTGACAAGGTCCGCCACCTCGCCAGCCGTGTCCATGGAGGTGAGCGCGTTCGCCGGGGCATCCTCTGCTGGCCCCGCCAGACCCTCACGCACCCAACGCATGCCGGAGTCTTCGTACACACGTGCCTCAGACCCCGCCGCGCGCGCCGGAGGCATGCCGAGCCAGACGTGTCGCGTGACACCGAGCACCCCGAGTGCACCCGCCAGCTCCGTCTCGCGATGAGCGGCGAACTCGGCTGTCCCCTCGAGGTGCGACAGCGGGCCGGCGACCACTTCGCCCCGTTCACCGCGCGTGCAGGTCACGAGGGTGACCGTCACTCCGCGGTCGACGAGCTCGGCCATGAGAGCGCCTGTGGCCAGCGTCTCGTCATCGGGGTGCGCGTGCACGAATACGACGTGCTGCGCGTCAGGCCACGTGGGCGACGCTGTTCGGTCTGCGGCGGCCCCGTTCGATGTTCCGTCTGGCGCTCCACGAGCCGCTGTGCCTGCCGGCATCCGACCGCCGCTCACGCGGACCTCCCGAGCAGGTTCTCGTACACCTGAACCGTCGCGCGCGCCGTGCGCCCCCATGTGAACTCGAGCGCTCGCTGGCGTCCCGCAGCGCCGAGCTCCGCGCGTCGAGCGCTGTCACGCAGCAGTGTCGAGATCGTACCCGCCCATGCGCCCGGCTCGCGCACGGGCACGACGATGCCCGTGACGCCGTCGACCACCGCCTCACGCAGCCCGCCGGCATCCGCTGCGACCACCGGCGTCGCGCACGCCTGCGCTTCGAGCGCGATGAGCCCGAAGGTCTCCGAGTGCGATGGCACGAGAGCAAGGCTCGCGCCGCGCAGCAGGTCCGCGAGCGCGTCACGGGTCTGCGGGCCGATGAAGTGCACCCGTCCGCCGACCCCCAGCCGATCGGCCAGGGCGCGCAGTTCGTCCGGGTAGGCGTCGTAGCCGCTCGTCGCCCCTCCCGAGACGATGAGGTCGGGGCGCAGGGATGACGGCAACTCGGCGAGCGCCTCGATCGCCAGGTCAAGGCCCTTGAGCGGTTCGAGGCGTGCGGCGGCGGCAAGGTAACCGGCGCCGTGTGTGACGGCATCCGCGTGTTGTGGTGATGAACCAGGAAGCTCCGCTGGCGCGAACTGCTCCGCGTCGACGCCGGGCTGCACCGTGAACACGCGCGTCGGCTCTGCGCCGAGGCGTCCGACCACGGTTTCACGCTCAGCATCACTGACCGTCACGATGGCGTCGGATTCTCGGGCGAGACGCGCTTCGCCGTCCAGGCGCCCGGGTGACTCGGGGCGTTCGCCCTCTGACAGCGGGGTCGATTGCGCAGCGGCGATCGAGTGGAAGCTCTGCACGTGCGGGATGCCGTGGTGGTGCGCCAGCTCGAGGGCGGCCATTCCGCTGAACCAGTGGTGCGAGTGGATGATGTCGTAGGGGCCAAGGTGGCGCAGCGCATCGGCGAACTCGTCGATGTACTGTTCGTGGTCGGCCTTGATGCGCGGTTCGGCCGGACCGGCGTGGATCTGACGCAGCGTGACGCCGGGGGCCAGACGCACGGCATCCGGCGTCGTCGCGGATGTGCGGCGCGTCAGCACCTCCACGTTGTGGCCCAGTTCGGCGAGCGCGAGTGCGGTGTGCTTGACGGCGACGTTCATGCCTCCGACATCGCCGGTGCCCGGGTCATCGCCCGGCGACGTGTGCAGGCTCACGAGAGCGAGTCGGAGTGACATGACTCAAGGGTAGTGCGCGGATCTGTGCACCCTTGTACTCACTGCGCTGCAGTTTCGGACGTGCGCTACTGAAATTCCTGTAGCGCAAGCCCGAACAAATAGCGCGGTGGGAGGAGAGGGAGGCTAGCGCGGGCCGAAGGTGGCGTCCAGCGCGGCATCCAGGTCGGCGATGATGTCTGCCGGATCCTCAAGACCGACCGAGAAGCGCAGGTGGCCGTACGTCTTGAACTCATCCGGATAGTACTGCACTCGCGGCCCCGTCGTTCCGACGTGCACGATGAGCGACTCGTCATGCCCGATCGAGACGGCAGAGGTCACGAGCCGCAGATTGGAGACGAACCGGTTCTGCGTGTCAGGATCGCCATCGACGGCGAACGCCAGCACACCGCCGAAGCCACGGTCTCCGAACTGACGCTTCGCCAGTTCGTGCTGCGGATGCGACTCCAGCCCCGGATACGCCACGTACGCGACCCGCGGATCCGCCTCGAGGTGCCGCGCAACGACCTCCGCGTTCGCCAGGTGCTGACGCAGCCGCAGAGGCAACGTCACCGACCCGCGCGTGATGAGCCACGCATTGAACGGCGAAATCGTTCCGCCGACGTCGACCATCGCCTCCGCCTTGATCTTCGCGACGAGCTCAGCACTGCCGATGACCGCTCCGCCCATCGCGTCACCGTGGCCGTTGATGTACTTCGTGAGCGAGTGCACCACGAGGTCGGCACCGAGTTCGAGCGGGCGAAGCAGGGGCGGTGGCGTGAACGTCGAATCGACGGTCAGCAGAGCCCCCGCCGCGTGTGCGATCTCGGCGATCGCCGCGATGTCGGTGACCTTCGTCGTGGGGTTGCCGATGGCTTCGACGTGCACAAGCTTCGTGTTCGGCCGGATCGCCGCCCGAACGGCATCCGGATCACTCGAATCGACGAACGTCGCCTCGATGCCGTACTTCACCGGCAGCAGATCGGTGAACAGCTTCCAGATCGCCTCGTAGGTGACGTCTCCGACCACCGCGTGATCGCCGCTCGACAGGTAAGAGAAGAAGACCCCGTGGAGCGCCGCCACTCCGGAGGCGAGTACGACGGCATCCTCCCCACCCTCGAGCGTGGCGAGTTTGTGCTGCAGGGCCTCCTGATTGGTGCCCGTGTTGCGTGTGTATGTCTTGGTGTCGGTGTTCGACCAGCTCAGCGACGACGGATCGTACGGAAGGGCATACGAATTCGCCATCACGATCGGCGTGCGAATCGCCTTCGACCCCTCGTCGACCCGGTTGCCCGCATGCACAGCCTGCGTCTGAAACGAGAGCGTCGAAGGGTCATGGGAATCAGGTCGCGTGGTCATTCTTCAACGCTACGACCGGCAGACGCCATCGCCTCCCGTATTACGGAAGGTGAAGCGGATGCCGCGGCTCAGCGCTCGCTCGGCACCACGATCCACATCACGATGTAGATCACGAA
Source organism: Paramicrobacterium salitolerans (assembly GCF_051513965.1). Classification (GTDB taxonomy): domain Bacteria; phylum Actinomycetota; class Actinomycetes; order Actinomycetales; family Microbacteriaceae; genus Paramicrobacterium. The sequence continues at coordinate 2,974,345 of NZ_CP195847.1, forward strand.
CTGCGGCCCCGGAAGCAGACAGCTCAGGATGGCCAGCAGCCGCACGGTCGTCGGTCTCATGTTGAAGCGCATCGCCAGTGCCGCACAGACACCGGCGATGACGCGGCCCCGTCGTGGGCGATACAGATTCGTCATGTCATCATCATGCGTCGCGCCACCGGCATCCGCACGAATTTTCGCCCGAAATCAGACCTGGGAGGGAGCACGACACGACCACGGTATGAGCCTCACGTCATATTCGGTTCGGATGCCGCAAGCGTGCTTACAGTGTCTTCAGGTTCACGAGATGCAGCTTTCGGTACCTGGCCGGCTGCACGGCAACCCTGTCCATCGACTGGGGTGCCCCAGGGGGAGAACCGGCGTCGGCAGACCGGCGCAAGTCGATGGAGGCTCATGCCTCCGGGAAGAGAGACGAGATGTTTCACGCGACTCCCGCTCACCGCACGTCTGGCGCTGCGCCGTTCGGATCAGCGTCACTCGTTGCGACGTCACCGAACGCGGTGCGACGGACGACCCCGCCCTTCGGCGCTCAACCCACCGCCGCGCTGCCGTCGCTGCCGTCGGCGCGCTCCGCGAGGACAGATTCGCAGCCGCGCCGAAGCACGACGGCACAACGTGGCGGCCCGACCGCGCCGCTGCGGATCGTCGTGCTCGACGGGCATCCGACAACCGAGGTCTTCGACGTCGCCGAGGCGCCACGAGAGATCGCCGTCGACGAGCAGCACGCGTGGGCGGATGCCTTCGCGGCACTGGCTCCGCAGGTCGTCGGCGTCTTCGAACGTCGAGCTGCTGATCAGTGCCTGCGCGACGGCGCGCCACTGCCGAGCTGGGTTCAGCGCGACATCGTCGAGTGGTCGGATGCCGGTTTCACACCCGACCGGTACCGCGCACTCGCGGCCGCGCTCGAGGACGCCACGCTCCTGAGGCATCCTGCCCACCCGCTTCACGACGAGGAGCGCGGCGCACACCCCACGCACGCTCTTCCATACACGCGTCTTCGTGCCGAGCACTGGACGGACTGGGCGGAGCGTGTCGCCTCGGGCGCCGACCCGGTGATCGAGGCGACCGTCGTGCTCGACAGCCTCCGCTGAACAGCCTCCGCTGAGTGCCGCGCCGGGGCGGTCCGCACCGGGGAGAGCGTTCCGCGACCAGCACTGACCTTCACAGTGCGGTCTGCGGTCAATAGTGCGCGCCGCGGCAGGCACTCTCGACCGCAGACCGCACCCTCACGTCATCCGGCAGTCCTTCAGCAAACCACGGCTACCCTCCTGTCATGGCACTGCGCCCTGATCTGACGTCGCTCGAGCGGCGCATCGACGACGCCGCGAAGCGGCTCATCGACCGTGCGCCCGACAGCCGCGCGTGGGGTGCGCTCATCGAGTTTCTGGTGTTCGGCGCCAAGCAGGCGTGGGCGTGCATCTTCGGCGGAGTGCTGCTCGCGGTGATCTTCGCGGCTCGCCTCTGGTACCCCGACGACGCCGTTCTCGCCCGCAACGACGCTCTGACGATCGCGGCCGTCGTCATTCAGATCGTCATGGTCTGGAGCGGACTCGAGACCTGGCGCGAGCTGCGCGTGATCGTGCTGTTCCATGTCGTCGGCACGGCGATGGAGCTGTTCAAGACCGATGTCGGATCGTGGGCCTACGATCCGGGCGGCGTGCTTCGCATTCTGAGTGTGCCGCTGTTCACCGGCTTCATGTATGGCGCGGTGGGTTCGTACATGGTGCGTGTGTATCGCCTGTTCGACCTGCGATTCACACGCTACCCACCGGTGTGGCTCACCGCCATTCTCGCTGCTGCGATCTACGTCAACTTCTTCTCGCACCACTTCATGCTCGATCTGAGGTGGATGCTGCTCGCCGCCGTGCTGCTCACCTTCGGGTTCTGCACGATGCACTTCCGGGTGTTCCGGCACACGCTGCGCATGCCGCTCGTCGTCGCCTTCGCGCTCGTCGCGTTCTTCATCTGGCTCGCCGAGAACATCGGAACCTACAGCGGCGCCTGGCTGTACCCCGGCCAGGTCGACGGCTGGCAGCTGGTCTCGATCTCGAAGCTCGTGTCGTGGTTCCTGCTTATGATCATCTCGGTCGTGCTGGTGACGTGGGTGTACCCGCCGCGCAGGCCGGATGCCGTGGCAGCGGCGTCCGTGCCGGCATCCTGACCCCATCCACGGTCCGCCCGGCACACCCCCTATCGCCGCGCTATTTGTTCGGGCTTGCGCTACAGGAATTTCTGTAGCGCAAGCCCGAACAAATAGCGCGGTGGGAGAGGGGAAGGGAGAGCAGTGTCTTCATCGCCGGTGGCGACAGCGGCCACGCATTCAAGCACTGCCTCGCGCTCGGCGAGGTGCTCGCGCGTGACGTGCTCGCCGAGGAGCAGTCGCTCGAGCTCGACTTCGTGCGTCCGGCGCGCTTCGCCTGACGCATCCGCCCCTACGAATCTGCGAACGCTCTCGCAAGGGGCTTGTCGCGTTCTGCCGCTGCCCGTTTGATGGTCAGACACCACCCAGAGGTCACGGAGGGCAGACCGATGAGCGAGCAGCACGACGCAGCCGAGCGCCGACGCGCACCCAACCCGTTCGACACCCGCGGATTCAACCCGCGGCGCGCAATCGTGACCGGATCGGACTCCGGCATCGGCCGGGCGACCGCCGTGGCTCTCGCGGCAGCGGGAATGGACGTCGGCATCACCTGGCATCGCGATGAGCAGGGCGCCGAGAAGACGGCGGAAGAGGTGCGTTCGTACGGAAGGCGAGCGGTCGTCGTGCATCTCGATACGAGCGATCTGGATGCCTGCGGAGACATCGTCGATGCTCTCATCGACGAGCTGGGCGGCATCGATGTCTTCGTCAACAATGCGGGAACGGGTGCGAACGAGAAGCTCGTGCGCATGAGTCTCGAGCGGTGGCGACACATCGTAGCGACGGATCTCGATGGGCCGTTCGTGGTCATCCAGCGTGCAGCGTGCCGCATGATCGAGCAGGCGACGGGTGGGCGAATCATCGCGACGACGAGTGTGCACGAACACCAGCCGCGCGTTGGCTCGAGCGCCTACGATGCTGCGAAACACGGGCTCGGCGGTCTGGTGAAGACCGCTGCGCTCGAGCTCGGAGAGTACGCAATCACCGTGAATGCGGTGGCGCCCGGCGAGATCGCGACGCCCATGACCGGTCAGGAAGACGAGGATCCGCACCGGAAGCACCGGCCCGGAGTGCCCTTGGGGCGGCCGGGCGATGCGCGAGAGGTCGCGGCTCTCATCGGGTTCCTCGCCTCACCGGCATCCAGTTACATCACCGGTGTTTCGATCATCATCGATGGCGGGATGCTTCAGATGGGACCGCAGGGCGGCTCCCACATCACATCAGACGTGTGGCGCGAAGGCTGAGGTCGCTTCGCTCTCACTCTGAGTCCTTGCGGTCCTTCGGGTCCTCGGTGGGGCGCTTGAGTTCGTCGGGGTCGACGTCCACATCGCCCGGATCGTCTGGCCCGCCTGTTCCCGGTGCGACGTCGACGTTCTGGTCGATGTCGTCGTCGATGGTGTCGGGCACGGGGTCGCGCTGCTTGTACTCCTGCTCCTTTTCGCTCCCCGGGGTGTACCGGGTGTCCTTGGCCTCCTGCTCGTCATCGCTGAGGCCGTGGCCGGAGCGTTCCTCTTTCCTCTGGTGGTCATAGTCGCTGTGTGTCATGCGGCCACGGTAGGCCTGCAGGATGCCGCGGCGTCAGGGCATTGCCAAACCCTGCTCCTCGCGGTACGTGCGGCCAGGAGTCCCTTCTAACGCTCACTTCGGGTGAGTGAATTTGCGCTCATTTCCCACGCGTGACGACAATTCGAGAGGAGCGTCGCTCGACGCTCAACCCACAAGGAGCACAGAACCCATGGATCTCAGAATCGGCATCATCGGACACGGCATGCGAGCGAGCCTCGCCCGCGAGGCACACCGCCCCGGTGAGGGCAGCCGCGTCGTCGCCGTGTGCGACGTGACCGAACGAGGTCGCGTCGCCGCGGCATCCCGCTACCCTGACGCCACCATCACCGCCGACCTCGACGAACTGCTCTCACTCGATCTCGACGTCGCCATGGTCTTCACACCGGACGACGTACATGCACGCACGGCGATCCCGGCCCTCGAAGCAGGCCTCACGGTCTTCAGCGAAAAGCCTCTCGCAACGAGCATCGCTGACTGCGACGCCATTCTCGCCGCCGCATACCGCACGGGCAGCCGGCTCTACGTCGGCCACAACATGCGACACATGCCGGTGATCACGCTCATGCGCGACATCATCTCGCGCGGCACGATCGGCGAGGTGAAGGCGGTCTGGTGCCGTCACTTCGTCGGACATGGCGGAGATTACTATTTCAAAGACTGGCACGCCGAGCGTGATAAGTCAGTGGGGATGCTTCTGCAGAAGGGCGCCCACGACATCGACGTCATCCACTGGCTGGCCGGTCGCTACAGCCAGCAGGTGCAGGCGATGGGCGAGCTCTCCGTCTACGGCGACATCACCGACCGCCGAGACCGCTCGGGCGAGCTCATGGGCGACTGGTTCAGCCTGGACAACTGGCCTCCGACAGAGCAGACCGGACTCAACCCGGTCATCGACATCGAAGACATCTCGCAGGTGAACATGCGTCTCGGCGACGGCGTTCTCGCGTCATATGAGCAGTGCCACTTCACCCCCGACTACTGGCGCAACTACACCGTCATCGGAACCCACGGCCGCCTCGAGAACTTCGGCGACGAGTCGGGCTCCGAGGTCGGGGTGTGGACACACCGACTGCGCACCTCCGGCAGCCCGGACGAGACGCACATCGTCCCCGAGGCGGAGGGCGGTCACGGCGGTGCCGACGCCCTCATGGTCGCCGAGTTTCTGCGCTTCGCACGCGAGGGCGGAGAGACGACGACCTCCCCCGTGGCCGCCCGCAACGCTGTTGCAACAGGAGTGATTGCGACGCAATCTTTACGCGGCGCAGGCGAAACGCTTGCGATTCCGCCAGTGGATGCCGCTGTGGCCGCGTATTTCGATGCGGGACAGCCCTCCCGCCAGGCACAATAACGGACGGGACACGATCCCGTTCTTTCTGCCCCACAAGGGAAAGGAGAGGAAGCCAATGAAGGCCCTCTACAAACCGCGCGCCGAGGCCGGCTTCGAACTCGTCGACAGACCGGAACCCGAAACCGCGCACGACGAAGTGAAGATCCGCGTGCTGAGAACCGGCATCTGCGGAACCGACCTGCACATTCTGCGGTGGGACGACTGGGCCGCCTCCGCTGTCGCACAACCGCTCATTCCCGGTCACGAGTTCTGCGGCGAAGTCGTCGACGTCGGCGATCTGGTCAAAGGGGTGAGCGTCGGCGATCTCGTCTCGGGCGAGGGCCACATCGTCTGCGGCGTCTGCCGCAACTGTCGGGCAGGACGTCGGCAGATGTGCATCCGAACTCAGGGAATCGGCGTCAACCGCAACGGCGCCTTCGCCGAATACATCACGCTGCCCGGCGTGAACGTCTGGACCCACCCGACCGATATCGACAAGGACGTCGCGGCCATCTTCGATCCGCTGGGCAACGCCGTGCACACGGCGCTCTCGTATCCCGTGGTCGGCGAAGACGTTCTCATCACAGGCTGCGGACCCATCGGTCTGATGGCCATCGCCATCGCACGTCACATCGGCGCGCGCTACATCGTGGCGACCGACGTGAGCGATGAACGACTCGAACTCGCGATCTCCATGGGTGCCGATCGTGCGATCAACCCTGCGAACGAGTCGATCCACGACGCGTTCACCTCACTCGACATGCACGAAGGATTCGACGTCGGCTTCGAGATGAGCGGCGCACCTGCGGCCCTTCGCCAGATGGTGGAGAACATCAACAACGGCGGACGCATCGCCATGCTTGGTCTTCCCTCGGAGCCCTTCGCCATCGACTGGAGCCAGGTCGTCACGCGGATGCTCACCCTCAAGGGCATCTACGGTCGCGAGATGTTCGACACGTGGAATGCGATGACGGCGATGCTGCAGAGCAGCGAGACTCTCGCGGCATCCATCAGCTCGATCGTGTCTGACCGCTTCGACGCCCGCGACTGGCGCGACGCATTCGACACGGCAGCGAACGCCGGGGGCGGCAAGGTCGTCATGGACTGGACGGAGATCTGATGTACGGATCGATCAAGCAGCACCTCGAGAGCGAACTCGCCGGCATCGAGGAGGCCGGACTCACCAAGCGCGAGCACGGCATCGCGGGGGCGCAGGGCGCTCTCGTCGAGACGGACGGGCGCGACGTGCTGAACTTCTGTGCGAACAACTATCTGGGGCTCGCCGATCATCCGGCGATTCGGGATGCCGCAAAGCACGCGCTGGACGAATGGGGCTTCGGCATGGCCAGCGTGCGCTTCATCTGCGGAACCCAGACGCAGCACCTCGAACTCGAGCGGCGCATGTCGACGTTTCTCGGCACAGAGGACACGATTCTCTTCTCATCGTGCTTCGACGCGAACGGTGGACTCTTCGAAGCGCTGCTCGGCCCGGACGACGCGATCATCTCCGATGAGCTCAACCACGCGTCGATCATCGACGGCATCCGACTCTGCAAGGCTCGGCGGATGCGCTACCGCAACCGCGACCTCGCCGACCTCGAGGGGCGGCTCCGGGCGGCATCCGATGCTCGGTTCCGTGCGATCGTGACCGACGGCGTGTTCTCCATGGACGGACACATTGCCCCACTCGAAGGCATCTGCGATCTCGCGGAGAAGTACGACGCGCTCGTGATCGTCGACGACTCGCACGCGACGGGGTTCATCGGCGAGCACGGCCGCGGAACGCCCGAGCTCTGCGGGGTCGGCGAGCGCGTCGACGTCTACACGGGAACGTTCGGCAAGGCACTTGGCGGGGCTTCCGGCGGATACGTCTCGGGCCGCGGTGAGATTGTGCGGCTGCTGCGTCAGCGCTCGCGCCCGTACCTGTTCTCGAACTCACTCGCGCCGTCGGTCGTGGCGGGCACCCTCGCCGCACTCGATCTCGTCGAGGATGCCGCAGAGTTGCGCACTCAGCTTTCGCAGAACGCCGCCGAGTTCCGCTCCCTTATGACCGAGGCGGGTTTCGATCTCGTGCCGGGTGAGCACCCGATCATCCCTGTGATGCTCGGCGACGCGAAGCTCGCCGTGGATATGGCTGCGCACATGAACGCGAACGGCATCTACGTCACGCCATTCAGCTTTCCTGTCGTGCCGCGGGGCAAGGCGCGCATTCGTGTGCAGCTCTCCGCCGCGCACACGAGTGAACAGGTGCGGCGCTGCGTCGATGCGTTCGTCGCCGCGCGTGACGCCGTCACCGCCGCGTAGCTGACGGCATCCTCTCCCCCGCCCCGCCTCCTCACCCAACCGCGCTATTTGTTCGGGTTTGCGCTACAGAAATTCCTGTAGCGCAAGCCCGATTCTGTAGCGCAGTACAACTGCAGCGAGATGCGCAGCGCAGAGCAAACATGAATCTGAGGATGCTCGATCGCGATGACCGGCATGCCAGACTGGGCCACATGATCTCCACACCGCTTGCCCAGCAACTGCGCGAGGCCGGACTGCGGTGGACTCCCGTCTCCGGCGATGCCTTTCAGGTAGCCAACACCGAGTTCGAGGGTGACGTCTTCACCGTCAGCGACATGACGATCGAAGCGCACACCTATGACACCGGCACAATCCTCGGCTTCAACGGCACGACCGAGTGGGCGCTCGACTCGGTCGCGCTCGAAGACGCCGTGTGGCTCCCCCGCGAAGACCAGTTGCGAGACATGCTCGGGCCCGCGTTCGTGATGCTCGAGCGTGAGGATGCCGGCAGAGCCATCGACTACAAGGTCACTGTGACGGTGGGCGACGATACTGCGACCTTCGTGAGTGAAGACGCCGCGGAGTCCTACGGAATGGCACTCTTGGCCTTGCTCCGCAGCCTCCGCTGACTGCGCCCCTCCCCCTCGCCTCCGCGCCCCATCGTTCCTCGCCCCATCGACCGTGTGCCACTTTGTCTGCCCAAACAACCCGCGGAGAACGCGCAAAGTGGCACACACCGTTGCGGCTTTGCGAACGGCTCAAGCCGCTCGTGCAGCGACCGCCGCACGCGTCTCTTCCAACACCAGATCACCGTTGATTGCGCCGCCGGCCATCAGGCCCTGCGCGGCTGCGGCCGCCACGACTGCGCCGAGTTCACTCACGTTCCCAGCAGCCCAGACACCATCTATGTCGGTCTTTCCCGCGAAGTCCGTCTCGACGAAGAGACCCATGGGGTTCTCGCTCAGCGTTCCTCCGAGCTGCTCGTAGAGCCCAGCGTTCGCGACAAAGCGCGGCGCCACCGTCAGCGCATCAATCGCGAGCTCATGGCCGTCGTCGAGCACGACCGCGTCAATCTCGCCGTTCTTCGCCCGCACCTCGGCGACGCGGCCCGTGACTACCTCCACACCGAGCGCCGCGAGAGTGCCCCAGTCCTCGTCCGCCAATTCGGGCATCGTGTGGGTGAAGAGTGTGATGTGCTCACTGAGCTGACGGAACAGCTGAACCTGGTGCATCGCCATAGCCGTTGTGCCGAGCACACCGATCCGCTGACCGCGCACCTCCCATCCGTGACAGTACGGGCAATGGAGCACATGGGTGCCCCACAGGTCGGCGAGACCAGGCACGTCGGGCAGCTCATCACGCAGGCCTGTGGCCAACAGGATGCGGCGAGCACGCAGCTCATCGCCGTCGGCGAGGTCGAGCACAACATCGCCGCCGTCACGTCGGACGTGTGTGACTGTGTCTGACAGCATCCGTGCGCCATAGCCTTCTGCCTCGGCGCGCCCCTGAGCAATGAGGTCGCGTGGCGAGATGCCCTCGCGCCCGAGCAGATTGTGCACACCGGATGAGGGTGCGTTGCGCGGCTCGCCCGCGTCGATGACGACGACGGATCGCAGCGAACGCGACAGCGCGACGGCGGCGCTCAGCCCGGCGGCTCCTCCGCCAATGATGGCGACATCGACACGTGAGTCGACGGCGGATGCCGCGTCCGCAGTCGTGGAATGTGGTGTGGGATCGCTTGTCATGATCTTCTCCTTCGTGATGGAGCCGGCCAGAGCCTCGAGGTCATGGTGCGCGTGTCGTTGATGCGCATCCTGAGAGTCGCACGGCGGCTCCGGTAGATGAAGCGTGCGAGCATGCACTCATGGTAGACATGTCATGCTTCTCCAGCATACACTTTTGCCTATGAAGCAAGATGATGTCGAGCCGGATGTCGACGTGCTGATTCGCCGCCGAATTCGCGGCCTCCGGACTGCGCGTGGCTGGTCGCTCGAGTCTCTCGCAGCCCGCTGCTTTATGAGCCCCTCAACCCTCAGCCGCATCGAGACCGGACATCGCCGCATTGCCGTCGACCAGCTCGTCACGCTGGCGCGAGCGCTGGGAACTTCGCTCGACGCGCTCGTGGAACCCCCCGATGGTGACGATGTGGTGATTCGCCCGGAACCGGAAGAGACTCCTGGCCGGACGACATGGGTCCTGTCGCGAGAGAGCCAGGGCGTCACGGTTGTGAAGATGCGCATCACTCCCGAGTTCGACCCGGGCGATGAGCCGCGGGTGCACCCGGGAAGCGACTGGTTCACAGTGCTCACAGGTACCGCTACGCTCCGGCTCGGAGATCACACGCATGTGATCGCGGCGGGAGAAGCAGCAGAGTTCTCGACGATGGTGCCGCACGCGATCACGGCACCTGATGGTCCAATCGAGATCGTCTCAATCTTCGATCGTGACGGCGAGCGCGCGCATCTCCACGAAAACTGACCGCACCCTCGATCGCGCCACTTTCTCTGCTCAAGACCAGCCGGGAGAACGCGCAAAGTGGCACACGACGCGAGGGGGGAGACGCTGGCACACGGCGCGAGGGACGAGGCGCGCAACTCAGAACAGCCCGATGACGATGTCCCCCAGCTTGTAGATCGCCAGGCAAATGAACAGAACAGCCGTGATGACGAGCGCCACGTTCGTGTACCACTTGTTGCGCCACTGCGTTGGCACGCGGTCAGTGTTCAGCAGCGGCAACAGTGTGATCGCGAGGAACGGCAGGAACAGCGCACCGAGCACTCCATACGCGATCACGAGCGCGATGGGCTTGCCGAGCAGCAGCAGAAGCATCGGCGGAAACGTCAGCCACAGCACGTAGAACCTGAAGTACTTGCCGTTCTCGCGAGCATCCGGATGTTCACTGTTCTTGCCCCGCATGTTCGCCCAGAAATCAGCGAACACGAGCGAGACACCGTTCCACACCCCGATGAGCGATGAGAATGCCGCGGCGAAGAATCCGACGAGGAAGGCAACGCCGATGACATCCCCGTACTTGTCCTGCAGCACATCGGTCAGCTCAAGGAGTCCCTTCGAATCAGTGCTCAGCGTGACACCCGCTTCGGCAACGACAGTTGCCCCCACGATGAACATCGCAACCACGAAGATGCCCGTCATGACGTAGGCCATGGTGTTGTCGATGCGCATCACACGCATCCACGACGGGTGCGACCAGCCCTTCTCGCGCAGCCAGTATCCGTAGGCCACGAGTGTGATCGTTCCGCCGATACCGCCCGACATCGCGAGCGTGTAGAGCACCGAGCCCTCCGGGAGTGTCGGGATGAGCCCCGCGAGCAGGCCCGGCAGGCTCGGAGCCGCGATGATCGCGAGTCCCACGATGATGACGAACATCACGCCAACGAGCACCGCAGTGATCTTCTCGAAGACGGCGTAGCGGTTGAACCAGACCAAGACAAGACCGAGGATGCCCGTCGCAACAGCGAACACGTTGAGCGGAACCGCGGGAAAGAGCGCTGCGAGCGGCATCGCGGTCGTCGCCATGGCCGTAGCTCCGTAGATGAAGCCCCAGACGATGATGTACGGCGCGAAGTACCAGACGGGCCAGCGGCCGAGCGTGCGCCACCCCTCGAAGATCGTCTTGTCCGAGGCAAGCACGTATCGGCCGGACCTCTGCCCGCGCGACCGCTGCCCGTGCGACCGCGTGCCACTTTGTCTGCTCAAGACCGGTCGGGAGAACGCACAAAGCGGCACACGGTTCAAGGAGGCGAAGGCCGGTTCGCGCATAGGCTGAGGACATGACAGGTTCTTCCGGTCAGCGGAACGCAGGGGACTCGACACGCCGCGACACGCAGAGCGGCGGGCAGCATCCCGCCCGCCACCAGCTGGAGCGGCTCAGCTCACGCTCGATCGACTGGCAGCGCGGCTTTCTGCCGACAGTCGCCGACGACGAGGCACGTCCCGCCGCAGTGCTGGTGCTGTTCGGAGTGCTCGACGACGCTCCCGCACTCGATCCCGAGGGCCCCATCTCGGCGGACCTCGATGTGCTGCTGCAGCGCAGAGCGGCCACGCTCAGTTCGCATCCGGGACAGATCTCGTTTCCGGGCGGTCGGCTCGAGCCAGACGATGAGGATGCCGTCGCAGCTGCGCTCCGCGAAGCGGAAGAGGAGACGGGACTCGACCCCGCGGGCGTCGACGTGCTCGGAACCCTGCCGATCGCGCCACTCGCGGCGAGCCGCCACATGGTGACACCGGTGCTCGGCTGGTGGCGGCATCCCACACGCGTCGCAGCTGTCGATCACGCGGAGACCGTCGACGTATTCCGCGTTCCCGTCGCAGATCTGCTGAACCCAGCGAATCGTCTCACGTCGGTGCGGCACTACGGCACACGCACGTTCCGGGCGCCGGCCTTCACGCTCGCGGCATCCAACACCCTCTTGTGGGGTTTCACAGCCGTCGTGCTTTCGCGACTCTTCGACGAGCTCGGCTGGACGCAGCCCTGGGACGAGACACGCGAACTCGAGGTCTGAAGCCGCGCCTACCGCCGGTCGGCCGTGCCACACCGGGGTCGCACCTGTCCACGGAGTGACCCGCCGAACCGACGGGCGTAACCTTTCTCGCACGAGGGGGTGCCATGACCGTCATCATCGCGTTCGCCGCCAACGTGCTCGTCGCCCTTGCGAAGTCCATCGCTGCGGCCATCACAGGGTCGGCCTCGATGGTCGCAGAGGCCGCGCATTCGTGGGCGGATGCCGGCAACGAGGTGTTCCTCATCGTCGCCGACAAGCGCTCCGCGAAGCCGAAGGACAAACGTCATCCGCTGGGTTACGGGCGTGAGGCCTACGTGTGGTCGCTCATCGCTGCGTTCGGCATCTTCACGGCCGGCGCCGTCGTCTCCGTCATGCACGGCGTGCAGGAGCTCACGAACCCGGAACCCGTCGAATCGCCGCTCATCGCCTACCTGGTGCTCGGTGCCGCGTTCATTCTCGAGGGCATCTCGTTCACGCAGGCCACGGTGCAGGTGCGGCGTCGCGCCCGCGAAGCGCGCACTTCGCCCATCCGGCTCGTGCTGCGCAGCTCTGACGCGACGCTGCGCGCGGTCTTCGCCGAAGACGCGGCGGCACTGCTCGGCATCCTCATCGCCGCCGGCAGCATCGCACTGCACCAGGTCACGGGCGAAGCGATGTGGGATGCCGTCGGATCCATCACGATCGGCGTGCTGCTGGGCGTCGTCGCCATCGTTCTGATCGACCGCAACCGGCAGTTCCTCGTCGGCGCGGAATCATCGCGCTCCGTCCGCGCAGAGGCCGGACGGCAGCTGCTCGCCCACCCCGACATCGAGCGCGTGACCTATCTGCACCTCGAGTACGTCGGTCCGGGGCGCCTGTTTCTCGTCGCCGAGGTCGACATGGTCGGCAACGACAGCGAGAACGACGTCGCCGTCGAACTTCGTCGCCTCGAGCGTGAGCTGGAGTCACACGAGGGCATCGAGACCGCCGTTCTGTCGCTGTCGGTCAGCGACGAGGAGTCCCTGAGGTTCTAGACCTCAGCCCTGCCGAGCAGATGCGCGGAGCACCTCATCCGACACGGTCAGGGTCGCCGTGCCTCGAACAGTTCGCACACGGTGTCGTAATAGGCGTCACTCTGACCGAGGTGCGTCATTCCGATGCGTCGGCAGACGGCCATCGAGGCCGTGTTCGCGGGGTTCGTCACGGCGACGACGCGGTCGAGACCGGCATCCCACGCATGCGTGAGAACGCGCGCAGCCGCCTCACTCGCGTAGCCGTGGCCCCAGGCGCGCGGATGGAAGTGCCAGCCGATCTCGGTGTCGCCGGAGGGCGCATCGCCCGTGCCCGAGGCGGGAATCGACTTCAGCAACAGAGCTCCGAGCAGCTGCTCATCATCGGTGCGCTCGACCGCCCAGACGTGATGAACAGGATGCTGCAGCTCACTCCACCGCTCGAGTAGCCTGACGGCCTCGTCGCGTTCCTGCATCACCGTGGGAGCGTGCCCGATGTATCGCCGCACTTCGAGCCGCGAGTACATGTCGAAGACGAAGTCGGCGTCGCCGAGGGTCCACGAGCGCAGTGTCAGGCGATCGGTCTCCAGGTGATGCACGCTTCCATGGTTTCACAGGGCGCCGCAGTCAAACCGGGAGATTCCTGCGCCCAGACGCGTGCGGGCTGCGGCCCGAGTCCTCTGCGTCGGCAACACCGAGGTCGATCGCGAGGCGACGCATCGCCTGGTCGAAGTATGCCGCGCTGTCGTCGACCGACCCGACGAAGTGACCGAACATCTCGAATGAGAGCGTTCCGAAGATCGACGACCACGCCATCAGCAGGCGCATCACGCCGTCAGATCCGTCAGGGAACGCATCGCCGAGACCGGCCTGGGCGAGGTATTCGTGCGCGCTCGAGATGGAGGATGCCTCGGCGACAGAGGCCTCAGAAGTACCCTCGCCGCGGGCGGGAGGCGCGGGAGCGCGCGACGGGTCGACGCGATAGGCATCCGCCACGATTCGCACAAGGACAACCGTCGCGCGGGTCGCCGGCTCGATCGTCGTGCGGGGCGCGGCATAGCCGGGCACGGGCGTGCCATACAGCAGCCCGTAGTCGCCAGGATGCTCGAGGGCCCAGCGCCGGATCGCGCGGCACACCGCCATCCAGCGCGCCGCCGTATCGGCGCGGTCATCGACCTCGGCATCCGCCTGCTCTGCCACGGCACCGAGCTCGTTGTATGCCTCGATGAGCAGCAGCGTCAGAAGATCGTCACGGCTCGTCACGTACCGGTAGACGGCCGAGGACACCATGCCGACGTCACGGGCCACCGCCCGGAGTGACAGCTGCGCGGGCCCCTCATCGCGCAGTCGGGCCCGTGCCGCCGCGATGATCTCAGCGGTGATCTGTTCACGTGCTCGCTGCCGCGCGGTCTTCGCGTGCCCTGGCACTTTCTCGCCATCACTCACCCTCCCACTCTTGCGCATTTCGAGAGCAGTGGCAACGTTCGAGAGCAGTGCTCTTGTTTTAACGCCTCGAGCGTGTCACACTCAAACCGAGAGCAGTGCTCTCACTTTGACGAAGGGAACCTCATGTCCGAACGACACCTCATCATCGGCGCCGGCCCTGTGGGTCGGCATGTCGCCGCCGAGCTCGCCCGCGAGGGGCGACGCGTCACCGTCGCGACGCGGAGCGGCTCCGATCTCGCCATCCCCGGGGTCGACGCGATCGCGCTCGATGCCTCCGACCCCGACGCACTCAGCCGCGCGGCCGAGGGGGTCGATGTGCTGTACAACTGCGCCAATCCCCGCGACTACACCGCGTGGGAGACCGTGTGGCCTCCGCTCGCCAGCTCGCTGCTCACCGCGGCCGAGCGTTCGGGAGCGGTCTACGCGATCACAAGTTCGCTCTACGCCTACGGCCCGGTCGACGGCCCGATGCACGAGCAGCTTCCCGATGCCGCGACCGACCACAAGGGGCGTCTGCGTGCCGGCATGTGGCGTGACGCGAAGCGCCTGCACGATGCTGGGCGCATCCGCGCGGTCGAGGTGCGCGCCTCCGACTACGTCGGGCCCGGCATCGGGCAGAACGGACACATCTCGCGGCAGCTCCCTGCTGCGTCGAAGGGCAAGACGGCGTGGGTCTTCGGCCGAAAGGATGTGCCTCACACGTTCACAGATGTGCAGGATGTCGCTCGCACGATCGTGGCGGCCGCGGCCGACAGCGGAGCCCACGGCCGGGTCTGGCTCACACCCAGCAACCCGGCGAAGACACAGGAGGATGCCCTGAACGACGTGTTCCGCGCCGCCGGCATCGCGCCCGTTCCGGTTCGCAGCATGCCGCGGGCGCTCGTGGCGGCGGCATCCCTCGTCTCACCGCTCATGCGTGAGATCAACGAGCTGGCCTACCAGTGGCGGGCGCCGTACCTCGTCGACGATTCCGCTGCACGTGAGCGATTCGGCATCGAACCCACCCCGTGGGACGACGTCTGCCGCCGAACCGCCGGCGTCACCGCGGTCACACTCTGACGCGCCTGATCGAGTACCGGCGCCTCACGGTCAATCGCGAACGGATGGCGTCAGAAGTCGACGCGCCGCCCGAACGAGCGAGGGCCGCGCGGCGGTGGCGAGCACGTCGCTGCGGTCCGCAGCCGCACCAGCTCATGGGGCTGCAGCTTGGCACGTGCGGCGAAGTCGTCGATCGACGAGAACGCGCCGCTCCTCTCACGCTCCCGCACCATGTCGCGCGCCGTGCGGCGTGACATGCCGGGGAGGCTCTGCAGCTCGCGGGCCGACGCCGTGTTGACGTCGATGGGGTCAGAGGATGCCGCGTCCGCAGCGCCTCCGGGCGACGAACCGGACCCCGCTGAATCGTAGAGGTCTCCGGAGCCGCCGCCGACCTCGCCGAGCAGGCGAGCGGCCTCGCCGGTCGTCGCTGTTGCGGCATCCTTCGCCCCTCGCGTCGTGCCCGTGCGACCACTCGGCTGCGACGACTGCGACGGTTGTGACGCACGTGACCGCGACGGCCTGGATCGCGATGCCGAACGTGCCTCGCCCGAGCGCTTCGACTGCTCCGCGCTGCGCCGACCGGCGGCCGCCGCGCCGCTGGTCGAGCTCGACTCCTTCGAGGTCGCCGACGCGCCCTCGAGCGTGCGCTCCCACAGCAGCGTCAGCCACTGCGTGTTGACGTACAGCGCCACCATGACTCCGACGATGTAGACCCCGAGAGTGATGAGCTGCCCCGCCCCGCCAACCGCGGCGACGTTGCCGATGACCGCGCCGATCGCGAACAGCACGCTGAGCCCCGCCCAGGAGCCCTTGCGCGCCATGATCGCCACGATCACGAAGGCCAACCACGTCGTGTACCCGTTCGGCACAAACGCCAGCACGAGCCATGAGCTGCGCGCCAGCATCCACCCGATCGTCGGTTTGTCGTCTGCCATGGGTCTACGCGTAGTCCTTCACATTCAGCACCATTGTCACGGTGTCGTCAGCGTCGCGCGTCTCGGAGACGAGGTCGAACCCGGCGGCATCGGCGCGTGTGCGAATACGCTCCGCGACCGCCTGCTGCACCCGCAGCGCGTAGGCCGCATCGAGTCGCGCGACCAGCTCGGCGGCCTCGTCCTGCCCCACATCGCGGCCGTCGTCCGCCGCGAAGTGGGCGCTCCAGACACCCTGTTCTGTGAGGCTCATCATGACGTCGACGCCATCGACTGTGGCACGCACCATCTCGCCAGACACGGCGACATCGAGCGCGCCGACGTCTTCGAGTGCGGCTCCGAGAAGCGTCGGGTTCTTCATGCGGGTGCGCACCGTGACTTCATCGCCGGCGGTCGCCTGCGCGGCATCCTTCTCGTCCGACCGGTTGGAGAGGGATGCCGTGACAGCCCCGGTCGCCCCCACGGCGCCGACCGACGCCGTGACGGCCAGCGCGAGCGGCACCAAAAGCAGCGAGACGCTCATGAGACGGTCTCCTTTCGTTCGTGTGCACGACCGTGACGGTGCGCACCGGGAGCGTCGTCGCGCACCCCGAGGTCGTAGAGCAGGTCGTCGAGGGATGCCTCGTCAGCCCAGCCGTTCACGGCGACGGTGCCGTCGGCGGCGATGCGAACTTCGAGCCGGTCGCGTTCGCCGTGTGCGTCGATCTCCCGCACACGGTCGGCGTACCGCGGAGTGAGGGCGCGGATCCCCTGATTGGTCGAACCGATCCAGGGGCGGCGCGCGTCGGGGAAGTCGCGGAGATACGGCCCGTCGCACAGCAGATCGGTCGCCTCGAGAAGACGCGCTACGTCGCGGCGGCGCGTGGCAAGGCACTGCAGCCTCTCGAACGTGTAGCCGCTGAAGCTCATCACGCTGAGTCCGGCCGCGCGAAACGCCTCCGCCACGTCGGCCACGGCATCCGCTTGGTCGAAGGGCTCACCGCCGAGCAGAGTCAGTCCCTCGGCGCCGGCGGCAGCGGCCTGTGCCGCCCAGTCCTTGCCCAGCGCGACTGCGTCTCCGAGCGTCGCCCCGCGCGGCGCCCACATGTGCGGGTTGAAGCATCCGGGGCAGCGCACCGAGCAGCCCTGCACCCACAGTGCAGCGCGCACTCCGGGACCCTCCGCCTCGGTCGCCTCAAGAAACCGCGACCACCGAAGCATCTCTGCGTCGGGGTTCGGCGGCTCGTGAGCGCCAAGACCGCTCCGTTCCGCGACCGCGAGCGCCGCGGCATCCGGAGCCGACTCTGCGATTGAAACCATGCTCACGTGCGGTCCCAGTCCTGCTCGGCGCTGGTCTCGGCGTTTGACTGACCGGTGCCGATGCGGTTGTAATCGTCGGTGAACGACGAGGTCACGGTCTCGGCCTCGAGCAAGTTCTCGAGCTCTGCGATGTAGTCGAGGCACTCAGAGCCGTGCATGCCCACTGTCTCGGCGGCGACCGTGCCGTCGGGCTTCAGTGAAACGATGAGCTTCTTCGTCATGTCGGTCTCCTCACTCGTCCGCTCAGTAGTCCACGGTGCGTCCGCCGCGGTGCGACGACAGCGACGGTGAGGGAGTGTCGGATGCGTCCCGCTGCGCGGCCTCCGTCGGCGCCATGTCCTCGGCGCCCGTCGCCCGCACAGCGCGCTGCTCGGCCCAGTCTCTGATCATCTGAACCTCCTCGGCCTGTGTCACCGACAGCGGAATCATCGAGGTGACGGCCTCCTCGAGGTCTGCCGCCGTGACCGGGCGCGACCGGCTGTACCCCGCATAGAGCGCGGCGATGACGGCCTGCTCGATCTCTGCGCCCGAGTAGTTCTCGCTTACGGCGACGAGTCGTTCGATCACAGCCGACTCCTCGGCGAGCGCGGCGAGTCCGTTGCCCGCTGCGCCATTCAGCGCCAGCTGCAGACGCCAGATGACCTCGCGCTCACGTGCCGTCGGCAGGTCGACGAAGAAGATCTCGTCGAAGCGGCCCTTGCGCAGAAACTCGGGCGGAAGCGAGTCGATGTTGTTCGCGGTCGCGACGACGAAGACGGGCCGCTTCTTCTCCTGCAGCCAGGTCAGGAACGTGCCGAACACGCGCGCACTTGTGCCCGAGTCACCGCTGCCGGTCGTATTTGAGAAGCCCTTCTCGATCTCGTCGACCCAGAGGATGCACGGCGCCACGGCCTCCGCGGTCTGAATCGCTGTGCGCAGGTTCTGCTCGCTCGAGCCGACCAGCCCCGAGAAGATGCGCCCGATGTCGAGTCGCAGCAGGGGCAGGTTCCAGGATGCCGCTGTCGCCTTCGCCGTCATCGATTTGCCGCACCCCGGCACACCAGTGATGAGCACACCGCGCGGGTTCGGCAGTCCGTACTCCCGGGCCTGT
The DNA here is from genome assembly GCF_051513965.1 of Paramicrobacterium salitolerans. Classification (GTDB taxonomy): domain Bacteria; phylum Actinomycetota; class Actinomycetes; order Actinomycetales; family Microbacteriaceae; genus Paramicrobacterium. Next base: position 2,992,978 of record NZ_CP195847.1, read on the forward strand.
GCCATCCACGCGCCATTGCGGCGGCCAAGCCACCGCTTGAGGTTCTCAAGTCCGCCGACGTCGTCCAGATCGATGCCCGGGTCCACGAACTCGAGCAGCCCTGACTTCCGCACCGTCTGGCGCTTCTCATCGAGCACGACCGAGATGTCCTTCTCGCCGAGCCTACCGTCGTTGACCATCGCTCGGGCGAACGCGTTCTCCGCTTCCGCCATCGTCAGACCGAGTGCCGCGTGCACGAGCCGCTCGCGCACGCTGTCGTCTGCGTTGATCTGGATCCGCCCGCCGCCGGTCGAGTTGTTCACGATCATCGTGTCGAGCAGCTCGCGAACCTCGGCTGCCTCGGGCAGTGGAAACTCCATGAGGTGGATGAGCTTGTCGAGCTCAGGCGGAATCACCCGGATCGGCGCGGTCACGATCATGACGCGGCTCGACTCGCCGTGCCGGAAGTCGAGCACCGTCTCGCGCACTTTGCGGATCACTGCGGGCTCTCCCGGTCGATGCTCTGAGCCGAAGTACGCGTGCAGGTCGCAGAACACGAAGACCCCGGCATCCTTTTCGCCCGCCGCGTGGTCGAGAGCGCGCACCGGGTTCGTCGTGTTCGCGACGACCTTGCCGTCCGGCCCGGTGAGTCCGACGGCTGACGACCACGTCCATACGGGGCGCTTATGGCGCTGGGATGCCGCGGCGTGCATCACCTCGGAGATGACGCGCACCTCTTCGCTCGACTCGATGTAGAGCAGCGGCAGTCGCGCCTTGAACGCCTCGTCGAGGTTGGTGGAAAAGCTCACATCGTCTCCGTTTCATCGTCGGTGGTCGCGTCGTCGGAGTCCGCTCCACCGGCATCCATTGTGACTGTCCAGTCGCCCTCGCCCGTGTCAGCGGTGATCACGAGGACGACGTTCGGCGATGAATCCCACGTGCCGACGACGTTCGCCTCGTCCGTCTGCATGATCGGATCGAAGCCGGTGCCGATTCCGGCGACCTCGACGCGGAACAGTCCGGTTCCCCGATGCTCGAACCGGGCCGATGTCGCCTCACCCTCATACAGGAGGTACGCGTTGCCCGACCCCGAGTACGTGTCGGTGATGATCGTCGTGTCGATGGCGTCGAGGCGGAAGCTCCACGCGCCGGCCGCCTGAACCCACAGTTCGGTGTCGTAGCCGGTCGGCACCATGACCACGGTGTCGTCCTGCGAGTACGCCGACCCGATGCGGCGCGGCCTCTCCCGGTCGCCGGCCGGTCGCTGCACCTGGGAGGATGCCGTCATGTAGAAGTCGGCGTATCCGTCGAGCTCGGAGAACCTGATGATCGAGGGGTCGACCTCAGCAGGAATCGTCACGTAGCCGCTCCCCTCGCCCGAGTACGTGCCGCCGTCGGATGTGAACTGCACCGGGTTCTGTTCGTCCCAGGCGCGATCGCGAAGCGGGTTCGTGCCGATTCGTCCGGTCTCGAGGTCCATCATGAGCGCCGGCGTCTGCGCATAGGCGAGCCCCATCGCGGCGATCGTTCCGATCACCCAGACCCAGATCGAGAATTGACGGATGCTGCGACGCGCAGCGCTCGACGCGCTCATGCTCCGCTCGTCTCCTCGTCCGCGGCCTCACCGGGCGTCTCCGTCGGGGTCGGCGTGCTGACGGCATCCTCGTTCACAGTGATCGACCAACCGCCGCGGTCGTGCCCCGCGACCACGAAGATCACCATGTCGCTGTCTGGCCACGCGACCGTGCGGTCGATGGAGCCCTTGCCGTCCACGGCGGCCTCCGGGCGGAAGCTCGTGACGAGGTCGACCCACATCGTGTACTCGCTTCGGAGGCTGATGCGCGCACTCGATGCCTCGCCGCGGTACACCAGGGCGGCGGGGCCGATGCCGCTCACCGTGCCGCTCAGCTTCTTGAGGTCGGGCTGCGTGACGGTGATGCGCCACGGCTCGTCGTCCTCCGGCCACAGCGCGATGTCTTCGGCGGGCGGCACGAAGTACGTCGACTCCGAGCTCAGCAGGGTCGTGGAGGGAACGTCACCGTACTCATCCTCGATCACCGTGTCGCCAGACGGACCGGTGAGGGCCAGCCTCGTGTAGCCATCCTCACTCACAACGCGCACCGGCTTCGTCACGTCGAGTCCCGTGAGCTGAATCGCCTCTCCCGGCTCACCGCTCCACGTGTCGCCGTCCTTCTGTGCTGTGCCGGCGTCGGGGTTCTCCCAGGGGTCTCCGTCGAAGGATGCCTCGCGCTCAGGCGCTGGTCCGGCGATCAGGCTGCTGATGACGACCACCATTGCGAGCATTCCGCCGATGCCCCAGAGCATGCCGGAGAAGCGCTGAATCGCCGTGCGCGCTGCGGCCGACATTCGCGTGCTTGCCACCGATACCCCTCCGTCAGAACATAAGGGTACTGGCGAAACGGCACACCGGCGACGGGGAGCAGTGCCCGGTGCGCCACGCCGAAAGCACCGTCTTTCGGGCGGCATCCACCTGATACCCAGTTAAGAGCGGTTTCATATCCAGACGGGAGGTCACAATGAAGTTCAGAACAGTTCTTTTCGCCGTGATCATCGGGGGTCTCGGTTTCTGCCTCGGAGTGCGCTCTGAGCGTGGCGAGTTCGATGATGCGAAGAAGCGCGTGAAGGCGTGGTCGAGCCCTGCGCTCAAAGAGGCCCGCAAGCGGGCGAAGCGCATCGACAAGCAGCTCGCGAAGAAGCTGAAGTAGCCGCCGATGGGACTCTTTGGCCGGCCAGCGGCCGCCCCTCAGCCTCAGGAGAAGCACTCAGCACGAACCCTCTGGACGGACGGCTTCGGCCACATCGCGACGCGGTGCGTTCAGATCATCGCGGTGCTCGCCGTCGTCACGGTCGTGATCTTCGCGCTCACGCAGCTGACGCTCGTACTCATTCCGGTGATTATCGCGCTCATCTTTGCATCGGCGTTCAACCCGCTGATGTCGTTCATGCGACGCCATGGCGTTCCTTCGCTGTTGGGCACGCTCATCGCTCTGGTCGGGTCGTTTGCGATCATCTCCGCTGTCGTGTGGCTCATCGTCTGGACGGTGCGTGCGCAGTGGGATGAACTGATCGAGTCGGCGGACACCGGCATCAAGCAGCTGCAGACGTACTTCCAGCACCTGCCGTTCACGATCGACCAGGAGCAGATCAACTCGATCCGCGACACTGCGGTCGACTTCGTGACGAGTGCGCAGTTCGGCTCCGGTGCGCTCGCGGGAGTGTCTGCGACGGCGAGCTTCTTGACCGGTCTCGTGCTGATGTTCGTTGTGCTGTTCTTCTTCCTGAAGGACGGCCCGGCGATCTGGGAGTTTCTGCTTCGGCCGTTCCGGGGGGAACAGTACGAGCGTGCGCGTCGCATCGGTCACAAGACGGTTTCGACACTCGGCGGCTATGCGCGAGGCACAGCGATCGTCGCAGCGGCTGATGCGCTCGGCATCGGCATCGGTCTTGCGATTGTGCAGGTTCCGCTTGCGCTGCCGCTCGCTGTGATCGTGTTCCTGACGGCGTTCATCCCCATTGTCGGTGCGACGCTTGCCGGCATCCTCGCTGCTCTTGTCGCCCTGGTGACCAATGGACCGGTTGCGGCGATCATCGTCGTCGGCATCGTGGTGCTCGTCAACCAGCTCGAGGGCAACTTCCTGCAGCCGGTTGTGATGGGTCGTTCGCTGAAGCTTCATGCGCTCGTGATCTTGCTCGCGTTGACGATCGGAACGATTCTCGGCAGCATCATCGGTGCCGTTCTCTCGGTGCCGATCGCGGCTGTGGCCTGGGGAATCATCACGGTCTGGAACGGCGAGAACGAGCCGGCGGAGCCGTTCAAGCAGAAACGGCCAGAGGTCGCCTAGCACGACTCTCACGCGCGTCCCACGCGTGACTGCTCGTGGTTGGTCACTTCTTTTGCTCATTGCCGCGCTAAGCCAGAAGAAGTGACCACCCGCGTAAAGCACGTCAGGTGGCTGGGCAACGTCAGGTGGCACTGGGCAACGTCAGGTGGCACTGGGCAACGGTGCAAAGCGAGGGCCATAGGATGCCGCGAGCGCCGCCGCCCGCGCCGCAAAGCCCTCCGCCCCACCCGCGTACCTCTGGCGGAACCGCGCCGCACCTCCCGTGGCCGCCGGGAACCCCGCATCGATCGAGGCGACGTTCACCTCGGCATCCCCGACGGACTCGGCGGCCTGCACACGTGCTGCGGCGAGCGCGGGAGCGAACAGCATCCTGTCGACCAGGTCGGCAAAAGGCGCGTCGACCCAGCTCGACTCGCTCGGCTCCAGCGCGCGAGTGTCGATGCGCTTCAGCACGCCCCCACGCCAGCCGGCGCACACAGCCGCGCGGTCGACGACATCGGGGTCAGCTCCCTCGCGAACCGCGGCGACCGCCTCGGACAGCACAGCCTCGTCGACCACGGCGCTGACATCTGCCCGTGCGTCCGCGGTGTCGTCACTGACACGCTGCCGATCGAAGAACGCGTCGATGAGGTTGCGCGCCTCCGCAGTGTGCGACAGGTGCACGAAGTACCGCGACTCGATCTGCGAAGCCGTGTCCGCGTCGACGAGCGACCCCTCGACGACCGCGGCCATCGCGGCCCGGGGCGCCGGCAGCGTTCCGGCCTCCGCGTGTGCCGTGGCGATCCAGCCCGGCAGAACACCCGCCAGGCGGGGGTCGCTTCCGTTGCCGCCCGGAATGCGGAACCCCTTCGCATCCCACGGCTTCACGGGCTCGGGATTCGCGTCGATCCAGGCGAGAGCGGATGCCGTCGCAGCGGCAGCATCGCCCGCCACCTCGTCGAGCAGTCCGGCTTCCAGGGCGGCGGCGGCATCCATCGTCTCGGCGGGCAGAATCACGCGCAGGGCGCGCTCGATGCCGACCATGCGCGTGTATCGCACAGTACCGCCAGCGCCGGGCAGCAGGCCGAGACCGACTTCGGGGAAGCCCACGCGCAGCCGCTCGTTCGCGATCGCGATGCGCCGGTGACAGGCGAGCGCCAGTTCGAGGCCGCCGCCGAGCGCCGACCCGTTCAGCACGGCGACCACGGGGAGCCCCAGGCGCTCCAGCCGGCGCAGGTCCCGTTTGATGCCGTCGAGCCGCGCGAGCTCATCATCAGCACGTCCTGCGTCGGAGGCGCGCAGAGTCGTCAGGTCGCCGCCCGCGCAGAAGGAGCGTTTCGCCGAGGTGACGATCACTCCGCGAACGGCGCCCTTGCCGGCATCCCTGTCTACTTCGATGCCGTCGATCGCGGCGCGCATGCCCTCGATGTACGCCTCGTTCATGACGTTGACCGGCGCCACCGGATCATCGAGCGTCAGTGTCACGATTCCGTCGGCGTCGCTTCGGGTGACGGCGCTCTGCCGTGCGGCATCCTGCCCAGTCTGCGTCGTTGCAGTCATCCGTTTCTCCGTTCACTCAGGCGCGCTGGCGCGGTCAGCTCACGCGCTCGATGATCGTGGCGATTCCCATTCCCGAGCCGACGCACAGCGTGACGAGTCCGCGGCGCAGCTCGCGTCGTTCGAGTTCGTCGAGAAGCGTCGCGATCAGCATGGCCCCTGTCGCACCGAGAGGATGCCCGAGCGCGATCGCCCCGCCGTTCACATTGACCTTCTCGTGGGGCACATCCGTCTCACGCATCCACCGCATCACGACGGATGCGAACGCCTCATTGACCTCGAACAGGTCGATGTCGGATGCCGCGAGCCCGGCCCTCGTGAGCGCCTTGCGTGTCGCCGGGCCGGGCCCCGTCAGCATGATCGTGGGGTCGCTGCCGACGACGGCGGTCTGCACGACGCGGGCGCGGGGCCGCAAGCCGAGGCGCTCCCCGATCTCGTGCCCGCCGACGATCGTGAGTGCGGCTCCGTCGACGATGCCGGACGAGTTGCCCGCCGTGTGCACGTGGTTGATGCGGGGCACCTCGGGGTAGCGCGAGAGGGCGACGGCGTCGAACCCGAACTCGCCGATGCGGGCGAAGGATGCCGGCAGCCCGGCGAGCATGTCCGCCGTTGTGCCGGGGCGACGGTGTTCGTCGGTCTCGAGCAGCACCTGTCCGTTGATGTCGACGACCGGAACCACGGATCGGCCGTACCGCCCCTCCGCCCAGGCCTCCTCGGCGCGGCGCTGCGACTCGGCAGCGTACTCGTCGACCTGCGTCCGGTCGACGCCGTCGATCGTCGCGATGAGGTCTGCGCCGATGCCCTGTGGCACGAAGCCGGCGTCCCATGCTGTCGCCGGATCATGACCGATCGCGCCGCCGTCGCTGCCGAGTGGAACGCGTGACATCGACTCGACGCCTCCCGCGAGCACGAGATCTTCGAAGCCCGATGCGACCTTCTGCGCGGCGACGTTCACCGCTTCGAGCCCCGAGGCGCAGAACCGGTTCAGCTGCACGCCGGGCACCGTCTGCGGAAGTCCCGAGGCGAGTGCGGCAGTGCGGGCGATGTCGGCGCCCTGCTCGCCGACCGGTGAGACGACGCCGAGCACGATGTCGTCGATCAGGTCGGGGTCGAGGGTGGGATGCCGCTCGCGAAGCGCCCCGATCAGTCCCGTAACCAGATCAAGAGGTTTCACGCTGTGGAGGGAACCGCCACGATTCTTGCCACGTGGCGTGCGGATGGCGTCGTAGATGAATGCATCACCGGGCATAGTCACCTCACTGTGTCTGACCACTGCTCTGCATCAACGCTGCAGTGCCTCGATTGTGCCCCAATCCTCTCCCCCGCGCTATTTGTTCGGGTTTGCGCTACAGAAATTCCTGTAGCGCACGTCCCGACTTGTAGCGCAAAGCAAAACTTCCTCTGGTCTTCTCCTCAGCCTCTCGGCAGGCACGATGCTAGTCTGTCGTCGTGCTTCGCCCGGGGGCGAGAAAACGGGAAGACACGGGTTCCGCGTGACGCGGTCTGGTGCTCTTCCCGCGTCAGAGAAATTCACCATTAAGGCAGGCGCAGCCGCGGTACGTCCCGGCTCTGAGCCGAGAAGCGAGCGGGGGGCTCGATGGCGACAATCTGGGTCGGAACCGGCTGGGGACGGATGGATGCGAGTTCCGCCATTCAGAGCGCAGCACCGGGCGATGTTCTCATCTTTGACCCGGGCCAGCACGACATCGGCAATTTCATACTGTCCAGCCTGACGCTGCAGGGCTCGGAGGCGGGACCCGTTGTCGTGACGGGAAAGGCACGGGTAGCGGGTCATTGCCGGTTTACCGACCTTGAATTGCGATCCCTGCCGTACAACAACGCAGTAGCGTTCACTGCGGCGGACGCTTTCGCCACCCTCACACGCTGTACTGTCGTCGGTGATCCCGCCGTGAAGTTTCCTGCGATCTGGCACGAGCACGGCACCCTCGTTCTCGACCACGTGATCATTCAGAACGATCCTGAATTACATGGGTTGCAGGTCGCAGAAGGCGCACGAGTACATGCGACAGCGTCGCAGCTCGGCCGGGTCTGGGTAAAGGGCGGGCACGCCGATCTCGTCGATTCGTCGGCAGACCAGCTTGAACTGCTGAGCAGCGCCAGAGTCAACGCATACGGCACGTTGACAATCACGCCGCCTCCGGGAAAACGCCTGTTCACCGCAAGCGGGCAGTCTGTCTTCGAGATCGCGCAATTGCGACTCGGAGACGAGTATGCAGAGGCTTACGCGAACGACAGCATGATCCGCATCACCGCCGTCGCACAGGGCGGGGACGGATCGTTCACGATCATGACGGAAGACGACGCACGGGTACATGCGCCCGACGGCCAGGTCACGGTGCGTGACGCAAACGCCCCGGCGAAGCCTGTGCCCGAGCCAGAGAGCACGTCTACGCCGAAGGTCGTACTCTGGCCCCTCGCGCAGGCGCACGAATTCAAAAGCATGATCATCCCGCAGCTCAGCGTCGGCGACACCGTGCTCCTCGAGGAGGGGGACTACTACCTCAGCGAGTACGAGAACGACTTCATGCTGCTGAATGCGAGCCTTGTCGGTCAGGGTCGCTCCGAGCGAACGGTCATCCACGGGACTCTCGGCCCAACTCCCGGGGGTTCTCTCACGGTGCGCAATGTGACGATACGTCCCACCGTCACCACTCAAAACGCCGTCAACGTCACAGTGGAAGACGGAGCCGTTGCGCTCCACAACGTCGTCCTCGGTAGGCTTCCCGAAACGGAGGTGCCCTCGCTCTACGCGAAGGATGCCCGCGTGGAACTTCGCGACTGCACTGTGACCGCGGATCCGGGTGACGCCGAGAACTCTGTCAGGATCGCCGGCTCGTCGGCCACTCTCACGGCCACGGAATGCGAGCTGGGATTCTTCGCTGCGACCGATGGGGCGACGGCGACGATCAACGGTTCCACGTCCTACTCTCTTGTCGCGGACGGCGGCTCCGCCGTCACCGTCAGCGATAGGCACACGCTCCGGGAGAACACCGGCGGTTTCTACGGACTCACGGTGTACGAAGGTTCCCGCCTGACGGTGCCGGAGCTCGCCGGGGTAGGTGAGACGACCTGCGCTCTCGTCGACAACGGCTCACTCACGATCGGGATGCTCAGTGGGGGTGCTCCGAGCTCACTCACGGTCCACCGCGTTGGCAACGCCGATCTGGACCTCGCCGACGTCGCTCATGACCTGTACACCGTGTCAGAGGACGGTGAGCTGACTCCCGTGCACGAAGTGGAACACGCAACCGCGTCCAGCCACTCCACCACAGGCGACACCACGTCGGATGCCGGCACCGCAGCACCGAACTCGCCAGACGGTGACGCACTCGCGGAGCTCAATTCACTCATCGGCCTCGAGAACGTCAAGCAGAAGGTTCAGAGCTTCATCAACACGGCCACACTCAGACGGCGCCGTGCCGAGCTGGGACTCCCGGCCGACGACGGTTTCACGTTGCACAGCATGTTCCTCGGCAATCCTGGGACGGGAAAGACCTCGGTCGCCCGGCTTGTGGGGAAGGCTCTGCATCAGGCGGGCGTCATCGCCAGCGAGAAATACGTCGAGGCGAAGCGTGCCGATCTCGTCAGCGAGAACATCGGTGGCACAGCGCAGAAAACCCGGGCTGTGCTGGAGAGCGCCCTCGGCGGCGTGCTTTTCATCGATGAGGCCTACTCGCTCGCTGCGCAGGACTCGGCTGGTTTCGCCGAAGAGGCGGTCACCGAAATCATCGCGTTCATGGAGGATCACCGCGACGATCTCATGGTGATCTTCGCCGGCTACACCGACAAGATGCATGAGCTGCTCAGCGTCAACGAGGGTATGCGTTCCCGCATCAAGCATCGTTTCGACTTCGAGGACTACACCGCGGACGAGATCGCCCAGATCGGTTTGCGCGAGCTGAGACGTGCGCAGTATACGGTCAACGAAGAGCTGTACACGCGCATTGTCGCCACCGCGTACACACAAGGCGCGAGCGGTGCCAACGGCCGTTGGATCCGCAATTTCAATCAGGATCTTCGCTCGAAGCTTGACGAACGGGTCATCGCGATCCCGGATCCGACGCGGGAAGACCTCACCACGATTCTCGACTCAGATCTGCACGCTCTCGCCGGCGGCGATCCAGCCGATCGCGCCGCGAAGGTGGAGGAGCTGCTGGCGGAGCTCGATGCCATGATCGGCCTCGAACCCGTGAAACGTTGGGTGCGGTCCGTCGTGAATCAGGTGAAGGTCGCGCAGCGCATGCTTGAGCACGACGGCTCGGCGAAGCGCCCCACTTACCACATGGCCTTCCTGGGCAATCCCGGGACCGGCAAGACAACCGTCGCCCGGATCGTCGCAGGTCTCTTCCATGCGCTCGGAATCTTGGATTCCCCGACGGTCAAGCAGACGAAGCCGACGTCACTCGTCGGCCAATACATCGGCCACACTGAGAAGAACACCCACCTCGCTTTCGACGAGGCGATGGGCGGTGTGATGTTCATCGACGAGGCTCACCAGCTGAACTCCACCAATGGGCGCAACGATTTCGGCGTGAAGGTTATTCAGGCCATGATCCCGCGGCTTGAGGACGACCGTCACCGGTTCGTAGCGATCTTCGCCGGGTACACGGACCCGATGCGGCAGCTCTATGAGGCGGACCCGGGGCTGAAATCGCGAATCCCGTTCGAGATCGAGTTTCCCGATTACACGACAGCCGAGGTCGTCGAGATCGCCGCCCGTGCACTGTCACAGCAGTGGGTGTTCGATAGGAGCCTCTTCGATGAGATTGCGACGGCGGCCTACGATGCTCTTCCGGAGCAGGACCGCAGCAATGGTCGCTGGGCACGGAACTTCACCGAGCGGATCATCAGTGCGCATACCGACTACCTCGCGGAGAACGACATCCACGGAGAGGCTATGAAGCAGATCCCGGACGAGGTGCTGCGCACCGTCACCCGCTAGACTGCCTCCGCCGCATCCAGCGCGTCGAGCACCCGACGGCGCAGAGCGTTTGAGCGCTCCGCAAACCCGCGTTGCTGCCGCACGTACTCCGCTTTGCCCTCCGGAGTCTCGATCGCAACCGGTTCAGCACCCCAGCCGCTCACGTCATACGGCGATGCAGCCATGTCGAGCCACCGGATGTCACGCGCCAGCTCGAACGCATCGAGCAGCACCTCGCCCGGAACCAGCGGCCCCAACTTGATCGCCCACTTGTAGACATCCATTCCGGCATGCAGGCACCCCGGCTGCTCAAGCTCCGGCTGCGATTCGCGCGTCGGCTGCAGCCGATTGAGCGGCGCCGCCTTCGGGGTAAAGAAGCGGAACGCGTCGTAGTGACTGCACTGAACGCTGTGCGTGTCGACGACAGCATCCGTCCCCTCCTGCCCCAGTCGAAGCGGAACAGGATGCCGGTGCTCACCCTGCCGGTACACCATCGCCCACTCGTGCAGACCGAAGCAGCTGAACTGTCCTGGCCGTGCGGCGGTGCGCTCGAGAATCCGCCGAATCACGTCGACACCTGCCCGTTTGACGCGCAGATACTCCGCAGCATCCACGCGCACCGACTCGGGAGAGCTGCCGGTGACGTACCACTTCCATGACGAGCGGGGCGCTCCCCCGGCATCCTCGAGTTCGACCCCGGCGCCCGGGTGCCACCGCCGCAGAATGCTCGGCTTGTACGAGTAGTAGGTGAACAGAAAATCGTCGATGGGATGCCGCTCGCCGCTCTTCCGGCGAGCGCGCCAACCCGCGGTGAAAGCATCAGCCCGGCGCTCGTGCCCCGCTTCGCGCGCACGCCACTCGTCCCGAGTCAGAACTCGGGTGATCAGGGCGCTGTCGACGGTCACGCATCAAGGCTAACCGGCGCAGTCTGACACATGCAGTGAGCTCGCGGCACGCTCGGTCGGCATGGGCACAGCGCGGTGATAGTAACCCGGGCGTAGCATGGCGGCACAACCCCACACGTGGAGGTGAGATGGGAAAGAAATCTCGGGCGCTGAAGGCGGTGGTCGGAGCGGGAGCAGGTGCCATCGCCGCGCTCGCCTCGTACGATCTCGCGCAGCGCAAGCACTCGATTCTGCGCAACTACCCGGTGATCGGGCACATGCGCTATCTGCTCGAAGAGCTTCGCCCCGAACTGCAGCAGTACTTCATCGAGCGCAACTGGGACGGCAGGCCGTATGACCGTGACACGCGCTCCGTCATCTACGAGCGTGCGAAGGGCATCCACGGTGAGCAGGCTTTCGGCACCGAGCGCGACGTCAATGCCGACGGCTACGAGTGGCTCACGCAGTCCGCCGCGCCCGTGCCCCTGCCCGACGAGCCGCCGCGCATCACTCTCGGCGGCCCCGACTGCTCGCAGCCGTACTCCCTATCGCTGCTGAACGTCTCTGCCATGAGCTTCGGTGCGCTCTCGGCCAACGCCGTGCGCGCCATGAATCGCGGCGCTCGCGACGGCGGCTTCGCCCAGGTCACGGGCGAGGGCGGTATCTCTCCGTATCACCTCGAGAACGGCGGCGACCTCATCTGGGAGATCGGAACGGGCTACTTCGGCACCCGCACGAAGGAGGGCGGCTTCGACCCGGACCAGTTCGCCGAGAAGTCGCAGGACGACCGCGTCAAAGCGGTGTCGCTCAAGCTCAGTCAGGGTGCGAAGCCCGGCATCGGCGGTGTGCTCCCTGCGGCGAAGGTGTCGCAGGAGATCGCGGACGCACGTGGAGTCCCCGTCGGTGAGAAGTGCGTCAGTCCGGCTCGGCACCAGGTGTTCAGCACTCCGACTGAACTCATCGAGTTCGTCGCGCGGATGCGCGAGCTCTCAGGCGGCAAGCCCGTCGGGTTCAAGATGTGCGTCGGCTCGCGCGTCGAGGTGCTCGCGATCTGCAAGGCGATGATCGAGGTCGGAACGGCGCCCGATTTCATCGTGGTCGACGGCTCTGAGGGCGGCACGGGTGCGGCGCCGCTCGAGTTCGAAGACCATGTCGGGATGCCGCTGACGCAGGGCCTCATGATCATGCACAACGCTCTCGTCGGCACCGGTCTTCGCGACCGCATCCGTGTCGGAGCAAGCGGCAAGATCGCGGCCGGAAACGACATTGTCAAGCGCCTCATCCAGGGCGCCGACTACACGAACGCGGCTCGCGCGATGATGATGGCGGTCGGATGCATTCAAGCGCAGCGCTGCCACACCGACCGCTGTCCCGTGGGTGTCGCAACCCAGAATCCGCGACGTGCACGAGCACTCGACGTCGACTCGAAGAGCACACGCGTCACCAATTATCAGAGGGCGACCGTCGACGAGGCTGTGCGCCTCATGGCGTCGATGGGCGTCTCGCACCCCTCGCAGCTGACACCGCGGATGCTGCGACGCAACGTGGACGTGCACGAGAGCCAGTCCTATGCGGAGCTCTACGAATGGCTGCGGCCGAGCGAGCTGCTGAACGCCGCGCCTGAGAGGTGGCGCGCGGACTGGGAACGTGCAAGCGCGGACGTCTTCCCGCTGCCCTGACGACGGCCACTCTCATGCGCACGCTCACGGCGAACGTGCGGGGCGCCCTCTGTTGTCCTCCAGCGGAGCAGACCACAATAGAAGCATGGTGCGCAAGATCGTCGTGGTGACCGGAGTCGTTCAAGGTGTGGGGTTCCGCTTCTCCGCACAGCGTGAGGCGGCGAAGCTCGGCGTGACCGGGTGGGTGCGCAATCGTCCTGACGGATCGGTCGAGACCGCCGTACAGGGTGCCGAGGAGCCCGTCACCGAGATGCTGCGCTGGCTGCGCACAGGTCCGAACTCGGCGAATGTCCGCAGCTTCGAAGTCACCGACGTCGTTCCGGTCGACGGCGAGAGCGATTTCTCGATCGAGGGCTGACATTCCGGCCACTGACATGCGGTATGCCTTGCAATAGCGATATATTGTCTGAACATAGTCTCGGCATATCAACGGAGGTGGCCGCGTGGCGCAGCTGGAAGAGAAGACACTCCCCCTGAGCGTCTTCGTCGATCTCGACCGCAATGGCCCCGTCCCCCTCTACTACCAGATCGCTCAGCGGCTCGAAGCCGCGATTCGCGACGACGTGCTTCCCGCGGGGTCGCGACTCGAGAACGAGGTTGCTCTCGCACAGAGGCTTGGGCTCTCGCGTCCCACGATCCGTCGCGCCATTCAGGAGCTCGTCGACAAAGGCCTTCTTGTGCGGCGCCGCGGCATCGGCACTCAGGTCGTGCACGGCCGCGTCACGCGCAATGTTGAGCTGACCAGTCTTTATGATGACCTCGAGCGATCGAATCAGTCGCCGAAGACGATCGTGCTCTCGAGTGAGAGGGGAACAGCGGATGCCGAGACGGCCGAGCTCCTCGGCGTCGAGACGGGCAGTCCTGTGCTGCACCTCGTCCGCCTCCGCTCTGCCGACGGGGTGCCTCTCGCAATTCTCGACAACGTGCTGCCGCAGGACTTCCTCGACCTCAGCATCGACGACCTCTCGCGATACGGCCTCTACCAGATGCTCCGCACGCGTGGCGTGACGATGCGAGTCGCGAAGCAGCGCATCGGCGCGCGCTCTGCGAATCAGCGCGAGGCGGAGCTTCTCGACATCTCGAAGGGCGGCCCCGTGCTCACGATGTCGCGTACCGCGTTCGACAACTCCGGCAAGGCGATCGAGCTGGGGCGCCACCTGTACCGCCCCGATCTCTACTCTTTTGAGATCACGCTCGTCGACCGCTGATCGGCGTGCAACGAACCGCCTGTACAGAACACACACTGACAGTACGCAATTTGTACAGCATCCTGCCTCAAATGTTCACAGTCTTCTCTTGTCGCTGAGCATCTGCTGCGCCTAACGTGGAGGTGCAGGCAGTAACAGAGGCGTCCGCGAGGCGCCGCAGAAGGAGTGCGTGGAATGGTGCGTTTCGTCGGTGTTCAGAACGCGATCACCTGGGTGCGGTCGACGGGGCTCGAGACGATCCTCGGTGAGCTGAACGACTATGTCACCGAGGACTTCCGTCGGTGGGAGTCCTTCGACAAGTCCGCTCGTGTGGCCAGCCACTCCCCGATCGGTGTCATCGAGCTCATGCCGACGAGCGATGGTCACCTCTACGCCTTCAAATACGTCAACGGACACCCGTCGAACCCCAAGCGCGGTCTGCAGACGGTCACGGCGTTCGGCGTGCTCTCCGACGTCGCAAGCGGCTACCCGCTGCTCGTTGCCGAGATGACGCTGCTCACCGCGCTCCGCACGGCGGCGACCTCGGCGATGGCTGCACAGCATCTCGCCCGTCGCGATTCCACGACCATGGCGATGATCGGCGCGGGCACTCAGTCGGAGTTCCAAGCGATTGCGATTCGTGAGGCCCTCGGCATCCGTTCGCTTCGCGTCTTCGACACGGACCCCGCTGCCTCCGCCAAACTTGCGCGCAACCTCACTCCGCTCGGCTTCGACGTGCACATCGTCGAGAGCGGCCACGACGCCGTCGAGGGCGCTGACATCATCACGACCTGCACCGCCGACAAGGCGAACGCGACCGTGCTCACCGACGACATGGTGCGGCCGGGAGTTCACGTGAACGCAATCGGTGGCGACTGCCCCGGCAAGACAGAGTTGGATGCCGCGATCCTGCGACGCGCCGATGTTTTCGTCGAGTTCCCCGAGCAAACCCGCATCGAGGGCGAGATCCAGCAGGTTGAGGCGGACTTCCCCGTCACCGAGCTGTGGCGTGTGGTGACCGGTCAGACCGACGGGCGCTCCTCCGATGAGCAGATCACCGTGTTCGACTCGGTCGGCTTCGCGATCGAGGACTTCTCTGTGCTGCGCTACCTGCACGACAAGACGAATACGTCCGCCTTCTCCATCGACATCGATCTCGTCGCCGACCCCGACGACCCGAAGGATCTCTTCGGTTTCACGCAGGGCTCTGACGCCCCCGTTCCGGCACTCTAGAACCATGCGCATGTCCATTCAGGCACCGTCGGCGGTGGTGCTGATTCGACCGAGCCGGTTCACGCCGAACCCCGCAACGGCAACGGACAACACCTTCCAGAAACCTGCACCGACCGCAGACGCTGAGGCGATCGCGCGTGCCGCGTGGAAGGAGGTCACCGAGGTGGCTTCCGCCCTCGAAAGGCACGGGGTCCGTGTGCACCTCTTCGACGACGAGCGGGAGGACCGAGCCGACGCGGTGTTTCCGAACAACTGGTTCTCGACGCACTCGGGCGGGCACGTCGCCGTGTATCCGATGCAGTCGCCGAGTCGGCGGGGCGAGCGCCGCGAAGATATCCTCGAGATGCTCAAGCGCGAATACCGTGTGCAGGACGTCATCGACTATTCGGGCCTCGAGTACGACGACGTGTTTCTCGAGGGAACCGGCGCAATGGTGCTCGACCACCTGAGTCGCATCGCCTACACGGTGCGATCGAACCGGGCTGACCCGATCGCCCTTGAACGGTTCTGCACCAACTTCGGATATGAGCCCATGGTGTTCGACGCCGTCGACGAAGCTGGCTACCCGATCTACCACTCAAACGTGCTGATGTGCGTGGCCACCGATTTCGCGATGATCGGACTGGGCTTCATTGCGGATGCCGCGAGGCGCGACCAGCTTCTCGAACGCCTCACGGCGCACGGTCGGGACGTCATCGAGCTGAGCCGGTCGCAGATCCGCGAGTTCGCCGGAAACGCCATCGAACTGCAGGGCCGCGATGGGCGCATCCTCGCGATGTCAGCTCGGGCGGCGGCATCGCTCACCGATGAGCAGCGCGCCGTGATCGAGAAGAGCTGTCAGATCGTACCGCTCGGTGTTCCCACGATCGAGCTCGCCGGCGGTTCGGTGCGCTGCATGCTCGCCGGCATCCATCTCGACCCGCGGACGCCGATCAGCACCATCAACGGAGTGCGGAGCTGAGCAGCAGACTCGTCTCGCTGTTGATGACGCCTTCGACGCCGCGGATGCGCGCCAGAAGCCGGTCGAACGAGGCGAGGCTGTCAGTCCGCAGGTCGGCGACGAGATCCCATCCGCCGTTCGTAGTGTGCAGGGCGTGCACTTCGGGAAATCCGCGGAGCTTGTCGATCACGTAGGCGGTCGTGCGGCCCTCCACCTCAATGAGGCTGACTGCCCGCACGACGTCGGTGCTGACGTCTTCACGAACGCGAACGGTGAACCCCAGCACGATGCCGTCGTCGACGAGACGGTTGATGCGGTTGTTGACGGTCGCGCGTGTGACGCCGAGGCGGTGGGCGAGCGTCGCCACGGGGGCGCGTCCGTTGAGGCGCAGTTCGGCGATCAGGCGTTCGTCCAGTTCGTCGACGTCTCTCATATGGCGATTCTACGAGCACCGTCGCGTCAGGTGCGGAGTGCGGCGTCGACGCCCGGAATCGCCTCCCGGTACCGTTCGAGCAGCAGCTTCGCGGTGGCGACGGAGTCGACAAGAGGATGCACCGCGAATGCGCGCCACGCGAGAGCGGCATCCCTGTTCGCTGACGCTGTGATGGTGAGCTGTTCGGCCGCCTTGACCGACTGCATGAGCCCCAGCATGTCTCCGGTCACCGGTGCGACCGAATGGGGGTGGATGCCGTCGGCGTCGACGGTGCACGGAAGTTCCACGACTGCGTCCGGCGGCAGCTCCGGAATCGCACCGCGGTTGGCGACGTTCAGAATCATCGTCGACGTTCCGCTGCCGGTCAGCGCAGCCATGAGTGCGAGGGCGACGGCCTGATAACCGCCGCCCTCGATGTCGCTCGCCTCGCGGCTCGTGCGCTCGGACTCGGGGCGGCTCTCCGCCATGTAGCTGGCCTCGCGCTCGAACTTCGTGCGCTCCCACGCGTCGAGGGCGCTCACCGGCATCGCCGCGGCATCCCGGTAGAAATCGGCCTGCTGGGCGAGCAGAAACTCTCCGCGGGTCTGCGTGCTCTCGCGGATGCGTGCTGTCGCCTCCCGCTGGAAGTAGTAGTAGAAGAGGTACTCGTTGGGCAGAGCGCCGAGGGAGCGCACCCAGTCGAAGCCCATGAGTCGCGCCTCTTCGATCCCGGCGAGCGCTGTGTCGTCTGCGAGCAGGTCGGGCAGGCGCTCGGCACCGTCGACGGTGATGCTGCGCAACCATCCGAGATGGTTCAACCCGACGTAGTCGAAGGTGACGGATGCCGCGTCGCCGCCCGCCGCATGAACCGCGCGCCGCATCAGTCCGATCGGAGTGTCGCAGATGCCGACGACCCGGTCGCCGAGCTCGGTGCGCATTGCCTCCGTGACGATGCCGGCGGGGTTCGTGAAGTTGATCACCCAGGCATCCGGGGCGAGAGCGGCAATGCGGCGAGCGAGGTCGCGTGCGACGGGCAGTGTGCGCAGTGCGTAGGAGAGACCGCCGGGACCGACGGTCTCCTGACCGAGCACACCGAGGTCGAGAGCGACGCGTTCATCGGCGATCCGCCCCTCGAGACCGCCAACTCGCATGGCAGAGAACACGAAGTCCGCTGCTGTCACTGCGGCATCCATGTCTGTCGTATACGTTACGCGCGGTGGGCGCGGGGACCGTTTGGCCAGTGCATCGAGAACGCCGCGGATCGCGCTCAGCCGCTCGGCGGAGACGTCGTGCAGGCACAGCTCGTCGACGCGTGCGGGTGCTGTGGGGTCACTGATGGCGGTGAAGATCTGGGGCACGCGGAATCCGCCGCCGCCGATGATCGTGAGCTTCATGGGTCTCCCCTCACCCCGATGCTAACCTCTGAGCAAGCGTCAGGTACTCGGACGGCAACGGAGCTCTTCATGGCGGCATCCTCATTCACTCCGACAGACGGAACGCGTCGTGCTCCTGCGGACCTCTTTCTCGCCGGCCAGCTGTTCTACGACGTGATCTTCACGGGCGTCAGTGCGTCGATGGCAGCAGGGACCGAGGTGATGGCGGACGGCATGGGGGCTGCGCCCGGTGGCATCGCGAACCTTGCGCTGGCGGCATCCCGACTCGGTCTCGCCACAAGTCTGTGCACCGGGTTTGGCGACGATGCCTACGGAAAATGGGCGTGGAGTTTGCTGGGTGGGCAGGAGCAGATCGACCTCAGCAGGTCGCGCATGTTCAGCAGGTGGCACACGGCCGTGACAGTGTCTGTCGCAACAGGTGACGACCGCAGCATGATCACGCACGGGCATCCTCTGCCGGAGAGCTTCTCGACGATGGTCGGCGACCTGCCCGCTGCGCGTGCCTACGTGGTCGACCTGCAGCCCGATGGCGACTCCTGGTGGGAGGGGGTCGATGCCTCACGGACGAAGGTCTTTGCCGACACTGGGTGGGACCCGACAGAACGGTGGGATGCCGCGACGCTCGCGCCTCTCGACAAGTGCCACGCATTTCTGCCGAACTCCGTCGAAGCCCGCAAGTACACGCGGACTGAGACTCCGGAGGAGGCGTTGCGGGTGCTCGCCGACCGTGTGCCGCTCGCCGTAGTCACGCGTGGGGCAGCGGGTGCCATGGCGATCGATGCGACCACCGGGGAGGAGGCGTCTGTGCCGGGGCTTCCGGTGCGAGCATTCGATGCGACGGGTGCGGGCGACGTGTTTGCGGCGGGTCTCGTGCTCGGCACGCTCGAGGAGTGGCCGCTTGAGCAGAGGCTGCGTTTTGCGATTCTGTGTGCGGCGCTGTCGGTCGAGAACTTCGGCGGTTCGCTGGCGTCTCCCGGTTGGGGCGACATCGCCGACTGGTGGGCGGCGATATCGAAGCGCGAGGATGCCGTCGCACGCGGCCTCGCGGCGGACTACGGCTTTCTCAGCGACGTTCTGTGTCAGCACTCGACGCGCAAGGTGCGGCGAGCGGAGGCCACGTTCGGTCTGCTCCACGAAGCGGAGCACTTCGCCCGGCAGGAAGACGCGTAGCTAGAGCACGACCGTGATCTGTTCGCGGTCGCTGCGGGCTGCGGCATCCAACACGGTCAACACGGTGACCCCCTGCTCAGCCGGAACCGGCCCCGCCCCACCGGATGTGATCGCGCGTGCGAATTCGTCGTAGTAGCGCGTGTAGTCACCCTGAAGCGACGGCACATGACGCACACCAGCGGCGGTTGTCAGGGAGCCCCAGCGCTCGTCGCTTTCGATGCCCCACGTGTCGCGATTCTCGTTTGGACGCTTGCCCGCGACGATCGCCTCTGTCTGCACGTCGCTGTAATCGGAGCGGTACGAGCCGGCCTCTCCGAGGAGCATCAGCTCGCGTGACACCAGGCGATAGACCTTTGAGGCGGACACATGCGAGAAGGCGCCTGAGGCATGGCGGATGCTGATTGTGAAGCCGACGTTCGTGCGCTGCTCCGCGATGTCAGCCCACTCGAGGTGTGCCGTCACCGCGACAGGTTCGCCGAGCAGGAGCAGCGCCTGGTCGACGACGTGGCTGCCGAGGTCACGCAGCAGACCGCCCTTCGGACCCGGGTCGATCGACGCAGGATCGTCCTGATCACACCGCAGCTCGAGGCGCCGCAGACGACCGAGCTCGCCGCCCGCGATGACATCGAGCGCCGTGACGATGTCGGTGTCGAAGCGGCGATTGTGAAAGACGTTGAGCAGTACGCCGGTGCGTTCCGCCTCGTGTGTGAGGAGGCGTCCGGTCGGAGCATCCGGTGCGAACGGCTTGTCAGCGACGACGTGCAGACCGAGAGCGATCGCCTCGAGAACCAGATCGCGACGGGTTTCGGGTGGGGTCGTGATGACGACGGCATCCGCTCCGAGGCCGACGAGTTCGGCCAGTGACCCGCAGATCTGCGTGTCGGGGTATTCTTCGCGGGCACGACGCTGTCGCTCAGGCGAGCGGGTGACGATGCCGACGAGTTCACACTCAGCGGATGCTGCGATGTACGGAGCGTGGAACCAGCGTCCGCCTGTGCCGAAGCCGACGAGTCCGATCTTGACCGTCATGAAGCGTCCGGAACGCCGAGTTCGCCGGTCAGGTACTGTGCACGGCCGAACCCGAACGTCCAGTCCTGCGGACCGTTCTCGACGTAGCCGAGAAACACGTCGTGGCCTTCGACGCCGACGGCGGCGAGACGGTCAGCGATGGCTGCGTAGAGCGACTGCTTCGCGGCATCCGTTCGCCCGCCCTGTGTGAAGATCTGGATCATCACAACACCCTCCGTGCGCTCGAAGCCGAGGCCGGCGTCTTGAGCGATGATCTGGCCGGGCGTGTGCTCCGTGACGATCTGAAAGCGGTCGCGCTCAGGGATGCCGTATTCGGCCACGATCGCCTCGTGGATCGCGTCGGCGATGGCGCGTACCTGCTCCGGACTTTTTCCGGCGTTGAGGTCGATGCGAACGAGCGGCATGGGCGGTCCCTTTCTCGGTGTGTGGCGCCTGGTGGCGACCCAGCATCCCTGACTCCTACTTTGTCCTAACATCCTGTCATGAAATGGCCACAAAGGGAACCCCCTCACACGCTCGTGTGCCGGTTTGTCTCACCTCCCGCACGCTGGAGACACGACAAACCGGCACACGCGTGATGGGATGGGTCGCCAGTCGGTGAGTCGCTGGTCAACCAGCGCAGCCAGGGTGATGGTGTGGCGAGGGTGCCGTCAATTCGAACACAGGGGCTCCCCGCGAGACAGGATCACTCGTTCTGTTCGCACCCCCGACGCTACTGATCCAGAGCGCGATTCGCCTCGTGCAGCACGGCAGCGGCCACTTCGAGGCCCTCAATACGGCCAAGCTCCACGTCCTCGTGCTCGATGTTCACCCACATCTCCGGATCAACGTCGCGCAGAGCTCGCAAGAACTCTGTCCAGTACGCCACGTCATGGCCCTTGCCGAGAGCGACGAAGTCCCACGCGGCATCCTTCGGCCACTCGTTCGCCCACTCGTCACCGCCAAGATTCGTGCGCAACTCACTTGGATCAAGACGACGGAACTGGTTGTCGAGAACGCCGTAGAGCGCCGCGTTCTCCGGGTTCACACGCACGTCCTTCGCGGCCGCGTGAAAGACGAGCTCACCGAGGTGCCGCACGATTGCCACCGGATCCATCTGCTGCCAGAACAGGTGCGACGCGTCGAGCTCTACGCCCACATGCGTCGCCCCCCGCCCGTTCGATCAGCTTGTGCACGTCAGCCGCGTTGAACACGAGGTTCTGCGGATGCAATTCGAGCGCGACCTTCACCCCATGATCGGCGGCGTAACGATCCATTTCGCGCCAGAAATCGGTCGCGATCTCCCACTGGTAGTCCAGCACGTCGAGTGCCGCGGAGTTCCACGCATTGACGATCCAGTTCGGTCGACGACCGCCGGGCTCCCCAGCGGGCAGGCCTGACATGGTCACGACACGATTCTGGCCGAGACGGTGCGCCAGACGGATGCTTCGCCTCACGTCCTCCGCGTGTGCGTCCCCGATCGCAGACTTCGGATGCAAGGGGTTTCCGTTGCAGTTGAGCCCGGCGATCTGCACCCCCGTGCCCTCGAACTGCCCGAGGAAGTCATCGCGCGCGGCGTCACTCGTGAGCACGTCATCGATGCCAGGCACGTGTACGGCAGGCAGGAATCCGCCCGTGTTGATCTCAATTCCCTGCAGACCGAGGCCCGACACGACCTCGAGCGCTTCGGGCAGTGTGCGGTCGTGCAGAATCGCGTTGTAGACGCCGAGCTTCATCGTGCACTCTCCTTCTCTACAGTGACTGCGGCACCGGCATTGCGGGCGGATTCAGCAACTGCTTCGAGCATCCTCATGCTGTGAATTCCCTCGTGGAACGTCGCGCAGCGCGGTAGCGACTGGTCCTCTGGGACTCCGGCCACCTCTTCGAGGAATGACCGCGCCTGGAAGACGAATCCGTCGTTCTGCCCGACGCCGATTCCTGGGGCATCCATGGGGTAGCCGCCCGCGATGTACGGGTGGCTCGGTCCGAGAATGACCTGTCGCGCACCGCGATGGGTCGGGTCTCCGTCGGCGGTGAAGAGCGACACCTCGCTCGGGCGCTCCTGATCCCACGATGCCGAGCCTTTGGTGCCGAAGATCTCAAACGCCAGGCCGTTAGGATGCCCCGCCGCAACGCGCGACACCTCGATGCTCCCCGAGGCGCCGTTCGCGAAGCCCGCGGTGAACGCGGCGTAATCATCGTTCTCGACGGGCTCAAACCTGTCGCTCACGGCGACGTGACCGTGGCCGACGGTTGCTTCGAGAGGGACCGGACGCTTGTCGATGACGGTACTGAAGCGGCCGCCCGACACCTCGATGACCTCACCAGCGATGAACTCTGCGATATACGAGAGGTGGCTTCCGACGTCGGCGAGCGCACCCGAGCCCATCGGGCCCTTGTATCGCCAGGTGATGGGTGCCATCGGGTCGCAGCTGTAGTCCGCCCAGTAGCGTCCGCGGAAGTGCAGCACTTCGCCGAGTTCTCCGCTCTGGACGAGGTCGCGCACGAAGGCAACGCCCGGCGCACGGCGGAACGTGAATCCGATGCGCGCAATCGAGGATGCCTCGCGGGCAGCTGCCGCCATCGCCTCAGCATCTGCGATCGTGTCGCTCAGAGGCTTCTCGCACAGTACGTGCTTGCCTGCGGCGAGGAGACCCTCCACGACTTCGCGGTGCAGGTGGTTCGCGATGACGACGCTCACGACGTCGATGTCGTCGGCTTCGGCGATCGCCTGCCAGCTCTGGTCGGTGCGCTCGTAGCCGAAGCGACGTGCTGCAGCGTCCCCGAACGCAGGGTTCACGTCGCCGATCGACACGAGGCGGATCTCCGGAAGAGTCGATGCGTACACTGTCGACGCCGAGCGATAGGCGGCCGCGTGAGCGCGACCGGCCATACCTGCGCCGATGACGGCGACTCCGAGCGAGTCCGACATGTTGTCCTCCACAATTCTCGTCGTTGAAAAAGCTGGTTTCGGTCTGAGACCTTCGGTCGACCCGGTAGTGTCGGACCTATTGGAGCGTTCCAATAACGCTTCGTCGAACACGCTAGCCCGTGTTCTAATGTCCTGTCAAACAGTTATGGAGGATGCTGTTGAGCTCTCGCGTCACCATTTACGACGTCGCTCGCCGAGCGGGCGTCTCAAAGTCGCTCGTCTCGCTCGTCTTGCGCGATTCCCCTCGTGTCAGCGACGAGAAGCGTGCGGCGGTCCTGAGCGCGATCGCTGAGCTTGGCTACCAGCCGAATCGGCTAGCCGCTGGCCTCGCGGGCAGTCGCACGAAGAGCATCGGCGTCGTGATCGACGATTTCCGCAATCTCTGGTTCGTCGAGCTGCTCGAGGGCCTCAAGGAGGGCCTGGCAGGAACCGGATACTCGCTGAGCGTCGCCGACCTGCCCTTGAACGCACACATAGACCTCGACGCGGTCTCTGCCTTTCAGTCTCTTCGCGTCGATGGCCTCGTCATCGCCGCAGAGCCTGCGGGCCTTCTCAATCGTCTCGGTACCACGCCTCACGTGATTGTCGGGGGGCGAGAGACCGACGGCTCAGGCATCACGGTTGCGAACGACGACGTTACAGGCGGCCGCCTCATGACCGAGCACCTCCTCGAGCTGGGGCATCGTGACATCTGCTTCATCACCGGCTCGGGTGAAGCAGCGCGAAGGCGCGCAGAAGGCTACTCTCAGGCGATGTCGGCTGCGGGACTCGCGGCGACAGTCACGGACGCCGGCGGCACGACCGAACATCACGGGCACGATGCCGCCGAGGCTGTTCTGCAGCGGCATCCTCTCCCCACGGCCATCATCGGAGCGAACGACACCATGGCGATCGGCGTTCTCGGCGCTCTGCACTCACGTGGGCTGGAGGCCCCGCGCGATGTATCTGTCGTGGGGTATGACGATTCTCCACCTGCCTCGTACGACATCGTCTCGCTGACGACGGTGGATGACCGTGGGCACGATGTCGGTCGGGAGGCGGCGATGGCCCTGCTCGGTGCCATTGCGGGCACGACGGAGCCGGCGGCCGAGATTCTCGTGCCGCCGGCTCTCGTGGTGCGTCAGTCGAGCGGTCCGGCACCGTCTCGCTGACGGCACCGGACTGCGTTCGCTCAGCGCTTGCTGCGAATGGTGTAGAGCGCGCCCGTGGTGACACCCTCTTCGACCGCCTCGAGGGTGCGCCCGCGAGTCTCGGGCACCTGGGTGGCCACGAAGATCAGTGCGAGCACTCCAACTCCCGCGAAGAGGAAGAACGTCCCAGTGATCCCGACTCCGGCCACGAGTGATGGGAAGTACAGCGACAGGAATCCATTGGTGATCCAGAGCATGAGCACCGAGATTCCGATGCCGATGCCGCGCATGTGCAGCGGGAAGATCTCCGACAGGTACACCCAGACGGCGATGTTCAGGAAGGTCTGCATCGATCCGACGAAGATCACCACGAGCAGCAGGATCACGTAGGGACGCAGTGGGTTTCCGGGCGGCAGCATCATCGATGAGAAGCCGATGAGCACGTGACTGATAGTCGTCAGCGTCAGTCCGATCAAGAAGGTCTTGCGCCGGTCGATCCGGTCCATCATCCAGAGTGCGATGATGCCTCCGATCACGGCGATGACACCCGGGGCGATGTTTGCGATCAGGGCGGCGCTCTTGTCGAAGCCCGACTCGATCAGAACGATCTGTCCGTAGTACATGATCGAGTTGATTCCGGTCAGCTGTTGGGCGATCCCGAGTCCGATGCCGACGAGCAGGGTGCGGAACAGCCACTTGTTGGTCAGAATCGAACGGATGCCGACGGTGTGAGCCTCGCGCTCCTCTTCAGCGAGTGACTGAACGTCATCGAGTTCTGCCTGAGCGCGCTCGGCCGGGCGCACCGTCTTGAGCACCT
The DNA here is from genome assembly GCF_051513965.1 of Paramicrobacterium salitolerans. Taxonomy (GTDB): domain Bacteria; phylum Actinomycetota; class Actinomycetes; order Actinomycetales; family Microbacteriaceae; genus Paramicrobacterium. Next base: position 3,018,084 of record NZ_CP195847.1, read on the forward strand.
CGAGCGCTTCGGCGAAGCGGCCCTTCTCGACGAGCCAGCGTGGTGATTCAGGCATCCGGAGCATGCCGATGAAGAGTGCGGCGGCGGGAATCGCGCAGATCGCGAACATGAAGCGCCAGACGTGGTCGATGTGACCCCACACGTTGCCGATGATCGCATTGATCACAAAGGCGGAGAGCTGACCGATCACGATTGCGAGCTCGTTGCGTCCCGCGATCGAACCGCGGATCTCGTAGGGCGCCATCTCTGCGAGGAAGACGGGGACGACCGTGGATGCTCCTCCTACAGCGAGTCCGAGAAGGATGCGGCCGCCGACGAGAACTTCGTAGTTCGGAGTGAAGACGACGACCATGGCGCCGACGAAGAAGAACATCGCGAGGAGCAGGATGGTCTTGCGGCGACCCCACGCATCGGAGACACGGCCGCAGACGAGTGCACCGACGGCGGCGGCGAAGACGAGCGAGCTGGTGACGACGCCTTCGGTGAAGGGGGTGAGACCGAGCTCTTCGGTCATCGGGTTCAGGGCGCCGTTGATGACGCCTGTGTCGTAGCCGAAGAGAAGTCCGCCGAATGTGGCGACGAGGGCGATGAGCCCGAGTCGCTTGCGATAGGGTCCCGCGGTGAGCGGGGGCAGATTCGGTCCGCTCTCACTGCTCTGGCTGTGTGACATTGTCATGGACGACTCCCTTGTCCGATGTGACGGCCCTGACGGCATCCTGCTGTCCCGCCGCATCGCGTTCAGACTTTGTTATGACATTATTATCTCCTGATCAAGTTAAAGGCAACCCTTTCCGTCAAGGAAAACAATCGGTCGGCAATTCTCCTGGCCCTCAACTGGCGTGTGCAGCCGTCGTCTCGCGCACGATGAGTTCTGGGATGCGCACGACGCTGCGACCGCTCGCGTTCACGTCACCTTCGAGCTGGCGAAGAGCTAGGGATGCCGCGCGACGACCGAGCTCGTGCCCGTCGATGTCGACCGTGGTGAGTGCTGTGCCCGGGGCGCGACTCATCGCGCTGTTGTCGTATCCAACCACCGAAAGCTCTCGTGGCACGGAAATCCCCAACGAGAACGCAGCGTCCAACACCCCCAGCGCGGCCTGATCATTGTGCGCGAAAACCGCCGTGGGAGCATCGGCGCTCCTCAATAGTGCCGCAGCGTCGCGTGCAGCTACGTCACGTGCGTACGACGACGGCATCACGAGCGGGGTGAGTCCCGCACCGCGCATTGTGTCGTCATATCCCAGCCGGCGGCCAAGGTAACCATCGGTCTGAGGGTTCGCAAGAAATGCAATTCGCCGGTGCCCGAGTTCTATCAGGTGTCGAGTCGCCATCGTCGCGCCTGCGACGTTATCGCTGTACACGCTGGCTACACCCGGGATTTTCCGCGCCACACTGACAACGGGAATCCTCTCCGCAAACGTGGTGGCGTCGTTGTCGGGAAGGACGAGACCTGTAGCAATGACGGTGTCCACTCGCGATTGAAGGAGCGTGTCGAGGACGTCCTCATCTCGAGTGCCATCTACCGATCCGACGGTCAGAACCACATGCTTTCCTGCAGCGTCCGCTTCGTCGCGGATGCCGTCGAAGATGTCAGCGAACAGGTCGTTTCTCAGATCCTGAAGCATGACACCCAGTGTGTCCTGCGCTTTGCTTGCAAGGGACGCGGCGATTCTATTCGGCCTGTATCCCAGACGATCTGCCGAAGCGAAAATCTTCTCACGAGTGGCTGCGCTGACTCCAGAAACGCCCCGAAACGCAATCGAAACGAGCGCTCGCGAGACCCCCGCGTCGCGAGCGACATCCTCCATCGTGACAGTCTTCAGGGCATCCTCCCGTAAGTGTCTTGACAGTAGCATCTAGAGCGCTCTAGTCTATCCCACACTATGTACTGACATGAAAGCGAGCAATGATGCTTATGCAGAACACGGCGGCGAGGCCACGGATCGGCATTGCCCCGGATTCGTGGGGTGTCTGGAACGCCGTCGACACGGCGCAGCCATCGCCGGAGCAGTACCTTCGGGAGGTGCGCGAGTCGGGATACCAATGGACAGAACTCGGACCGTACGGTTATCTCGATACCGACGCTGACCGCCTCAATGATCAGCTCACCGAACATGACCTCCGCCTGTCCGGTGGAACGGTCTTCACAGCACTCCATCGTTCACACTCCGCCGTCGATGATGCGTGGATCGCAGTGTCCGAGGTGGCTTCTCTCGTCAGAGCACTCGGCGCCGAGCACCTCATCGTCATACCTGAGCTCTGGAGACGAGACGAAGGCGGGCACGTCGTGGGCGATCGGACGTTCTCGTCCGAAGAATGGCGGGTCTTCCTCCAGAATCACAACAGCCTCGGCACTCGGCTCTGGGAGGAGTTCGGACTCCGACAACAGTTCCACTCGCACGCGGACTGCGCTATCGGCACAGACGCGGAGATCACCCGCTTGCTTGAGGGAACAAACCCCCAGAGCCTGAATCTCTGTCTCGACACAGGACACTTCGCGTACTACTACGGCGACTGCGTCTCGCTCATCGAGCGCTTCCCGGAGCGGATCGGCTATCTGCATCTCAAACAGGTAAATCCAGAGATCCTCCCCGACATCCTCAAGAACGACTTCGACTTCGCCACCGCGGTTCAACGCGGCGCAATGGTCGAACCGCCACACGGTACACCGGACTTCGGGCCCGTACTCGCAGCGGCTGCGACTGCGAACCCCGGCCTCTTCGCCATCGTCGAGCAGGACATGTACCCGGTTGACAGCTTCGCAACTCCAGCACCCATCGCCCGTAGAACACGCGAGCACATCGCAACCTGCGGAACCCTCGTCCGGTTTCGCTGACCCAGAACCAGGAGACTCTCATGAATCGCCCCCTATCCATCGGAATCATTGGCGCTGGAATGGCCGGTCAAGCACACGCTTTCGGATTCCGAAACGCCATGATGGCGACCGCGCCAGACGTGACCGTGCGCTTGCGGGCCATCGCAGACCCGAACCTCGCTCTAGCCGAATCGGTAGCTGCACGATATGGATTCGAGCACGCCATCGGCGACATCGATGAACTGATCGGCTCAGATGTCGATGTCATCAGCGTGGCACTTCCGAATTTCCTGCACTCCGATGTGCTGCCTCGAGTCCTCGCCTCTGGCAAGCACGTATTCGCGGAGAAACCGATCGGTCGCACGCTTGCAGAGTCGACCCGTTTGGAATCCCAGGCATCGGCATCGACGGCAACAACCGGAGTCGGCTTTTCATTTCGTCGGCTGCCCGCTCTCGCCGCACTCCAGCAAGCTGTCGCCGACGGACGCATCGGCGACGTACACACGGTTCGCACCTGGTACTACGCCGACTACGCCGCAGATCCTCAGGGCGCGCTCTCGTGGCGTTACTCGCAAGAGCAGTCTGGAGGAGGCGCGCTGCTCGACATCGGGGCACACGCCATCGACACTCTGCAGTTCGTCGCAGGGGAGGTGACTCGTGTGCTCAACTGCACACTTCGCACCGAGATCGGCGAGCGCCCGCTTCCGACACGAGGGGCGATCGGGCACGGAGCATCCACGTCGACTGAAACCGGTCCTGTGACGAATGACGACATCGCTCTTCTCACACTTGAGCTTCAGAACGGCGCCGTCGGTCACGTCGAGCTCAGCCGTATTGCGCACGGCGTGCCGAACTCGCTCGGAATCGAGGTCTTCGGAACTCGTGGGCACGCTCAGTTCGAATCGATTACAGCGGGCGAGTTCCATATCTTCGAAGCGTCAGACGACGGAGTATTGAATGGTCCGCGTCGGGTGTTCGCTGGCCCGCAGCATCCGTACTTCTCCGATGTCGCCGCCATGCCCGGTGCCGGTGTAGGCACGGGCTATGCAGAAGCGTTCGTCGCCGAGATTCAAGAGTTCCTCCGCTGCATCAGTGACGGCAGACGCATGGACACAGACTTCGCTGCCGCATCGCGCATGATGCGTGTGGTGGACGCCGCCCTCCGGGCGAACTCGTCAAACTCGGCTATCGACATCGACAGCTGAGACGGGATTCATCACAAAAGCATCACCTTTCGTGAGGAACCATCAGACCCCTTGTTTCGACTCATCGAAACAGTCATAATGACAGGACATATGCACCTGCGCAATGTCGCGTAAGAGGAGTATCCACAATGAAGAAGTCATGGAAGGCAGCCGCCGTGGCTGTCGCCGCTGCAGCCGCTCTCGTCCTCACCTCGTGTGGGACGGGCGGCAAAGACACCTCTGGACAGGAAGATTCCGCCGCTCCCGCAGGAGAAGCCAGAGACCTGAGCTTTTCCGTTGTCATCCACGGTGACCCTGACGGATCGTTCTGGAACGTCGTCAAGAAGGGCGCGGAGGATGCCGGCAAGCAGTACGGCGTCAAAGTCACCGTCACTGGCGATCAGGAAGGCTCGAAGCAAGCCACCCTCATTCAGAGCGCGCTGACGAAAAAGCCCGATGGCCTGGTCGTCTCGATGGCGAACCCGGATGCACTTAAGAGTGCCCTTGAACAGGCGACGAGTCAGGACGTCCCCTTCGTCACTATCAACTCCGGTGCGGACAAGTCCACCGAGTTCGGTGCGATCGGGCACGTCGGGCAGACCGAGACTGTCGCCGGTCAGGGTGCAGGCGAGAAACTGAAGGAAGCTGGCGTGACGAAACTCCTGTGCGTCGTTCACGAAGCGGGAAACATCGGCCTGGAGCAGCGTTGTGACGGTGCTGCGGAGTCTTTCGATGGATCATTTGAGAAGATTCAAGTCGATCTGAACAACCCCCAGGCAATCCAGTCGACAATCAAGTCGAAGCTGCTCGGCGATACAAGCATCGACGGTGTTCTCTCCCTGAACCCGTCAGTGACGACCGCTGTGCTCGCCGGAATCAAGGATGCCGGAAGCGACGCCCAGCTCGCCTCATTCGACATCGATGAGAATGTCCTCCAGTCCATCAAAGACGGAGACGTGCTGTTCACGGTGGACCAGCAGCAATACCTGCAGGGATACCTGCCGATCATGATGCTCGTTCTCTACCACGACAATCTCAACACCGTGGGCGGTGGGCAGCCTGTACTCACGGGTCCGGCATTCATCACTCAGGACAACGTCGACGATGTTGCCGACCTGGTTGCGAAGGGCACGCGCTGACAATGACTGCATCAACGCGCAAGCCAATACGCATGCGGGCGGAACCCGTTACAGATGAGACCGCCGGCGGAAGCGTCGTCGTCGGTTCCCCGGATGACCGCTACATCAGGGTCGGGAGTGTTCGCCGATTCTTCATGTCGCCGGAGTTCGGATCAGGGGCAGCCGCGATCATTATCTTCGCGGGCTTCTCGATCGCAGCACCAGCATTCGCCTCGCGGGCCGGTATCGGCAACTTCCTCGACCCAGCTGCGAACCTTGGCATCGTTGCGATCGCTGTGGCTCTCCTCATGGTCGGCGGAGAGTTCGACCTCTCCACGGGTGTCATGATGGGCTCCACAAGCCTTGTGACAGCGCTCGTTGTGACCCAACTCAACACCAACGTGTGGTTCGGTATGCTCGCGTCACTGGTCTTCGCTCTGCTGATCGGACTGTTCAATGGCGTCCTCGTGCATAAGACGAAGCTGCCAAGTTTCATCATCACTCTGGGCACCATGTTCATGCTGTGGGGTTTGAACTATGCGGTGACGACGAACCTGACGAATCAGGTCACGGTCTCCGGGATCTCCGGCTACTCGGGGTACAACTCGGCGAAACTGATCTTCGGCTCGTCTGCTGGAGGGTTTCAGGTGTCGCTGATCTGGTGGATTGGCCTGACAATCATCGGTTACCTGATTCTGAATCGCTCGCGCGTCGGAAACTGGATCATGGCCGTCGGCGGCAACTCTGAGGGCGCGATGGCTGTCGGTGTCCCAGTGGCACGGGTGCGCCTGGGCCTGTTCATGGGAACAGCCGTGTCGGCCTGGGTCGTCGGACAGCTGACCGTTATCCGCTATGCATCCGCCACCGTCACAACGGGTATCGGTGCGGAGTTCTACTTCATCATCGTGGCGGTGATCGGTGGCTGCCTCCTCACGGGAGGTGCCGGGTCGGTCGTCGGCGCCTCCATCGGTGCGCTGATCTTCGGAATGGTGCAACAGGGGATGCCGATCGCTGGTCTCCCGAGCGAGTTCTTCAAGTTCTTCCTCGGGGCGATCCTCCTGATCGCGGTGTTCATCAACCTCTACCTCAGCAAGAAAGCCAAGGCGGTGAAGTCATGACGACGCCGATTCTCGAAGTGCGCAACGTCAGCAAGTCATTCGGACAGGTACGCGCATTGCAGGATGTCAGCGCATCTGTGCGAGCAGGCGCAGTCACTGCGGTGCTGGGTGACAACGGTGCGGGCAAATCAACTTTCATCAAGATGCTCTCAGGGGTGCACGCTCCCGATACAGGCGAGTATCTCGTTGATGGAGAAGCTGTGAGGCTCTCCTCGCCGCGTCAGGCGCTCAATCTGGGCATTGCGACGGTGTACCAGGATCTGGCGCTTGCACCTCTGATGCCGATCTGGCGGAACTTCTTCCTCGGCTCAGAGCCACACAAATTCGGCTTCCTGCAGGCGAGGAAGGCGCGACAGATCGTCGTGGACGAGCTCGCGAAAATGGGCATCTTCTTGCGTGACCCGGAACAACCAATCGGGACGATGTCAGGAGGTGAACGTCAGTCTGTCGCGATCGCGCGAGCAGTCTACTTCGGAGCCCGTGTGCTTATCCTCGACGAACCGACGTCAGCGCTCGGGGTGCGTCAATCCGGAGTCGTACTGCGGTACATCGTTCAAGCTCGAGAACGCGGCCTCGGGGTGATTTTTATCACGCATAATCCTAATCACGCATATCCGGTGAGCGACCACTTCGTGCTTCTCGAACGTGGGCGCACCATTGGGGACTACACGAAGGACGAGATCACGATTCAGGAGCTGGCCCAGCAGATGTCAGGAGGTGCCGAATTGGAGGCACTCCAGCACGAGTTGCGAAACTGATAGCAGAGAGTTGGGGTGTCGACCACGTTGGCCGGCACCCCTTGTGCTTCTCAGTAGTAGACCGCGAGTGGGCCGTTCGGACCCGCGACGATCTGCACTGGCGTATCGAAGACTCGAGTGAGGACGTCGTCGTTGAGAATCTGATCCGGCGAGCCGAACTCAACGACGTGCCCCTCTTTGACCGCACATATGTGGTCCGCGTAGTGACCCGCGAAGTTGATGTCGTGCAGCACGATGACGATGGTTCTGCCGAGCACCGCCGCAGCTTCCTTCAGGTGCCTCATCATCTGCACGGAGTGCTTCATGTCGAGGTTGTTGAGAGGTTCATCAAGCAGCACGAACTCGGTGTCCTGTGCCAGCACCATCGCGACATAAGCGCGCTGACGCTGGCCGCCGGAGAGCTCATCGAGATAGCGATTCTCAAGGTCAGACAGCTCGAGGAAGTCGATCGTCTCGCTGATGACGGCCTCGTCTTTGACCGTGAGGCGGCCGCGCGAGTGCGGAAAACGGCCGAAGCCGACGAGCTGACGCACGGTGAGGCGCGTGATGAAGTGGTTCTCCTGCCTCAGAATCGAGACGATCTTGGCGAGATCCTTCGACGCCGTGCTCGACACGTCGTATCCGGCGATCTCGATCGTTCCCTCATCGAGACCGAGCAGGCGCCCCATCATGGTGAGCAGAGTGGATTTTCCCGCACCGTTGGGTCCGACCAGTGCCGTGATCCCGCCCGCGGGGATCTCGAGATCGACTGGGCCGATCGAGACTTCGCCCGAATACTTCTTGCGAACGCTGGTCAGCGAGATCACAGTCTGCCCTTTCTGAGGATGACGATGAGGAACACGGTGCCGCCGACGATCTCGATGATGATCGAGACCACGCCCTGCGCATAGAAGACGTTCTTCATGATGAACGATGCGCCAGCGAGCGTGACGAAGCCCGTGAGAGCGGCGACCGGGAAGACGCAGTGATGGTCGTAGGTGTCGGCGAACTGGTATGCGAGCGTCGCGACGAGGAAGCCGAGGAACGTCATGGGGCCCACGAGTGCCGTAGACACCGCCATGAGCACAGAGACGAAGAAGAGTGTCTTCATCGTCTCGAACCGGTGGTTCATACCGAGATTGATCGTCGCCTCACGACCGAGAGCGAGGATGTTGAGGCGCCTCGCCTGGAAGATGAGTGCGCCCCCGGCGATGACGCAGAGCGGGATTGCGAGAGGGAAATAGGCGGGATCAGCGTTGGCGACAGAGCCGAAGAGTCGTGCGGTGAGAATGTCGAACTCGCTCGGCGAGAGCAGACGCTGCATGAACGTCGAGATCGCGCCCAGTCCCCCACCGAGGATGATGCCGATCAGCAGCATGACCTGCATGTTTGCGTACTTGCCCGAGAGAAGCCAACCGTAGAGCAGCAGCGAGAGGCCCACCATGAGGACGACCTGCAGAGCGAACTGCGGCACACCGGTGACTGCCGTGATGCCTGCGGCACCGAGTGTGTAGACGGCTGCTGTCTGGACTGCGATGTACAGCGATTCGAAGCCCATGATCGACGGTGTGATGATGCGGTTGTTCGTGACCGTCTGGAAGCTGACCGTCGCGATCGCCTGGCAGAAAGCGACGATCGCCATGACGACGATCCGTGTCGATCTCAGCTCGGTGATGCGCCAGAAACCGTCGGTGCCGAAGGGCAGAGGGTTGTCCCAGACCAGCAGACCGACTGCGAAGACCAGTGCCAGTACGATCAGCAGGCCGAGGACGAGGACGTAGCGGCGCCGTGCGCGGGCCGTTGGGAATGCGCCCGCACTCACACGAGGTGTCGTGCGAGGCCCAGAGCCGGTGTCCGTTCCGATCATGATGCGGTCAGCCATGACGACGCTGCCTCAGAAGCAGTGCGATGAAGACGACTGCCCCGACGACGCCGAGGATCAGCGAGACGGGAACCTCGAATGGCGCGATGATCGTGCGTCCGACGAGATCGCAGGCCACCACGATAGCGATGCCCAGGAGACACACCCACGGCAGGTTGCTGCGCAGGTCGTCACCGCGGATCATCGAGACGATGTTCGGAACTATCAGCCCGAGGAAGGGCAAGTTTCCGACGACGACAGTGACGACGCCAGTTGCGATCGCAATCAGCCCGGTGCCGAGCAGCACAATACGGTTGTAGTTGACGCCGACGTTTGTGGAGATCTCCTCTCCCAGCCCCGCGACCGTGAACCGGTCGGCCACGATGAAGACGATCACACCGACGATGGCAACAATCCACAGAAACTCATACTGACCGCGCATCACAGAGGTGAAGCTTCCGGCGAACCAGATGCCGAGGTTCTGAAGCATGTCGGTCTGAAGAGCGACAAACGTCGAGATCGACCCGACGACGGCGCCGAGCATGATTCCGACGATCGGAACGATGAGGGACGACCGGAGGGAGACTCTGCGGAGGAACAGAAAGAAGATCATCGTTCCGACGAATGCGGCGACGATGGCTCCCAGCATCCGTGTCGCAATGCCGGCTTGGGGCAGCAGGATCATCACGGCGAGCAGACCGAGTCCGGCCCACTCAGTTGTGCCGGTGGTCGTCGGCTCGACAAAGCGGTTCTGTGTCAGCAGCTGCATGATGAGACCCGACATCGCCATCGCGGCGCCAGCGAGCACCAGGGCGATTGTGCGAGGAACTCGGGTGATGGCGAACATGGCAGCGCCGTCGTCTGCGCCCACCACGTCGTACACCCCGGTGAAGAGTGAGACGACGAGGAGAGCACCGACGACGGCGATGCCGATGAGCAGCTTGACGTCGAAGAGACGTCGTGACCGGCGGTCAGCTGCGGATGCTGGTGGTGAGGTGCGTGTCATGAATGTGATGACCGGCTGCGCACCGTCCGGATCTGTGAACCCGACGGTGTGCGGTCAGAGGAGATCAGTTCGCTGCCTCCAGGGCATCGGCGAATGCGTTGAAGAATTCGGTGTACGTCTGGATGCCTTCATTTGTGTACGTGTCTGCAGGCAGGTAGACGATGTTGTCGTTCTTCACAGCGTTGACCGAGGCCAGTGCTTCAGACGACTCGAGAACGTCGCTTGCCGGCTCGTACTCGGGGTCATCTGCCGAGATAGCGGCGTCGCGGTCCATGACGAGCATCCAGTCAGGGTTCGAGTCGGCGATCGCCTCGACGGAGATGTCGTCGCCCTGGTGGTCGTCACTGGCGTCGTCAACCTCAAGTGCAGGCGTCAGACCGAGAATGTCGAACACCGGGCCGAGAGTGCGACCGTTGCCGGGTGCAACGTAGCCGATCTCGCCGCCGGAAGTGATGACGCCCATGACCGAATCAGCCGAGTCGTAGGCCGCCTTAGCGCGTTCGATAGCGGCATCCAGTGCATCGTTGAGCTTCTTCGCTTCGTCCTGCTTGCCGAAGATCTCGCCGAGAACGGTCGTCTGGCGCTTGAGCTCTTCGTCGAACGGCTCACCCTCACGCGGGTCGAGCTCGAGAACAGTCGCATCGGGCACGAGCTCGGTGAAGTCGTCGTGGTACTGAGTGAAGCGCTGTCCGTTGACGATCAGGTCAGGGTCTGCGGCGACGACGGCCTCGAGGTCGGGCTCGCGGTGCGTTCCGAGATCGATGATCGAGTCATCCTCGGTGTAGGGAATCGTCGAGGGCATGAGTGACACTGCGGCTGCGCTGAGTTCGATCCCCCACGAGGAGAGCGTTTCGAACGTGCGGTTGTCGGTCGCGACAACAGATTTGGGTGGCGACGGAATCGTCTGGGTGCCGTTGTTGTCTTCGACAGTAACCGTCTTGGCTTCGTCTGCTGCGTCGGAGGCCGCGTCAGAAGTCTGAGCGCTGCAGGCAGTCAGTGCGAGAGCGGCGGCACCGATGAGGGCTACCGCGCGAAGGCGTGAGTGTGCCATGGTGTCCTTTGCGTTTTCAGGAAGTGATGTGGTCGGAGAAGAGCTCTTCCGATGCAAAGGTTAGCCTAACCTACACGCTGTTCCGCAAGGTGTTACTTCTGCCACAGGCAGAATTAGTGGTAATTTCGCCGCGGATCATTCGTAGATGTATTCGATATTCAGTTATCCACATTCGACTGGTCTCTCGAATATATGTCGGTGGTATGTGGTGAAATCTATACATGGATGATTTCAGAGAACCACCGCCGGATGCGGGAGATTGGTGGCCTGCGGAGCCTTCAGGAGAACAGCGGTCGGACGAGTTTTTCGACGATGCCACTCACGGTCCAGTGGACCGACGTTCGAATGATGACATCGTGAACGAGACGCCTGACAGTGACGATCCGGCACGAGCTGACGGGGCCGTTGGAAAGCGCGACCGCACAGGGCCTCCGGACGGGACGGAGTCTGCGAACGGTGTAGAACCTTCGGACAGCACGCAATCTGCGGAGGGTTCCGAGCTTGCCGATGCCGATGCTTCTGCCTCTGACGCACTCGGTGGCTCGCCGGCCGAGGTTGCTGCGAAAGAACTGCTGACGCATCTTGACGGCATCGTTGACGATACTCGTGCGGTTGCTGTGCGTGAGGCAGGTCGACTTCGACACGTCTATGAGATGCTCCAGACCGCGTTGGAGCATCCCGATATCTTCGTCGCGCTCTCCGAGGGCACAACTCGTGGAGATCTGACCAATGAGCAGGAGGAATGGGTCCGTTCCTCGCTCGCTCAGGAGATCGGCGCTGCGATCCGCGTGACGAAAGGGCAGGCGATCACCTTCATGCACAATGCTGAGACACTGCACGAGAAACTTCCCGCCACTCTGGATGCCCTGACATCCGGAGCGATCTCGCTCAGGCACGCGCACACGATGATCAAGCAGTCCGCTGGGCTGACCACGAACGAGTCAGCTGAGCTTGAGGAGAAAGTGCTGGAAAAAGCCCTCCGCATGTCGCCATCACAGTTTCGTGCCGCAACTGTGAGAGCGCGCGAGAGCATGTTTCCAGAGACCATTGAGGAGCGCACGAGAACGGCAGAAGAAGAGCGCTACGTGGAATGCACGGGAGAAGCAGACGGAATGGCCCATCTGCACATCTTCGGCTCGGCAGTGGTTCTGCAGAGCGTCTGCAATGCTGCAAAGAACACTGCGAGAGCGTTGAAGGCTGCGGGCGACAGACGAACACAGACTCAGATCGAGACGGATGCCCTCATCGATGCTGTTCTGCTCGGCTTCACTGCGGATCAGGCGCCCGGTGTCGATGCAGAGGGACGCGGAGCTGACCGTCTCAGCCACATTCGGCCGACTGTGCACGTCACGGTTCCCGTCATGACTCTTCTCGGTCACGAGGACACGCCAGGAACACTGGATGGGTACGGTCCGATCACCCCAGAGACTGCCCGCCATCTTGCGTCCCAAGCCCCGTCGTTCACTCGTCTGCTGACGCACCCGGAGACCGGGGCGGTCCTCTCGGTGGGCCGTGACAGCTACAGTGTTCCGGCAGACCTCAAGAGAGCGATTGAGCTCAGAGACGAGACCTGCACGGGCATCGGCTGCAACACCCCGGCCAACATCTGTGACTTGGATCACCGGATCGACTGGCAGCACGGTGGAGAAACCTCCTTCTCCAATGTGGCGGCCCTCTGCGAAGGCCACCACATGCTGAAGCACAACACGAGATGGAAGATCCACGTCGAGAACGGCGAGATCGTCTGGACGTCTCCGCTCGGCCGCTCGTATGCGGTCCCACAGCCCAGTAACGTCCAGTTCGTTTCCACCGAGGATGAGAGCAAGACTCCCGACGGTCGTGGAACACGAAAGCGAGGACCGCGAAAGGCAAAAGCAGGAGAGCTGCGAACGACGCCGATACCCGAGTACCCAGAACACCCGAAGTTCTGAGTGACGCTTGTCTCTCAACTGGATACTGCTGTCAGAAGCAGGTGACTTTTAGCTTCTGCCGACATTGAGTGGCGTATGTCTCAACTGGAGGCTGCTGTTTCACGGCGACCACATCATCACTGTGAGCCTGGCTTTAGCCGCTCCGAACCAGGCCCAGAGAGCGCTGCCCGTTCGATTCCCTTTCCAGGAGGAACTGCGCCCGGACTTTAGCGTGGGATAGAGATCCATTCACCGGATGCCGCAGAACGCTCAGCAGCATCCGCAATTCGGGCTGCCTCGACACCGTCCTGAACAGACGGTGCCAACTGCTCCCCCGTCAGAACTGACTGCACAAATAGTGCAGCCTCGATTGCCTTCAGGTCATCAAAGCCCATACTTGTGCCGCCACCAGGCTGGAAGCGTCCGAACTCGCCCATCCCGGGACTCATGTACAGCGTCGAGTAACCGTAGTTCACGTCACTCCGAAGGCTGACCTGCAGTTCATTCAGACGCTGGAAGTCCCACCGAAGCGAACCGCCTGTGCCATACACCTCGATGACATACTCAGCACGCGGACCGATTGCGATACGACTCGACTCGAACGTCCCGATCGCCCCATTGGAGAACTTCGCCAGCACAAGAGCGACGTCTTCGTTCTCGACAGGCTTCATCTCGCCGCCCGAAGCCTTGCTGAAGTGACTCGCATTCGCAGCAGTTGGCTTGGCACGCTCAGTAATGTACGTCCCCGACGTCGCTGAGACCGCATCGATGCCACCCACGATGTACTCGGCCAGATCGAAACCGTGCGACAGCAAGTCACCGAGCACTCCGGTTCCCGCACGCTCTTTCTCGAATCGCCACGTCAGCGCTCCCTCGGGGTCCGACGAGTAGTCAGCCAAGAACGACGTACGCACATTCGTGATCGTTCCGAGTTCCCCTGATGCCACAATCTCACGCGCACGCGCGATTGCCGGCGCATTCCGGTAGTTGAACCCCACTGCTGTGACGACACCCGCCTCAGCTGCAGCCCGCGCGATCTCTTCACTTTCAGCAAGAGTCCGTCCCATCGGCTTTTCGATCCAGAACGGCTTTCCCGCCTTCGCGGCCGCAACAGCAAACTCACGATGAAGGAAGTTTGGCGCACAGATCGACACCACGTCGACATCCGGATCCGCGAGAACCTCACGGTAATCGGTCGTACTGCGTTCGAAGCCGAGCTGCGTCACCGCCTGCTCGGCAGCGGCTGCGACCGCATCCGCTGCGATCACCAGACGAGGAGCGACATCGAGTTCCGGATACCGCTCCGCGAGCGCCCGGTAGGACCGCGTGTGCAGCCTGCCCATCCAGCCGACACTGATGAGCCCCACACCGAGCGTCTTCGTCATGCGCGTGCCTCCGAAATGAGCTGCTGAACCTTCTCACGCTGGTAGACACTGATCTCGTCCGCACGCTCGTCCTCGCCGAAGACGTTCGACACGATGAGGGCGTCCTCTCTGTCGAGATAACCGGTCTGCTGAAGCACTCCAAAGAGTTCCTGCCAGTCAACGTCGCCGTCTCCGATTGCCGAATGCTGGTGAATGCGGACCGCGTTGCCTGGCGGATTGCTGATGTACCGCAGACCGTGCGACCGGTTGTGATCAAAGCTGTCCGCCGTGTACACCGCACCCAGACTGTCACCGATCTCTGGCAGCAGTGTGACCGCCCGATCCCCGTAGTGGAACGTGTGCGAAGCGACGTACACAAATCCCACCTGCGATGTGTTCAGCCCACGGATGATCCGCCATGCCTCAAGACCGTCCTCAACGAAGTCGTCCGGATGCGGGTCGATGTTCAGCGTAATGCCTTCACGCTCAAGCACCGGCACGAGCTGCTCCATCGACCGATAGAACCCCGCCTCGGAGTCCTCCTCGCGCTCAGGTCGACCCGAGAACTCAGTGTTCACCATCGGCACCTCGAGCTGCGAAGCGACCTCGATGTAGCGCCGCATGTTTCGAACAGCAGCCTCACGCTGCGGCTCGTCGGGCCACGCGATCCGCTGCACAGGCAGGATGGAGGTGATCGTCACACCGGCATCCCTCGCTCGCTTCTTGAGCTCGGCAATCATGCCGTCGTTCACCTTCGGATAGTGAAAATGTCGCCCGAAGTCCGGATTCGGCGTCAGCTGCAGATACTCGTAGCCGAGCCGCGCGACCAGATCAGGAAAGTCGAGCAGGTGCACAGTCTCGTTATAAGGCGTCGGGTCAAGTGCAATCCGGACCATGATGCTCCTTCGTCAGTCAGGTTTCGTCAGTCAGATGGGGTGAGGATGCCGCGACACGTCGCGCGGCTCAAGCAAAGCGGCTGAAGCGAACTCGTCGCACTGCGTGGCTGCTCGCGGCAGGTCGCCCTCAGTGCGCCTCCCGCGAGCCGCACTCACGCATAGAACGCAGGCCGCTCTTCATGTGGAATCTCGACGATGCCTCCCTCACGAAGCGCCTTCACTCCGGCCTCGCAGGCAAGCGCGACCTTGTAGCCGTCCCACGCATTCGGACCGTCGATGAGGTCACCACGGCGAACGGCGTCGATCCACCGCTGGATCTCACTGTCGTACGCATCCGCAAATCGGGTCGTGAAACTCGCGTGCTCACGCTGGAACACTCGCTCGTCCTGCCAACGCTGCAACCCGTTCGGCTGCCCGATTCGAGCCGTACCCTTCTCGAACACCGCTTCTGTCGCAACCTGATAGCCAAATTGGATGCTGACATTCATCTCGACATCGACGAGAACGCCATTCTCCAACTCGATGATCACAAGGATCGGCTCACGCAGACGTTCGGGCGAGAGCGAGTTGCGTCGGGGAAACTTCACCTCGACGGTCTTCACGTCGCTGCCCGCAAGCCAAGGAGCGACATCGAACTCGTGCACGACGGAGTCCGTGATCAGCATGTCCTGGTGATAGGCGTCCGGCACGTTGGGGTTTCGGTGCACACAGCGAAGCATGACGAGTTCACCGGCATCCTTCGATGTCACGAGATCGCGCAGCTGATCGTACTCACGATCGAAGCGCCGCATGAACCCCACCTGAATGTAGGGCCTGTCGAGCTTCTGCTCTGCGTCGAGAACCCGACGCGACGACTCCGGCTCCTGCGTGAGCGGCTTCTCACACAGAATCGGAAGCCGAGCGTCCAGCGCTGGCATGATCACCGGTTCGTGGAACTGCCCCGGTGTTGCGATGAGAACCGCATCAGCCGCACCCACCTCGATCGCGTCTTCGATCGAGGCGAACGTCTGCGCCCCTGGCGCGTGTGCCGCTGCGGCCTCTGCCCGCGCAGCATCCGGTTCGACGATTGCCGAGACGACTGCCCCGCTGATGCGGTCTGTGATGCGCGAGATGTGGTCGGCACCCATCATTCCTGCGCCGACGACGGCGACGCGAATGTCGTTCTGAGTCATGAGTGTGCTCCTTGCAAGTTCTGTGGATGCTGCCATCGTGTGCGCTGATCAGTCGATGCGTGCAGCCGAGGTGGACGCGAAGATGTGCTCACGCGTGCGCTGCGCGATGGGGAATGGGTGATCGACAGCACAGCCGTACATGTCCTGCTCGACAATGCCGAAGATGTTCGGATCGAGTGCGGCGACCTTCTCGATGATCGGCGCCAGGGGCGGAACCCCGTTCGGCGGCTCCACCATGATTCCGTCGGAGACGGCATCCTTGAACGAGACGTCGTTCTTCAGCACGTCGAACAGCTGCGTCTCGTCGACCTGCTTCAGATGCAGATACCCGACACGTGATGGATGCTCGTCGATGAGACGCAGGTTGTCTCCGCCGTAGTAGGCGAAGTGGCCCGTGTCGAGGCAGAGGTTCGTGTAGCGCTCGTCGGTCTCGGTGAGGAATCGCTCGACTTCCCGATAGGTTCCGATGTGGCTGTCAGCGTGCGAGTGGAACTGCTGCTTCATGCCGAACTCCTCGAGCAGCGCTTTGCCGAGCCGGTCGTGACCGGCCGCGAGCTTCGTCCACTGTTCGGCGTCGAGTGTGCGAGGCTCAAGTGCCTCACCCGTGGCGTCACTTCGCCACAGATCGGGAATCACGACGAGGTGCTCTGCGCCGAGCTTCGACGCGAGCCCTGCGACGGCGAGCGCCTGATCCCACGCCCGCTTCCACTGGTCGTCCCCCTTGTGGAAGCCCGTGAAGACCGTTCCCGCCGAGAGCTTCAGCCCGCGCTTCCCGAGTTCGTCCTCCAGTTGGCTCGGATCGGTCGGAAGGTAGCCGTACGGTCCGAGTTCGATCCACGTGTAGCCCGCCTCGACGACCTCGTCCAAGAACCGCTCCCACGGAACCTGACCCGGGTCATCGGGAAACCAGACGCCCCACGAGTCGGGGGCTGTGCCGATGCGAATTCCGTTCGACATGTGAATGTCGTCCTCTCTGACGTTTGGTTGCGTGTCTGCGTTATGTCGGTGTGTCGTGTGACTGAGTATCGGTGTGACTGGGTGTCGGTGTGGCTGAGTATCGGTGTGACTGGGTGTCGACGCTCAGCCGAGCAGAGGCTTCTGCCGAGCCTTGTCGACGAGGTACTCGTCGTATGCCTTCTGCGTGGACTCCAGCTCAGAGACCGGAGCGACCGGCACGTCCCACCAACCCTCGCCATCCGGCGCATAGATGAGCGGGTTTGAGTTGATGTGAATCACGGTCGAACGGTCGGATGCCTTCGCCGTAGCGATGGCAGCACTGAGATCGTTGACAGCGGATGCCGAGGGCTCGACCTCGATCACATCGAGACCGTAGCTTCGAGCATTCGCCGCAAGGTCGATCGGCAGTGTCTCGTCCCCCTGGAAGTTGCGAGTCTTCTCGTCGAGCGTCCGGTATTTCGTGCCGAAGCGCTCCGAGCCCGTCGTCTCCGACAGGTGGCCGATCGACGCATACCCGTGGTTCTGCACGATGATCACGATGATCTTGAGCCCCTCGGCAACCGCTGTGACGAGTTCAGTGTGCAGCATGAGGTAGGAGCCGTCACCGACCATGACGATGACATCACGGTCGCTTTCGCCCGCAGCATCCGCTCCACGTCGAACGCCCAGTCCCCCAGCGATCTCGTATCCCATGCACGAGAACGCGTACTCGACGTGATAGCCGAGCGCGTCACGCACTCGCCAGAGTTTGTGCAGATCACCTGGAAGCGACCCGGCGGCTTGCACGATCACATCGCGCGGCGCACTCGCAGACTGCACCGCACCGATGATCTCCGGCTGTCCCGGCTCGGCGAGACCGCTGGGCGCGAACGCGTCGTCCACCGCGGCATCCCACGTCTTCTTCTCGTCGGCCACACGAGTCGCGAACTCCTCCGAGACACGATGCCCGGCTAGCAACTCCCGCAGACTGACGATTGCCTCACGCGCATCCGCGATCACCGGAAGCTGGCTTCCGTGCTTGTACGCGTCAAACGAGGCGACATTCACATTGACGAACGTGACGCCCGGGTTCTGGAACACCGTGCGGCTCGCCGTCGTGAAGTCGCTGTAGCGCGTGCCGATTCCGATCACGACGTCCGCATCCGCCGCGATGCGATTCGCCGCCGTGGTACCGGTCGCTCCGATTCCCCCCAGATTCTGCGCGTGATCCCACACGAGCGACCCACCGCCGGCCTGCGAGGTTCCGACCGGAATGCCGGTCTCCTCCACGAACTGCCGCAGCTCGTCCTCTGCCCCCGAATACAGCACGCCTCCCCCGGCGACGATGATGGGGTTCTTCGCCGCACGAATGGCATCGGCAGCACGCTCGACCGGTCCGCGCTCGGCAAGCGGACGCCGAATGTGCCATTCACGATCCTGCAGAAACTCGTCAGGCACATCGACGACCTCGGCCTGCACGTCCTCCGGAAGCGCGATCGTCACCGCCCCGGTCTCCGCCGGATCGGTCAGCACACGCATCGCGGCGAGCGCGATCGAGAACAGCTGCTCTGGCCGGTCGACTCTGTCGAAGAACTTCGACAGGGGCCGGAACGCATCGGTCACCTGCACCGAGGTGTCGTGAGGCATCTCGAGCTGCTGCAGCACGGGGTCGGAGACCCGCGTCGCAAACGTGTCGCTCGGCAGCAGCAGAGCGGGCAGTCGGTTCGAGGTCGCGAGAGCTGCCCCCGTGAGCATGTTGGCTGCGCCAGGCCCGACGGATGCCGCACACGCGAACGTTCCGCGACGCCGGTGCATGCGCGCGTATCCGACCGCCTGATGCACCATAGCCTGCTCGTTGCGGGCCTGGTGATACGGCATGAGGTCCGGGTCGAGCGCGTTCGCCTGCGCGATCGCCTGACCGAGACCAGCCACGTTGCCGTGCCCGAAGATCCCGAAGGCGCCCGCTATCGTGCGCTCCCGGTGGTCTCCGTCAACGGTCCACTGGTGTCCGAGGAACTCGATGAGTGCCTGACCGACCGTCATCCGCCGTGTCATTGCTGCTGCCCTTCTTCTGAGTACGGAAGGCGGGAGTCGAACTCCTGCCCTTCCCAGCTGCCACGCACCCATCCGTGTGCGGGGTCGTCAGTGATGTTCCACACCCGCTCGGGGTCGGGTCCGGCCATGACGTTCAGGTAGTACATGTCGTAGCCGGGAGCTGCCGCCGCAGGTCCGTGGTAGCCGTACGGCACGAGAGCGATGTCGCCCGTGCGCACGATGGTGTTGATGTCGATGTCTCCGGCACGCGACGAGTACGTCGCGAAGAGTCCGAACGGGTCAGCCTCCGCCGGCGCGTCGAGGCCACGCGACACAGCGGTCTCGAAGTAGTAGATCTCCTCGAGACGCGACTCAGTGCCGGGAATGTTCTCGTCGTGCTTGTGTGCGGGGAACGATGACCAGTTCTCGGCCGGCGTGATCACCTCGCACACGATGAACTTCGAGGCGGCGAGCGCGGCAGGCGTGCCGTAGTTGTGAACCTGACGACTCGAGCGTCCGGAGCCGCGAAGTTCCACGGGGACTTCGCTCTTCGGAATGTAGGCGAAAGGATGCCGCTCGGTCGCCGGCGCCTCGGCGACGGCGATGCGTCCACGGCCCGTGATCTCGGCGGAGGAGCCCACCGGAAGGTAGGCGACGTCCGGCGGCCCGGCGAAGACCGACGAGCGGCCCTCCAGCCGAACGACATCCTTCTCACCGTCGATCACGTATGCGACGCTGAACGACCCCGCCAGCGGAATGATCAGCCGCTCGATGTTTCCCGCATCGAGCGACCGAGCGTCACCGTCGCCGAGCTGCGCGACTCGCAGTCCGGTGTGCTGCCACCCGTCGAGGTTCGCGTCCACGACGCTCTGCCAGCCGTCTGCCGCGAGCTCTCCGTTTCGGAAGAACCACTGCGTCATCTGCCTGCTCCTTTGCCTGCTCGCTCGCCTGTCAGTCGTTCTCGGGAAATCCGAGGTTGATTCCGCCGTGCGTTGCCGGGTCGAGCCACCGCGAGGTGATCGCCTTCTCCTGCGTGAAGAAGTCGAAACCCTGCACCCCGTACGCCTTCGCACTGCCGAACAGCGACTGCTTCCATCCACCGAACGAGTGGTACGCGACCGGCACAGGAATCGGAACGTTCACTCCGATCATGCCGACCTGCACCTCGTTCTGGAAGCGCCGAGCCGCTCCCCCGTCGTTCGTGAAGATCGCCGTGCCGTTGCCGAACTGGCCCGAGTTGATCAGATCCATGCCCTCCTGGAACGTCTGAATCCGCACAACCGAAAGCACCGGTCCGAAGATCTCCTCCGAGTACGCCTTCGACGACAGCGGAATGTTGTCAATCAGCGTCGGTCCCAGCCAGAACCCGTCCTCAGCACCATCGACAGTGAAACCCCGACCGTCGACGACGATGTCCGCACCGTCCTCTTCCGCAATGTCGATGTAACCGCGCACACGGTCACGGTGCTGCGCCGTCACCAAAGGACCCATATCCGGATTCTCACGACCGTCACCGACCTTCAGCTTCGCCATGCGCTCCGAGATCTTCGCAATGAGCTCATCCGCGACCGGCTCCACCGCCAGCACAACCGACTGAGCCATGCAACGCTCACCCGCCGACCCATAGCCGGAGTTGATCGCCTGATCCGCAACCAGATCAAGGTCCGCATCCGGCAGCACCAACATGTGATTGTTCGCACCCCCGAGAGCCTGAACCCGCTTACCGTGCTTCGCCGCCGTCTCATAGATGTACTGCGCGATCGGCGTCGACCCGACGAAAGAGATCGACCGCACCTCCGGCGCCTCCAACAGCCCATCCACAGCCTGCTTGTCACCGTTCAGCACGTTGAAGACCCCATCCGGAAGACCGGCCTCCGTCCACAGCTTCGCCATCCAGATCGCCGCAGACGGGTCCTTCTCACTCGGCTTCAGCACCACAGTGTTACCCGCCGCGATCGCGATCGGGAAGAACCACAGCGGCACCATCGCCGGAAAGTTGAACGGACTGATGATACCCACCACCCCGAGCGGCTGCTTGATCGAATACACATCGACACCCGTCGACACGTTCTCCGAGAAATCCCCCTTGATCAAGTGCGGAAAACCACACGCCAGATCCACGACCTCGAGACCACGCTGCACCTCGCCCGCAGCATCCGACACGACCTTGCCGTGCTCACTCGTGATGATCTCCGCCAACTCCCACTTGCGCTCATTCAACAGCTCACGAAACCGGAAGATGATCGCCTGACGCTTCGCCATCGACAAATCCCGCCACGCCGGAAACGCATCAGACGCCGACTGAATCGCCGCCCGAATCTCCCCATCGCTCGCAAGCGACAGATCCTTCGTCTGCCGCCCCGTCGCCGGATTGAACACCGGCGACGTGCGCCCACTCGTCGACGGATGCTCGGCCCCGCCGATCCAGTGCGGAATTACGGTGATATCAGTTGTCGCGGTCATTAGTCTCTCCTTTTGACGATTCAGTTGGCTGCGGTGCCGTGCACGAGCGCAGCTGCGGTATCGACCGCCCCGGCGACATCGCCGTCGGGCGGGTAGACGAGGGTGCGACCCACCACGAGGCCGCGCACGCCGGGCAGCGCGAGGGCGCTCTCCCAGCGGCCGTACGTTTCCTCGGGCGCTCCCGAGGGGTCGCCGCCGAGCAGAAGCGTCGGCAGTGTGGTCGACGCCATGACCCTCTCCATGTCGTCGACGACGGGAAGCTTGAGCCAGGTGTACGCCGAGCTCGTTCCGAGTCCCGACGCGATGGCGATCGACGTGATCACGGCCTCCGTTGAGAGGTCGTTGACGATGCGGCCGTCCTTCCAATCGCTCATGAACGGCTCGAGCATGATGGGGAGGGATGCCGCCGCGGCATCCGACACCGCTTTCGCATTGGCTTCGAGCGTTCTCTCGGTGGCCGCATCGTTCAGATTGACTCGCAGCAGCGTCTTGGCGAAGTCGAGCCGGTCACGCACGATGCTGTCGATGTCGTATGCGGTCACGCGATCGTCCATCTCGAACGCGGAGCCCTTCAGTCCACCGCGGTTCATGGAACCTACGACGACCTTGTTCTCGAGCACCCCGAGCAGTGCGAGGTCATCGATGATGTCGGGCGTTCCAAGCACACCGTCGACACCTGGACGACTCACGGCCTCGGCGAGACGCTCGATGAGGTCATACCGGTCCGCCATCGCCATCGCGTCGCCGCGGACGCCGAGCGCCCCTCGCGCGGGATGATCGGCCGCAACGATGAAGAGACGTCCATCGGTCAGAAGCGGTCGGCGCTGCCGGGCTGCGTACGCCTCGGCGATCCGCTCGGGGTGCTGCGCACGCGTCTCGCGAAGCTGCGCGAACTGCTCGCGCGACACCACCGGTTCCGCGGTCACTGTGCCTGCAGCGGTATCAGTCTTCGACATAGTCGCTCTCCTTCAGAACCGCGTCGATCTCGTGGGTTTCGGGCATCGCCGTCGAGCACTCGCGACGTGAAGCGACGATCGCCCCAGCGACGTTGGCGAATCGCAGGATGCGGTCGAGCGACCACCCGCTCAGCAGGCCGTGCGTCAGAGCACCACCGAAGCTGTCCCCAGCACCCAGTCCGTTGACGACGTCGACCCAGTACGGCGGAACCTCGACGGTCTCCTCGCGCGTCTTCGCAAGAACGCCCTTCGGCCCCTGCTTGACGATCGCGATCTCGACACCGTGATCGAGAAGCGCATCGGCGGCACGCTGAGGCTCGGTCTCCCCCACCGCGACCTCGCACTCCTCCTTGTTCCCGACGGCCACGGTCACGTACTGCAGCGCTCTCTGCACCTGCTCACGGGCCAGCTCGGCTGACTCCCAGAACATCGGACGGTAGTCGAGGTCGAGAATCGTGTGCTCGCGTCGGCCGCGGGCCTGCCACGCAGTGAAGTGCGAGCCGCGGCTCGGCTCCTCACTCAGTCCCGTGACGGTCGACCAGTAGACACGCGCGTTTCGGATGGCCTCCAGATCGAGATGCTCCTCAGCGATGTTCAGGTCTGGCGCCTTCGGACGACGGTAGAAGTAGAGCGGAAAGTCGTCGGGCGGAAAGATCTCGCAGAATGTGACGGGCGTCGGGTTCTCCGAATCAACGAAGATGTACCGATTGTCGACGCCGAGCCTGTCTGCCTCGCGAGTGCAGAAGCGACCGAACGGGTCGTCGCCCACTCCCGTGATGACGGCGCTGCGCAGGCCATGGCGCGCAGCTGCGACAGCGACATTCGTTGCGCTGCCGCCGAGGTACTTCCCGAAGGTCTCGACGTCTTCGAGCCCGACGCGGTCCTGAAGCGGATAGATGTCTGTGCCGATTCGGCCGATGGTGATCAGGTCGAAGGCGTTCGTGTCTGTGGTCATACCTCGATGTATCGCTCTCTCACGAAGTTGTTGAAGCTCTAAGACATCATATTGTCTTAACAAATGAATCGTCAAGGCCGATCGCGTATCGGAATATGCTGGTGCAGCACGCACGTCGCGTCCTCGAACGCGGCATCCGAGCATCCATACCTCTCCCCTTGTTAAGGAGACCCCATGACTCGCGTCGCCGCCATCGACTGTGGCACCAACTCGATCCGCCTGCTCATCGCCGATGTCTCCGGAGGGCAGCTCACTGACATCGTGCGCACCCTCGAGGTCGTACGCCTCGGACAGGGCGTCGATCGCACCGGCCGCTTCGACGATGCCGCCCTCGACCGCACATTGGACGCCACGCGCCGCTATGCCGCACTCTGCCGCGAACACGGTGTGCAGAAAGTGCGATTCGTCGCGACATCAGCCACACGGGATGCCGCCAACAGACTCGTCTTCATCGACGCAGTCCGTGACATCATCGGCGTCGAGCCGGAGGTGCTGGCTGGCACCGAAGAGGCAGCCCTGTCATTCCTCGGGGCCACAAGCGTGCTGCCACCGGGAGTCGGCCGCCTCGTCGTCGATCTGGGCGGTGGTTCCACAGAGCTCGTACTCGGCGAGGGCGACTCGGTCGACTCGTGCTCCATGGACGTGGGCTGCGTCCGCATGACCGAACGCAACATCACGGAGGATCCCCCGACGGCATCCGACCGCGAAGCGATCGTCCGCGACGTCAATGCGGCGATCGACGAGGCGAGCGACGCCGTCGATCTCGCCCGGGTACGTGAAGTCATCGGCGTCGCCGGAACCATCACGACCGTGACCGCACATGCCCTGCGTCTCGATCGGTATGACCCTGAAGCGATCAATGGATGCCGTCTGACTCTGCCCACACTGCTCGCAGCGTGCGACGACCTCGCGTCCATGCCTCGCGAGGAGCGCGCAGCACTCCCCTACATGCACCCCGGACGCGTTGACGTCATCGCAGCAGGTGCGATCGTCTGGCACACCGTCATCACCCGAACCGCAGAGGCTATGGCCTCCGCAGGTGCGACCCTCGATTCCGCCGTGACGAGTGAACATGACATCCTCGACGGAGTAGCGCTTTCGCTGGAGTGAGCGCTCGATGGAGCACTCGGCACGTGTGTTCAACTCAAGCACTCAATCCGAGCGCTCGACGGAGAGGAGCTACGCAGACATGGATGCACGTCGCCTGCTGACTTCCGCCGTGACGGCCGCCGCAGTCACGCTCGGCGGAGTGCTCGCCTGGGGTGAGGTTCTGCACTGGCGTGCCAGCCGACGCGAACTCGGCGACGCCACCCTCGACTCATTTGGCTCTAACTCAGCTGCGTCCGATTCAGCCACTCCAGGCTCTCAGTCCGAGGCTGTCGTCGTTCTCGGCTATAAGAACGCGGGCAACACAGCGAACATTATCAACCGGAGTCGTGTACGTGCCGGCATCCGCTCGGTTGACCCACACACACGACAGAGCCTCCTCGTACTCTGCGGTGGGCCGGTTGCTGGGCTCCTTCCCGAAGCTGCAATCATGGCTGACTTCGCACGAATCTGCGGTTTCACCGGCACAATCGTCCTTGAGACCGAGAGTCGTTCAACCGAAGAGAACATCGCAAACGCCATTCCCCTCATCGAGGATGCCGATCGAATCAAGATCGTCTCCGACTCGATGCACGCCGAATTCGGACGCGCTTTTCTTCGTCGGCAGCGCCCCGATCTGGCGGCACGTCTCGTTCGTGGCAAAGACTACCGGCTGGGCGAGAGCCTGTTCATCAAGCCGATTGCCGCACTCATCGCCCTGCGAAGCCGCAAGCGCCTGAGCCCCAGCGGCCGCCACGCGCGTCGCTGATCGCACGCCGCTCAGACGAGATGGATGCTGTTCTGAAGCCTCGTTCGCACCTCGAAGATGTCGCCTCCCGCAGGCAGCGGCGCATCCGGCACGCCCGTACGCAGAAAGTGCGCCAAGACACTGCGACGCACAGCAAAAGCATGCACTCCACGTGCCCGACCGAGTGAGGTGATCGCATCGTCGAGCGCGGTATCCGGCAAGACAATCAGAAGTGCCGTGAACTTGACGCGAGCCGCCCGCGCAATCGCCTTCGCCCGCGTAGCGAGCGCATGAACGGGCTTCTCCCCCTTCGCGAGGCCCTCACTGATGAGGTCGCCTCGTCGAGGCCGAGCTGGTGCTCCCCAGTCCTCCGACTGCACCGCAAACAGACCGTTGGGGCCGAGAATCACGTGGTCGATCTTGCGGGTGTCGCTCGCAGCGGCATCCGCATCGACGACCCAACTATCACTCCCCCGGTCCGTCGCGACACCGTGCCAGACCGTGTATCCCATACCGAGATCGGCGACAGTCTTAGCGGTGGCTTCCTCGGCCAGCGCATCGGCGAGAGCCTGCCGAATCTCCCGAGGGGCCCGCTTCACCAGGCTCTCGTCGTAGATGTCGACCGGTTCAGTCCCGCGGCCGACCCACTCGCGCATGAGTGTCGTGAATCTGTCACGCGCACGACCTCCCGGATGCCCATACATCCGCGCCTTTGGCCGAGTGTCGCGCTGCGGCGGTCGTGTGCCCCCGGTCGTCCACACGTGCTCTGAGTCGTCAGTTCCCGCTGATCCAGAAGAGGATGCCGCTCGCGCAGAGCTCCCGCGGTCGTATTCGGCACGCGACTCCGGCGTTCCGATGCGTTCCCAGGCCAGCTGCACCGCATTGAAGCGCTCGGCTGCTCCTCCCAGGTCAGGATGCGTCTCACGAGCGAGGCGTCGATAGGCGCGCCGCAGCTCATCGTGGCTGACAGACGGGTCGACACCGAGAACCTCGTACGGGCTCTGTTCGAGTGGACTCTCGGGCATGCACGTCTTTCGGTTTGGGGACGACCAGACAGAATACCGCCGCAAGCTGTGCGGTCGCGCGGTGAATGCTCGATGGTGTTCAGAGACGCGACGAGGGCGTCCGACGCACCTTCGTCGGACGCCCTCGAATGACGGGCTTCGGCAGCTCTCCTGCACGAAACAGCGCTCTTCGCGCTACATCACACCGGTTGTGATCACTCCCCCGTGGTCTCCACGAGTTCAGACTTGTCGGAGTCGTTTGCCGACGTGACAGCGATCTTGCGCGGCTTCGCACGCTCGCTCACGGGAATCGTGATGCTCAGCACGCCGTTGTCGTAGCTGGCACTGATCTTCTCGGTGTCGATGCCCTGCCCGAGACTGAGCTGGCGCACGTATGACGACGCACTGCGCTCTCGCGTGATCCACTTCACACCGTCGCCACTCGGAAGTGTGCGCTCGGCGCGAATGGTCAGAAGCTGCCCATCGACGTCGATATCGACCGAACCTGGATCGATTCCGGGCAGATCGGCGTTGAGAACGTACGTGTCCCCATCGCGGTAGAGATCCATGGGCATACGGCGCGGACCGCGAGGTGCGTCAGACAGCGCACCAGCGAGGCGCTCGAACTCACGGAACGGATCAAATGACGTAGCCATTGAGGTTACCTCCCAAACTTGAGTGTGTCTTACTCAACTAGAACTGAGATTAGCACTCTCCTATTCCGAGTGCTAATGGATGCCGCTTGCTCTCAGCGAACACGCGGAAGACGCGGCCTCAGAGCGCGCAGATCCGTGGTGTTTCGCACGCAAGAGCCTGGCTCGATGAGATGGCGCGTACAGACGCAGCGTCATCGCGCACAATCACATGGGGCCGGTCGACAGACCAAAGCGTCCCTCCGGGTCGACACGTTCCAGCACCTTCGCCATGACGCGATTCAGACCGTCGACATCGTCAGCATCCAATGCATCGATCACACTCGCACGCACCTTCTCGACGTGTCCCGGCGCCGTCTGCTGCACCTTCGCCCAGCCGGCATCCGTGAGCTTCACGTTGGTCGCCCGGCGATCCGACTCCGAAGGAACTCGCTTCACATAGCCACGGTCTTCGAGCCGCGAGACCACGTGCGACAGACGGGGGAGTGTCGCATTCGTCCGCGACGCCAACGCGGTCATCCGAAGCCGGCGGCCCTCCGACTCCGAGAGCATCGCGAGGGTGAAGTACTCGAAGTGAGTGAGACCCGCGTCGCGCTGCAACTGAGAGTCGAGGATGCCGGGGAGCAGCTCCACGACCGCCACAAGACGCTTCCACGCGTCCAACTGCGCGGGGGAGAGCCACCTCGCTTCGCTCATACGATCAGCTCGCTCATGCGACCCGCCCGCTCATGACACCCTCGGCTCGATCATGCACCTCAGCCTATCGACGTGACGCGACCCGTTCCTGCCTCTCCCGCGAGGCGTTTTCGCGCATAAAAACGAGACTCCGTCCACATGTCGGAGCGGCTCCGTAGAATGTAGGGGTACGACAGGGCGCTGGAGCTGGTCAGAACGCCTCGGCGCGATCGTTCCACCGCCTCATTCACGAAGGGGGTGTCATGAACGAGTCAGAAGACCTGCGGCGCACCGGCTCCGCATCGACCGCATTCGGCCCAAGGGATCCCTACCCGGGAGATTCCCGTTCTCTGAGCGGCATACCTGCTCCCGCTCATGACTCCCCACGGTTCACCGAAGACGAGCCGGTCATTCGAGAAGACGCTTCGTCGCGCTTTAATCGTGACGACGTGGTTCAGCGGACTGGACACTATGCACTGAAGTCCGGAACATTCACACCGCATGAATCGCGGACAGAAGATCTCGTGGCCATCGCGAAAGCACTCGAGGATGCCGAAATCGACTTCCTGCTTGTGCGAGGGGAGTGGGATGAACCTACGCTTGCCGTCGATCGACGACGTCGACGTGATGTGGAACGCACACTCGCCTCGGCCTTCGCAAACGAACCGTTCTACGCGGTTACACTGACGAAGTCTCATCGTTACGATCTCTCCGATGCACCGTTCTACGACATCGATCGTGAGGCACCGGCCCTGCTGATCGCCGACGGCTCGCTCTCGAAAGACCCGAAGCCGAAGGTGCTGCGCCTCTATCGTCCTCGCGTCGAGCCTCTTGGCCGACTGCGCTACGGGCCGGAGTCGGCTCCGCAGCTTGAGTTCTGGAGCTTCGGCGAAGAGACCATCGTCGCGCCGACTCCGAACGCGCTGACACGACAGCACCTCGACCGGTCAGAGGCAATCGTGTCCTCGGTGACACGATACGGACGCGAATGGCCGACACTCGAGAACATGTTCGCTGACCTCGCCGGCGACGTGAGCTTCGACATCGACATGGTCTTCTCCTGGGTCGACGGCTCAAGCACCGAGTACCAGAAGGCTCGGGCCGCACGCATGAAAGACGTCGTCGTAGGGGAGGGGGACGACTCCGTCGCGCGCTTCCGTCAGATCGACGAACTAAAATATGCGTTGCGTAGCATATACCTGTTCGCCCCGTGGATCCGCCACATCTACATCGCAACCGATTCGCCCGCTCCCACCTGGCTCAGGCCGCATCCTCGCATCACAATCGTTCCCGCGGAGAAGCATTTCGTCGATCCCTCTGTGCTCCCCACCCACAACTCCCACGCGGTCGAGAGCCAACTGCACCACATCCCTGGACTCGCAGAGCACTTCTTATATTCCAATGACGACATGTTCTTTGGCCGCCCACTGAGCCCGTCGGTGTTCTTCTCGCCCGGCGGCATCACCAAGTTCGTGGAAGCACGCACGCGCATCGGTCTCGGCGACACGAACCCGGCACGCTCCGGATACGAGAACGCCGCTCGAGTGAATAGGGAACTGCTGCGCGCAAAGTTCGGCAAGGTAACGACGCGGCACCTCGAACACTGCGCCGCACCACTCCGCGTGAGCGTGCTCAACGAGATGGAGCTGGAGTTCGCTGACGAGTTCCGTCGCACGGCGGCTTCCCGATTCCGTTCAGCAACCGACATCTCCGTCACGAACTCTCTGTACCACTACTACGCACTCATGACGGGTCAGGCAGTGACCCAGACGCAGGCGAAGGTGAAGTACATCGAAACAACCCTCACGTCGGCAATTCCCGCGATGGATCGTCTTCTTCACAAGCGTGATCAGGACATGTTCTGTCTGAACGACGGCTCGAAACCAGAGATCAGCGACGCCGAGCGCACTCGAGCCGTGCTCGACTTTCTGAATCGCTACTTCCCGTTCCCTGCTCCGTGGGAGAAGGAGGAGCTCTGACCCGTCGTCAGGAGACCGTCACGAGCTCACGTGGCTTGACCACGGGGGAGGGCGGAATCACGATGCCCTGCTCTGCGAGACGACGCTCGGTCTCCTCGGCATCCACGTAGTCGAGCGCACGATACTGGCCAACAGGCACGACGGAGTGAAGCACCGTGTCTTGGTAGACGTGCACGAGGTTGAACGCTCGAGCTCCATCCCGCCCGCGAGTGCCCCCGACCGGAACATTGAGATCCTGCGTGTAACACGTCGCCGATGCCACAGACACGGGGATGCCTGCAAAGGTGGCGGTCGACGAATAGTGCAGGTGCCCTCCGATGATGCTCCGCACATCAGAGCCGCGGACCACGGCGGCGAGCTCGTGCTGGTCGCGGAGCTCGACGCTCACGGCGAGATCGAGCACACTCGGCACCGGGGGGTGATGCATGGCGAGGATCGTACCGTGGGGCGCCGGCACCGCGAGTTCCGTGGTCAGCCACGTGAGCTGCTCGGAGGTGAGATCGCCATAATGCTCACCGGGAACACTCGTATCGAGCGTGATGACTCGCAGACCATTGACGTCATAGACGCGATCGATCGGCTTCATGCTGGGCGCCTCGTCCAGCAGCGCTGCCCGGAGGCTCGCACGATTGTCATGGTTGCCCATGGCCCAGATGACCTGGGCACCGAGACGTTCGGCGGCCGGCTCCACGATGTCGCGAAGCGTCGCATATGCTTCGGGCTCACCCTTGTCGGCGAGGTCTCCCGTGAAGACGATCGCCTCGGGTCGTCCCTCTGACGATTCGAGTTCGGCGAAGAGCTCTTTCAGGTGCGCGGTGCTGTCGACCGTGTCGTAGAGCCTGCGACCTCCACCCAGTAGGTGAGTGTCGCTGATGTGCAGAAGAAAGTGATCCGGCCTGGGGTATTCGGCCGTTCGTGGCGTCACGATTCATCCAATCGCTGGCTTCTCGGGTATCACCATGACAGCACACGAGTCCTAATGGCGGGTGTACGGCAGGCGGCGAGCCGCTAACGCGGCTGCTCTTCGTGCGACCGGACTTCGTGCGCTTCGCCTCCGTGCGGCTGCCTCTGTGCCAGCACCGCGGCCTCCGTACGCGTGGCGACGCCGAGCTTCCGAAGAATCGCCGACACATGCACACTCGCGGTCTTCGCACTGATGAACAGTCGCTCACCGATCTGTCGATTGCTGAGCCCTTCAGCGACGAGCGCGAGCACCTGACGTTCGCGGGACGTGAGCACATCGACGTCATCCACCGGTGCCACCCCCGCGGCACCCTGCGTCGCCGTCCCTTGACTGGCCACACTCAACCCAGCAGATCGGGCGAACTCATCTATCTCGCTCTGCAGCGGCACATGGACCAGCTCGGATGCCGCCGCCCGGGCTTCGGTCACAACCACACGCGCCCCCGACCGATCGCCCGCACTGACAAGCGCACGGGCGAGATGCAACCGCACCAGAGGGCGGAGCACCGCAGAGATCACGGGGTCACTGGATGCCGCGACAGCAGCACGCACCTCGTCGACGGCCGACGCGACCGGGGGAGTGGTCAGCCCCCACACGACCTGAGACATCGCCTCAAGGCGCACTGCTTCGGGGAGGCCGTTCCACCGCTGTCTCACAAAGTCGGCAGCCTCTGCTGCAGAATCATCGGCATTCAGCACGTGCAACCGCGCCACGATCGCCGCGCCGTCCAGAAGCAGACGACGCTGCTGCAGAACGTGCCCTCGCTCAGTGTCCTCGGTGAGAGCATCCCGAAGCTCACACCACGCACCCCACCAGTCCCGCGCAGCCGTCGCAAGTGCGACCTTGATGTCGATGAGCCCGTACCAGACCTGGTGCTCGACCTTCGCGGTCACGACAAAACCCGGCAGCCATTCCTCCGCACGTCGCTTCGCTGTCTCGACGTCGCCTCTCCACAGAAGCGCGTGAATCTTGGTCCGCTGCGTGTACGAGGCGGGAACCGTGAGGCTGCCAAGCGCGAGAGCCCGTTCGATCACCTGCTCCGCCTCGTCGATGTCGCCGAGCCCGAGGAGCGGGTCGACCATATTGTGCAGCAGAATCGACCCCGAACTGCGCTCGACTCCCAGCTCAGTCGCCCGCGCATGTCCCGCCCGAGCGACATCGAGAGCCTCCTGGTACTGACCCATGAGGTTCAGGAAGTCGGAGTAGTTCACGTGAAACCGCAGTCGTGGGCTCGGCTCGACCGCATACGCTCGGGCGATCTCGATATCTGCGAGCGCTTCGTCGATGTGTCCGAGCGCCGCCCGCGACATTCCTCGCAGATTCGCCGCGATCGACACCTCTGCATCCGCTCCCGCGGCGGTCCCCACCTGGAACGCCGCATCCGCCGTCACGATCGCCTCGTGCGAGTCACCACGCAGCATGTACCGACCGCCCAGAAGATACAGAAGAGTCGCCCTCAGCTTCTCGTCGTGCACATGACCCGGATGCTCGTCCTCAGCGTCGCCCATGAGCGCCAACGCATCGATGAGAAGCGGAATCGATCCGTCACGCCCCAGGTTCGCGAGATACAGCGCCTTGTCGCGAAGGAGTCGGACGAACACAGAAGGCTCGACGGGGGAGCGCTCCGCCTCATCGAGGGCAGCCCTGACGAGTGCGATCGCACGCTCGCCTGCACCGGCATTGCGGTGAATCGACGCCACCCGCGCCAGCAGTTTCACCCGCGACAGACCGGCCCGCTCTTCGGCATCCTCGACTCTGTCCCACAGGTCGATCGCGAGCTCACCGAGCCGACCGGCGGTTGCGTAAGCGTAGGACCTCTTCGCCTGTTCCATCGCGTCGACGGATGCCGTGAGCGCCCGCGCATACTCGTGAGCACCGAGCAGGTGATAGGCGATCGCCGACCGCGACTCGAGTTCGGCCTGCGCCTCAAGGGCCTGAGCGAATGCGAGATGCACGCGACTGCGCTCTCCCGGCAGCATCTCGTCATGCACGGCCTCACGCAGCAGCGCATGCCGAAAGCAGTATGCCTCCGCTCGGACAGTCAGGATGTCCGCAGTGATCGCCGCACGCAACCCGGTGTCCAGCGCGTCATCGGTGCCGTCCACAGCGGCTCGAAGCACCGAGTGCGGCGTCCAGTCCTCGGCCGCTGACAGCGCACGCAGAATTCGCTGTGCATTCTCGTCGAGCACGTCGTATCGCGCGAGCAGAAGATCACGCAACGTGTCGGGCATCGGCCCGGTCGAGCAGTTCGAGAGCTCCTCCACGAAGAACGGGATGCCTTCGGTGCGCTCGAACACGCTGTCGAGACGACCCTCATCGATCTCTCCGTCATGAAGCGAGCTCATGAGGTCACGCACCTCGTCGCGCGTGAGGCGTCTCAAATCGACTCGTTCGATGAGTCGAGCCCGCTCGCTCTCAACGATGAACTCGCGCACGCGCGAACCTCGACGGGCGTCCTCCGGGCGGCAGGTCGCGACGATCATGAGTCGTGCAGTGCAGATCGCTCGCATGAGAAAGCGAAGCATCGTCAGGGTCGACCCATCGGCCCAGTGCAGGTCTTCGATCAGCAGCACGAGCGGCGCTTTCGCGGCATACGTCTCAATCAGTGTTGCAACCACGTCGTGCAGACGGCTGGAACTGACTTCATCCCAGTCGACCGGCCCATCACCCAGTTCAGGAAGCAGCAGCAGAAGCGCATCGCGACCGGGACCCGCCGCGTCGAGCGCAGCATTCGCCCCCATACCGTGCACAAGCTCACGCAGAATCGAGATCAGCGGACCATACGGAATGGGCGTCTCTCCCATGTTGATGCACTGGCCCGAAAGCACGTTCGCTCGACGTTCGATTCCCTCCCGAAACTCTCGCATCATGCGGGACTTGCCGATGCCGGCCTCTCCCGAGAGCAGCACCGTGCGCGGGTCACCGTCGAGAGCTGACGCGAAGACCTCGCACAACCGCGACAGCTCTCGATCGCGCCCCACCATCACGGTGCTTGTCCGCGCTGCCACCATGCCTACATCGTGCCATGGGGCACCGACATCGAACAGGGTCATCGACGTCCGTCACCGCCCGATGGTCACAGAAGCGGACGTCACGCGCTCCGCAGACCGATTCCGACGCCGCTGCAGTGCACGAACGTAACGTGCAAGAGCAGTTACTACGCGACCAGCGCGCTTCAGAACGCGACGTCGCAGAATCTGGTCGGGGTTCTCCTCGAGCGCGCGGCGATAAGCCATCCGACGCTCAAGATCACGCTCATACTGCTTGTAAATGGTCTCGTAATAGACCTCCGGTGCGAGATACATGTCGCAGCCTCCTCGTGGTGCCTGTCACCACCTCAAGGTTCGGAGGTAAGGAGGGGTTTCATCATCGGGAGGATGCCTTATCTTTCGACGCCCACACCACGGCCAGGCAGTCTCGCACTAAGACGCCTCCGCTCAGGGATCGCACTCCCCGCTCAGGGGAGGAGAAGGATGCCGTCGTCCACGAGCTCCCTCACCTGCGGCACGAGCTGCGAGGCGAGAGCTTCCTCATCGACCTGAAGCAGCTGTGCGAGCGCCCCGACGATGGCCCCGAGCGAGAGTTCGCCGTCACACGCGCCGACGAGCGCAGAGAGCGCCGTGTCGACCGGTCGAGTACGCCCGAAGCCGCCACCCTGCCTCAGCATCATCGTCGTCGGGTCCTCGGCGCCAGGCCAGAAGTGCCTCTCCTCTGTGACGTCGCCCGACACGGTCAAGGAGCACGTCGCCAGTTCGGCATCCGTCATCGACCTCGCTCGATCCGCAGCACTCATACACTGGGCGACGTGCACACCGAGACCCGTTTCATTCTGACCTGCCGGCGTCTGTAACCTCTCATACCGGTTCCAGGTGGAGCCCGACGAGTCCGCACGGAGCCGCAGAATCACGTACCCGAAGCCCACCGCACGCACACCACGCCGGTCGAAGTCGTCGAGCCATGCGTCCGAGAGTGTGTCGTACTCAGGAGATCCCGGTCGCGTCCCACCGTCACGTATCCACGTTTCGGCATATTCTTCGGGGGACTGCACCTCGCGTTCGATCACCCAGGAATCGAGCACACCATCGGCGGTGCCTTCGACCCAGGATGCGACGCGATCCAGACCGGATGTCGCGCCGGAGTACTCCCAGTTGGCGAGCATCTGCACTGTGCCGTCTGGCGTGAGATGCGCCGCGCTCTGCGTGATCACCTCACGTACGATCGCGTCGCCGACGAGTCCGCCGTCGCGGTATTCGTAGGCAGGAACATCCGCTCGACGAGGGGTGATGACGAATGGCGGATTGCTGACGATCTGATCGAAGAGCTCACCCTCAACAGGTTCGAAGAGACTTCCGTGACGAAACTCGATGTTGTCGATGCCGTTCAGCTCGGCATTGAGCCGGGCCATCTCGAGCGCCCTCTCTGAGATGTCGGTCGCTACAACGCGCTGTGCGTGCCGCGAGGCATGCATCGCCTGGATCCCACAGCCCGTACCGAGGTCGAGCACGCTCTGCACTGGCTTCTGGAGCATGAGTCCCGCGAGCGAGAGCGACGCCCCACCGACGCCGAGCACGTGATCCTCTCCGAGCTCTCGGCCCAGTGCCAGTTCGCCGAGGTCGGAGACGATCCACCAGCTGCCCGCACCCGTCGCATCGATGAAGCTGTAGGGTCTCAGATCACGATTCGGCCGGATGCTGTCGCCCGACGCGTCGACGAGATCGAGCTCCTCCGCACCGTCGACGCCAAGTGTCGGGAGCGCTTCGTGAAGCGCTGACCGATCCACTGGCATCCCCAGGACGAACAAGGTGGCCAGCGTGCTGGCTGGCGTGGGTTCCTGCGTTCTGAGTCGGCGAAGTGCCGGCACCCGATGGTTCCGGTGTAGCGCCTGTTCGGCATCCTCACCCCAGAGTTCCGTCAGCGCGGAGACAGTGAATTCCGCGGCAGTCAGGTCGGCGCTGAGCTTCTGAGCGAGAGATCGTGGCACGCGCACATTCTCTCAGGTGAACGGCGGTGTCTGTCTCGTCTACGCCGCAAGCACCGACACCGCGTCAGCCCTCGGTAACGCTCCATTCGCGTTTCCCGCACCTGCGCAACCAGCCGCGTACCCCCGTATCGCACGCCTCGGCACCTCGACGTAACCCCGCAACCCGGTTACGTCACGAGAAGCTCCTTTGCGTAATCATCGACTGCCAACCAGCGGACACCGTTTCGGTGACTGATGAGCTGCGCACGCACGAAGATGCGCCGGTCTCTGCAGGCATCCGCCATGGCCCGCGCCCACGCTGCGTCACACGGTGAAACGATCTCGTCTGCGCGTCGCTCCCAGACGAAGATCACCTGTTTCGCGTCATATTCCTCCATGAGCATAGAAGCGAGAGCAGTGAAACTCGCCACCGCGGCCTCGTCCGGTTCAAGCGGGTACCCCTCAATCGGCACGAGCGTGTCGAGCTGTCGATCCTCTCCGTCGAGAAACAGCATCCACCACTGTCTTTTGATAGCGCGTCCGACCAGCG
Organism: Paramicrobacterium salitolerans; assembly: GCF_051513965.1. Taxonomy (GTDB): domain Bacteria; phylum Actinomycetota; class Actinomycetes; order Actinomycetales; family Microbacteriaceae; genus Paramicrobacterium. The sequence continues at coordinate 3,054,279 of NZ_CP195847.1, forward strand.
CCCTGACTCTGTCTTCGATCTGCTGGTCGCTCCTCAGGGGAGCGGCAGCAGCGTCATCTGCGTGTATTGACATACGACGATGGTGCAGGGATGCCTCGACTCACGAGCCACGCAATCTGCGTTCTGTGGATGAATGTTCTCTCCACAGCACAGCTCTCGACGCTGCCGCTTCATTCGTCCACAGACAGACGAAGTCACGCCTCTGTCCACAGACGGCCCTCGGCTGGACGCAGTGTCGGCGATCTCTGATTGAGTGGGTGCGTGACCCACGACACACGAACCGCTGCACTCGAGCTTCTGCGCCGCCTGGTCGGTCGCGATGATGCCGACTTCCATGAGGGCCAGTTCGAGGCCATCTCGGCACTCGTCGACCATCGCGAACGGGCTCTCGTCGTCCAGCGCACCGGTTGGGGCAAATCCGCCGTGTACTTCGTCGCGACTCTTCTGCTTCGGCAGCGCGGCGCTGGTCCGAGCATCCTCGTCTCACCACTGCTCGCTCTCATGCGCGATCAGGTCGCCGCCGCTGCGCGCGCCGGCGTCCGCGCGGCCTCCATCAGCTCGGCAAACGCTCACGAGTGGGACGACATCATCACCGCACTCGACCGCGACGACGTCGATGTCCTCCTCGTCTCACCAGAGCGCCTGAACAATCCCTCTTTCCGCGAGAACCAACTCCCCGAGCTCGTCTCGCGTACCGGATTGCTCGTCGTCGATGAAGCGCACTGCATTTCGGACTGGGGCCACGACTTCCGGCCGGACTACCGACGCCTGCGCGACCTGGTCTCGCGGATGCCGCAGGACGTCCCCGTCCTCGCGACGACCGCGACAGCCAACCAACGCGTCGTCACCGACGTCGCAGAACAGCTGAGTTCCGGGGGACAGCACGTCGTCACCATCCGGGGCCCGCTTGCTCGCCAGTCCCTTCGCCTCGGCGTACTCCAGCTCCCCTCGAACACCGAACGCCTCGCTTGGCTGCTGACTCACCTCGGCGATCTGCCCGGAAGCGGCATCGTATACACACTCACCGTGTCCGCTGCAGAAGACATCGCACGTCTTCTGCGCGACGCGGGGCACAATGTCCTCGCCTACACAGGTCGCACCGATCCCGCCGAGCGCGAACGTGCAGAAGCCGCTCTCAAATCCAACGAGGTCAAGGCACTGATCGCCACGAGCGCCCTTGGCATGGGGTTCGACAAACCCGACCTCGGCTTCGTCGTCCACGTGGGAGCGCCGTCGTCGCCCGTCGCGTACTACCAGCAGGTCGGGCGAGCCGGTCGCGCCACCGATCACGCGGATGTTCTTCTGCTTCCGGGGGAAGAAGACCAGGCGATCTGGCAGTACTTCGCCACAGCATCGATGCCGAACGAACAGGCGGCACACGCCGTCATCGAGGCGCTTCAATCGTCCGACCGTGTGCTCTCCACTCCAGCCTTGGAGTCCCGCGTCGATCTCAAGCGCACGACTCTTGAGCTCCTCCTCAAGGTGCTCGACGTCGATGGCGCCGTCCAACGCGTCTCTGGAGGTTGGCAAGCGACCGGTCACCCCTGGACCTACGACCGAGAGCGATACGAGCGCATCGCAACGGAGCGTCGGGCGGAGCAGAACGCGATGCTTGAGTATGAAGCTGGACGTGAGTGCCGTATGGCGTTCCTCCAGCGCCAGTTGGACGATGACACTGCGTCCGCGTGTGGCCGCTGCGATGTGTGCGCCGGTGCGTGGTATCCGACGGGATCCGACGACTCTGCATCGAGTGCAGCGGCTCAGAGCCTCACCCGCGTCGGGGTCGTCATCGAGCCGCGTGCCATGTGGCCGACCGGCTCCGATCGGGTCGGTCTTCCCGTGAAGGGACGCATCCCCGCCGAACAGCAGCTTCGCCCGGGGCGAGCACTTGCACGACTCACCGATCTCGGCTGGGGCGGCCGCCTTCGTGAGATCTTCGCAGCGGATGCCGTTGACGGGCCGATCGATCGCGCCACACTCGACGCCTGCGTGCGTGTGCTTGCCGACTGGGAGTGGGAGCAACGACCCGCCGCCGTTGTGAGTATGCCGTCAGACACGAAGCCCCAGCTCATTCAGTCTCTCGCCGAGGGCCTCGCATCGATCGGACGCCTGCCATATCTCGGTGCCCTCCAGGCAGCGAACGATGCGGCACATGCTGGCCCCATGAACAGCGTCTTCCGGCTGGCATCGGTCTGGAGTCGCTTCAGTGTCGGGCCAGAACTCGTCTCACGTTTGGATGAGAGCGGGGGAGCACCGGTTCTGCTCGTCGACGATCGAGTGGACAGCAGGTGGTCGATCACCGTGGCCGGTCAGCGGCTGATCACTGCGGGAGCGGGAGCGGTGCTTCCGTTCGCACTCGCCCTTCAGGCGTGAGCGGCTTGGAGGACGTCAGTCAGCGTGCCTCGGCTTTACGAGCGCAGTCGATGCATAGTGTCGTGTACGGACGTGCTTCGAGGCGAGGACGTCCGATGGCGTTGCCACACGACTCGCACATTCCGAACTCACGTGCCTCAATCCGTGCCAGCGCGGCATCCACCTCGCGCAGCTCGGCCTCGCCCTCGGATTGGAGCCCCGTCAGTTTCGACCACTCGTCCGACATCGTCGGGCCCTCAGGGTCGTGCTCATCGTCATTCGTGCCTTCGCCGAGCGACTCGCGCACCTGGGCCAGAGCGTCATCGTTCGATCGCATCATCTCGACGAGCTCGTCTCTCCGCTTGCGCAGAAGATCGGCGAAATGCTCCAGTGTTGTGTCGCTCAGTCGTGAAGTGGCCATAGACCATCGTGGCACATTCCAAGCGATTCGCGCGTGATTACGCCTATTCGCAGTGTCGCAGGAACACGACGTACCCTGAGGGTGCACACGATGCACCACGGAAGAGAGCACGCGCATGAGCCAGTCGATCGAGCAGCTCCGGGCGGACGCCCGCGTCGAGCTCGACGTGCTGATCGAGCACCACTCGCGCGATGGTGAGGACCCGTGGGAGTTCCTCCACGCCCTTCCCACCGTCGACGAGTTGGTCGTCCGAGCGCTTCGCGATGACGAGCTCGAACGCCGTGGTTCCATGGCCGAGTATCTTCTCGCCCGAATGGCCCAGCGAACGAACCGACCCGACGCAGACGCCCTGCGCGCAGACGCCGATCGCCTTGAGTACGACATTCTCCGGGAGATCGCTCACCGGCATCCCGAGCTGACGCGCGCCGTGTGGACTTTGGCAGGCGACCTCAATCACGCTCGTCGGTCGCCCGCAGAATCGGCGACTCCGCGCCCCGAAGACTAGGCCGCCACCGCCGCGCTCAGGCAAGCCTGTGGATCGTCAACGTAGAATCGGCTGAGCCCTCGCACGTCGCGAGTCGCTCCGCGATCACTATGAACCTTCCTTCGACACTTGCGCGCGCGGCCGTCATCACCGCAGTCTGCGTGGCGACCCTCGGGGTCAGCCCGTCAGCCGCACATGCCGCCGTGTCGACTGGCCACCCAGCCACAGGGACAGTCACAGCAGCCTCCCCAGACGACGAAGGCGCGCTTCTGAGCGTCGAACTCCTCGACACCCCCATCGAGCCCGACGGCGAGCTCCGCGCGAGCATCACTGTTACGAATTCCTCCGACACTCCACTAGCCACCGGTCACGTCGTTCTGTCGTCATCCACCACACCGTTCGCTTCGCGCGACGAACTCGCCGACTACCTCGACCTCGCATCCTCAGACAACCTGACCCCGAACACGCTCGACACAATCGACGTTCCCAGCATCACGCCGGGCTCCACGTGGACGAGCACACCCGTGACGGTCACGACCGAGGACCTCCAGCTGGGGGACGACTTCGGAGCATATGCTTTCTCTGGCACATACGTTGCGGGGGAGCAGACGGCCCAGTCACGGGACGCTTTCGTCCTCGACACGGGCACAGCTCCGGGCACGGCGAACATCGCCGTGGCGGTTCCAATCACCCTTCCTCCAGACTCTGCATCGATGCTCTCAGCCGATGATCTCGAGGCGTTCACAGGGGAGGACGGACTCCTGACCCGTCAACTGGACGGTGTGCTCGGGCATCCGGTTGCCATTGCCATCGACCCGAGAATCATCGCGTCGATCCGAGCATTAGGCACGGCCGCTCCCGAAACAGCCACCGAGTGGCTTGAACGCCTCGACGCGGCGAGCAACGATATATTCCCTCTGCAGTATGCAGATGCAGATCCGACTGCTCAGCTCCAATCCGGCGCCTCCTCGCTTCTCGCACCGACATCGCTCGACTTCGGTATGGACCCGAAGAACTTCACTCCTGTCGAACCGGAAGAGCCTGAGACGGAGACGCCGACGGGATCACCGACCCCCGCGGGAGCTGGCACCGAGACGACTCCGACGCCCACTCCGACAGTCGACCCGAACGGCACTCCCACACTCGACGCGCTCCTCGCCTTCGACTACACGTTCCCGTCGGCACTCTGGCCCGCAGATGACACGGTGACCGCCGATGACATCACGGCCCTCACGAAGGACGGCTTCGGGCCGATCGTCGTCTCCAGTTCCAACACGTCGGCCGGCGCTCACACCACGGTTCCAGGACGCATCAGCCAGGGCGAATCCGACCTGCTCATCTCCGATTCGGCCGCATCCGATGCACTGAGGTCGGCAATCTCCGCACGCAGCGACACCGCACAGAGTGACGCGATGGCGACCTTGGCCGCTGAGCTCGCCCTGATCGGTGCCGAATCGGGCGCTTCAGGCCGAAGCATCCTGCTCACACTCGATCGCACCGTCCCCACGAGCGCTGACCGCATGTCCTCCGTGCTGTCAGACCTCGGGGATCTCACGGGCGTGTCCATGAAGAGCCTCTCCGCATTCAAAGCGGTCGATGAATCCGGAGTCACCGTCGCGGACAAGCCTCAAACAGAGGAGCGCCTCGACGCATTCACTCGAATCCGCTCGTACGACGACCGCATCGAGGCGTTCTCCACGGCACTCGACGATCCGTCGATTCTCATCGGTCGACAGGATGCCGCGAAGCTCACGACCTACTCCGTGGGCTGGCTCGAAGACCTCGAGTCCTGGAACAAGGCGGTCACCGAGTTCGAGTCCTCGACTCAGCACGTCCTCACATCAGTGACGATCGTGCGCTCGAGCCCGATCCTCATGATCGCGGACCAGATCTCCATCAAGATCTCGGTTCGCAACACCCTCGATCTGCCGGTGAACGTCATTATGCGCGCGTCTCCCGACAACCCGCGTCTCAAGGTCGAGCAGTCGGATCAGACGCAGATCCCCGCGAAGACGCAGCAGTCCGTCTCCATCCCGGTGACCGCACGACTCGGAAACGGCGACGTGAACCTGCGTCTCTTCCTGTACACCCCCGAGGGCGTCTCACTCGGAGACAGCTCAACCGTGCCGGTCACGGTGCGTGCCGACTGGGAGCGCATCGGCACCATTATCTTGATCGGGGGAGTGACGCTCCTCTTCGTGTTCGGTGTGATCCGCACGGTGCTGCGCCGTCGTCGTGAGCACGAAGCCGCTGACACGGACACGGCCGAAAGCCCTGCAGAGACAGACGCTGACTCAGGCGCCCCAAGTGACGCCGACACTGCGAATGGTGAGAACACCGCGGACGAGACGGGCGCAGCAGACGACGCGAGAACGGAAGATGCAGACGGACCGACCGCCGACGACCACGACGGAGATCGCAATGGCAGCTGACACCGCGCCGAGTGCCGGCGAGCCGACGGGTGAGAACGAGTCGGTCGGCCGGGCAAGTCTTTTCCTCGCCTCGGGCACGATCGTCTCGCGGCTGCTCGGTTTCGCGAAGGCAGTGCTTCTCGCCATGGCCGTCGGAAGCGTCGGAAGCGCGAGCGCAGACGCGTTCGGCGTAGCGAACCAGCTGCCGAACCAGATCTACTCGATCGTCGCGGGGGGAGTGTTCAGCGCCGTCCTCGTCCCGACCATCGTCCGCGCGATCGTCGGTGTCGACCGTGGGCGCGCCTACATCAACAAGCTCCTCACTGTGGCGCTGGTCATCCTGCTCGCGGTCACGCTCGTCGTCACCCTCGCCGCACCATTCATCATCAATCTGTATCTGGCGAGCGGCAACATCGATCCGGATGCTCGTGCACTCGCGACCGCGTTCGCCTACTGGTGTCTTCCCCAGGTCTTCTTCTACGGCCTCTATTCGCTGCTCGGTGAGATCCTCAACGCGCACAAGCTCTTCGGCCCCTTCACGTGGGCTCCCGCCCTCAACAACGTGATCGCGATGGCCGGCTTGGTCGCGTTCATGGTGATCTTCGGGGCGGATGCCTCCGGAACACGTCTCGTGACGGAGTGGACCGACAGCATGATCTGGCTCCTCGCCGGCTCCGCGACGGCCGGCATCGTCGCCCAAGCTCTCGTGCTGTTCCTCTTCTGGCGACGCATCGGCCTGCGCTATCGCCCCGACTTCCATTGGCGAGGCGTTGGACTGCGCCAGACGGGGAAACTCGCCGGCTGGACCTTCGCCTCTCTGCTTCTCACCCAGCTGGGTGGCTTGGTTCAGACGAACGTGTCATTCCAGGCGGCCGGCCACGGCGCATCCACCGCGACTCTGCAGAACTCGTGGCTCATCATCATGCTGCCGCACTCCGTTATCGCGGTGTCGGTAGCCACGGCATATTTCACGCGCATGGCCGAGCATGCCAACGAAGGCCGCATCGAGCGTATGAAGGAGGATGTTGCGAAGGCCGCGCGCCAGATCACACTCCTCATCGTGCTCGCCGGCGCCGTGATCGCTGTCGTCGCACTGCCGTTCTCGAGCCTCTTCACCGGAACGCTTGCTCAGGCCGGCCAGATGGCCTTCGTCATCTTCGGTTACCTCGGCGATCTGCTTCCGTTCACTCTGCTCTTCGTCATCCAGCGAACATTCTTCGCCCTCGGCGACACGCGCACACCTTTCTTCTCCACAATCGTCCAGGCCGGCCTGTTCATCCTTCTCGCCCTGTCCTGCGCCCTGCTCCCGCCGGAACTCATCGGCGTCGGTCTCGCGATCTCCATCTCCGTCGCCGGCACCGCGCAGCTCATCGTCGGTTATCTGCTGCTTCGCCGTAAGATCGGCGGCCTCGGTGCACGACCGGTTCTCTTCGCGATCCTGCGCTTCATCGCCGCCTCGATTCCGGCGGCGATCATCGGATGGCTCATCACGTTCTTCCTCGGCGCCACCCGTGAGGACGGTTTCGCCGTGAGCTCCACACTGGGAGCAGTGGCCACGATGGCGCTCGTGGGAACAGTGATGGCCGTCGTCTACTTCGGCATCCTCGTCCTCATGCGCACTCCGGACCTGAAGGGGGCCCTCGATCCAATACGTCGCCGCTTCATGAGCGGTCGCTGAAACAGCATCCATCCCTGGAATAGACCGTCGTTACACTGTGTTCTACCAGGCAGAGCAATCGTCAGGAGTATCCGCGTGCACAACGTCATCATCATCGGCTCGGGTCCCGCCGGCTACACCGCCGCCATCTATGCGGCTCGGGCACAGCTTGAGCCTGTCGTCATCGCCAGTTCGGTTGCCGCAGGCGGCGAACTGATGAACACCACAGAGGTCGAGAACTTCCCGGGCTTCCCCGAGGGCATCCAAGGCCCCGATCTCATGATGAAGATGCAGGAGCAGGCCGAACGCTTCGGGGCCAAGGTCGTCTACGACGACGTCGACTCGCTTGAGCTCGAGGGGCCGGTCAAGACTGTGAAGACAATGCTGGGCGAGACCTACGAGGCCCGCACCGTCATCGTCGCCACGGGCTCCGCGTACCGCAAGATCGGCATCGAAGACGAAGAGCGCCTTTCGGGTCGCGGCGTCAGCTGGTGCGCCACGTGCGATGGCTTCTTCTTCAAGGACAAGACCATCGCCGTCGTCGGCGGCGGTGACTCCGCAATGGAGGAGGCCACGTTCCTCACACGCTTTGCGTCGAAGGTGTACGTCGTCCACCGTCGTGACGCACTCCGTGCCTCGAAGATCATGCAGGAGCGCGCATTCGCCGACCCGAAGATCGAATTCGTCTGGAACAACGAGGTCATCGGCATCAGCGGTGAAGACAGCGTCACCGGTCTGACTCTGCGCAGCACCGAGGACGGCTCCGAGTCGACTCTCGACGTCCAGGGGCTCTTCGTCGCAATCGGAAACGACCCACGCACTCACCTCGTCCACGGGCAGCTCGATCTCACGTCCGAGGGCACAATCGCCGTCGAGGGGCGCTCGTCCAGGACGAACCTCCCCGGCGTCTTCGCAGCGGGCGATGTCATCGATCCGACGTACCGGCAGGCGGCCACCGCTGCCGGCAGCGGAACAGTCGCGGCACTCGACGCAGAGCATTACCTCGCTGCACTGAACGAGGCGGGCGAACCGGATGCCGGTGTCGACCAGCTCGCCGGCAACATCGCCTGACCGCAGCATCCATCAATGAAGGAGACACAATGACCGCTCGCGCAGTGACCGAGCAGACGTTCGAGGAGGAAGTCCTCAAGTCTGACAAGCCCGTACTCGTCGACTTCTGGGCTGCATGGTGCGGACCGTGCCGCATGGTCTCGCCCATCCTCGACCAGATCGCCGAGGAGAACAGCGACAAGATCGACATCGTCAAGGTGAACGTCGATGAGAATCCGAACCTCGCTATGCAGTACCAGATCACGTCCATCCCCGCGATGAAGGTGTTCAAGGGCGGCGAAGTGTCGACGTCCATTATCGGAGCCAAGCCGAAGGCTGCCCTCGAGGCCGACCTCTCGGCGTACCTGGCCTGATCTGATCCGAAGGGCCCGCGCCGAATCCTCGGCGACGGGCCCTTCGGCGTTTAACGAGGATTCCTCCATTCGTCGTCGCCGAATCAAGGCGACTACCATGAACTCCAAAGCAGAAACGGATTCACGTGTCAGAACAAGGTCGAACACCAGCCCCCGGAAACAATCTCGATCCCTGGTACTCCAGCTACGCTGCCCGCGCCGCCGGACTCGCCGCAAGTGAGGTTCGAGCCCTTTTCGCCGTCGCCTCGCGTCCCGAGGTGGTCTCTCTGGCTGGCGGGATGCCGTATGTCTCCGCTCTGCCCGATGATCTGATCCGCAGTGCCCTCGACCGCGTCATGACCGAACAGGGCCCCACAGCGCTCCAATACGGCTCAGGTCAGGGGGTTCCCGCACTCCGTGAGCAGATCCTCGATGTCATGGCGCTTGAGGGAATCAACGCGAGCGCTTCAGATGTCATTGTGACCACTGGAAGTCAGCACGCACTCGAGCTGTTCAGCAAGCTGTTCCTCGACCCCGGCGATGTCGTCATCTCCGAAGGCCCGAGCTACGTCACCGCAATGGTGATCTTCAAGAGCTACCAAGCCGAGGTCGCTCACGTCCCCATGGACGACGACGGCCTTCAGCCGGAGGCACTCCGTGAGCGCATCGCGAATCTCAAGGCTCAGGGCAAACGCATCAAGTTCCTCTACACGATTCCGACGTTTCACAACCCTGCCGGTGTCACTCTCGCTGCTCAACGACGCGCAGAGATCCTGGAGATCGCCAAAGAGAACGGCATCCTTGTCCTCGAAGACAACCCTTACGGTCTGCTGTACTTCGACAAGCAGCCACCCAACGCACTTCGGTCACTTGACGAGGACGGCGTGGTCTACCTCGGCACGTTCTCAAAGACTCTCGCCCCAGGGTTCCGCGTCGGGTGGGCGCTTGCCCCACACGCGATCCGCGAGAAGCTCATCCTCGCGAACGAAGCCGCGATCCTCTGCCCCTCGTCTTTCAGCCAGCTCGTGATCTCTGAATATCTGACACAGGCCGATTGGAAGGGACAGATCGACACGTTCCGAGGCGTCTACAAGGAGCGCAAGGAGGCGATGATCTCGTCTCTCAAGGAGTATCTGCCGGGCTGTACCTGGACGAACCCCACGGGTGGCTTCTACGTGTGGCTCACACTCCCTGAAGAGCTCGACTCCAAGGCGATGCTTCCTCGCGCCGTGAAGGAACTCGTGGCCTACACACCGGGGACCGCGTTCTACGGCGATGGGGGAGGACGCCAGAACATGCGCATCTCGTTCTGCTACCCGACGCCGGAGCAGATTCGCGTCGGCATTCGACGTCTCGCAAACGTGGTCAACGGCGAACTCGATCTGCTGCACACGTTCTCCGGCTCCGGTCGCCTTCCTGACTCGCCCTCGTCGGGACGATACAACGCACCTCCACCGGACCTCTCCTGAGACGAAAGAGACGAAACACCTGATCATGACTAAAAACAACGGTCTTAATGTCACGGTTCTCGCTGGTGGCATCTCACACGAGCGCGACGTGTCACTTCGCTCAGGCGCACGTCTCTCCGACGAACTCCGCCGCGCTGGGCACACGGTGACCGTCCGTGAGCCTAACGCGACTCTCTTCGCCGATTTGAATGATGCGGCACCCGATGTCGTCTGGCCCGCACTTCATGGTGCCGGCGGCGAAGACGGAGCCCTTCAGTCACTGCTGCGAGCCCGTGGCATCGCCTATGTCGGATCCGACTCGGAAGCCGCCGGTCTTGCATGGTTCAAGCCGACGGCGAAGGTCCTTGTCGATCGGGCCGGGTTCGCCACGCCCAAGTGGCTCTCTCTTCCGCAGGAGACATTCCGCGAGCTCGGCGCCGGGGGAGTGCTCGGCGAAGTGCTCGCCGGAATCGGAACGCCAGCCGTCGTCAAACCAGCACAGGGTGGCTCGGCACAGGGAGTCACGATCGTCGAGGACGAAAACGCGCTGCCTCGCGCGATGGTCGATACGTACACCTACTCTGAGACCGCGCTCGTCGAACAGAAGGTGACCGGTGTCGAACTCGCGATCACCGTCATCGACACCGGCGACGGTCCACGCGCACTTCCCGCCGTTGAGATCGAGCCGGTCTCAGGCGTCTACAGCTTCGAGGCACGATACAACGCGGGGGAGACCATGTTCTATGCTCCCGCTCGAATCGAGGATGCCGTCGCCGAGCGCGCCGCCGAGACAGCCGTTCAGATCCACACTCTTCTCGGCCTGCGCCACATCTCACGCATCGATGTGATCGTCGATGCTGAGGGAGTGGTCTGGTTCCTCGAAGCGAACATGCTCCCCGGTCTCACGGAGACCTCACTCGCGCCACTCGCGATCCAGGCAGCAGGTCTCACGCTCAGCTCCGTCTACGACGAACTGGTGCGCTCCGCCGCAGCCTGATTGTCCCCAGACAGAAAGAGGGGCGGTCGCTTCGCGACCGCCCCTCTTCGATGCTCAGCACCGGTTTCTGTGTCATCCACTGTACGGTTCTTCACCGATCTCTGCAAGGATACGATTGAGGTCGCCGATTGTCGCGAAATCAACGACGATCTGGCCTTTCTTCGCACCGAGCGTGACTTTCACACGCGTATTGAGGCGATCTCCAAGGCGCGATCCGACAGAATCAAGCTGGTTACGGCGCGTTCCGGCCTTCGGCTTCGGCTTGTTCGCGGCTGACATGCGTTTGGCGGCCTCTTCCGCCGCACGAACTGAGAGCTCTTCGTTGATGATCTTCTCGGCCAGACGCTCCATGAGCTTGGGATCGGAGACGGACAGAATCGCCCGAGCATGCCCAGCACTGAGAACACCAGCCGCAACCTTGGCCTGAACGATCGTCGGCAGACGAAGAAGGCGAAGCGTGTTCGTGATCTGAGGGCGAGAACGACCAATGCGATCTGCGAGCTGCTCTTGATTGATTCCGAAGTCTTCGAGGAGCTGCTGATACGCAGACGCCTCTTCCAGGGGATTCAGCTGAGATCTGTGGAGGTTCTCGAGAAGCGCGTCTCGGAGCATCGCGTCGTCGGAGGTCTTCTTGATGACCGCCGGAATGGTGTCGAGGCCGGCTTCTTTAGCGGCACGCAGACGCCGTTCACCCATGATGAGTTCATAGACGCCCTCGTCGTCATGCGGACGCACCACGATCGGCTGCAGCACCCCGAACTCACGGATGCTGTGGACAAGTTCTGCGAGCTCGTCTGGATCAAAATTGGTTCGCGGCTGGTTCGCATTGGGTACGATCGCGGCGGGATCAAGAGCAACCAGCTGTGCCCCCGGAACCGTCTGGAGAGACTGCTCAGCCGCTTCCTCAGACGGGGGAGCGGTCACAGTGCGCGAGGTCTCGGGAAAGAACACATCAACCGGTCGCGCTGTGTCTCCGCCCTCGTTCTGCGTGGGGATGAGTGCACCGATACCGCGGCCGAGACCAGTTCGTCGAGTTGCCATTACTTGCGTACCTTCTTTCGCGAGGGTGCTCGCTGCGCAATTTCGGCAGCTGCTTCAAGATACGAGACAGCGCCTATGCCGCTCGGATCGTAGGTGATAACGGTCTGCCCGAAACTCGGTGCCTCTGAGATTCTCACAGCACGCGGGATGACAGCTTTAAGGACCTGGCTGGGGAAGTGCTCACGGACATCGTCCGCGACTTGATTGGCCAGATTCGTTCTGCCGTCAAACATCGTAAGGAGAATCGTTGAGAGTTCCAGCGTGGGATTCAGATGCTTCTGAATGAGACGAATGCTGCCGAGCAGCTGACTGAGTCCCTCGAGTGCGTAGTATTCACACTGAATCGGAATCATTACTTCTGTAGCCGCGACAAAGCCATTGATCGTGAGGAGCCCGAGAGAAGGCGGACAATCGATGAAGATGTAGTCCCAAGGCTCTTTGGACTTTCGAGCCCTGTCTACGAACTCATCTAATGCCGTACGAAGTCGGTGCTCTCGTGCGACCTGCGAGACCAGCTCGATCTCAGCGCCCGCGAGATGAATCGTCGATGGCACGCAGTAGAGAGTGTCGGCTTCAGGGCTCTTCTGAATGACGTCCTCCAGCGGGAAGTCATCGATGAGGACGTCATAGACACTGGGCACCTCGGAGGTGTGATCCACACCTAGTGCAGTTGAGGCGTTCCCCTGCGGATCGAGATCAATCACAAGCACTTTGAGCCCGTGCCGGGCGAAGGCGGCCGCGATGTTGACCGTTGTCGTCGTCTTCCCGACTCCGCCTTTCTGATTGGAGATCGTAAAGACTCGTGTGTCGGCCGGGCGAGGGACTTCAACGTCACCCAACGCTTTGCGACGACTTGTGAGAGCAGCAAGATCGCGGGCGAGGGGAGTGGATGCGTCAAACGAGACGTCTGTCATGCGATTGCCCCCGTTGCGTGACCATGTTTCACGTGAAACCCTCCCGTCGAAACCGTACTCATCAACTGTACGCGTTTCAGTGCAATCCCGCATGCTTCTGTGAGGCGTTCGGAGGACGCTACTCACCCTGTGGATGGATCAGATGTTTCACGTGAAACATTGCCTCCAGTGAACGAGGCTAACTCGACAGTTTCCTCGAGTTCACGCGGAAGTAGCGCCTTTGGATGGCGTTGCCCGACGGGTGACGGCTGTCGAGCTCGCGACCAAGAGTTGCTCGATGATTGACGCGGCCGCGTCGCTCTGCTGGGAGACTTGTCGCTGAGGAGATTGCTCCTGATTTCACAATTGCCGAGCCGTCCAAACCGAGCTCGTTCTGGCTCCTTGAAGTTTCATCGTCGCTGACGACGGAGAGCCAGCTGAGTACTTGTCGAGGGACTCCGGGGTCGCGCTTCCACTCCTCCTCACGTCCACACCTCAACCTCGGTACTTCCAGTGCTGTCGCACAATGGCGGTGCGCCCGCAATCACCCGAAGTACGCGTGCGAGCATCACTACTATCTACCTCCATTCCGCGCGCACCAGACGCTGTGGACACCCACAAGTGCCAGTCCAGCTGGGGCGGTAGCGAACCACTCATGAACCCGGGGCTTGGGGGAGTCCAGGGACAACGTGCACGAGACAACAGCAATCAGTATCCGAATGGATGCGTGCCGCTTGAACACCGAGCCCGATTGGCTCTTGTGCTGCTTGAGCACGGCCCAAACGAGGAGGTCGCGTACGTCAAACACAGCCTCAGAATCGGTCTGAGAGATTTGATAAATCGTAAGCCCCGGTCAACCACAAATTCGAGCCCATAAGAAATCGTGCATTCCGGGCGTGTCGTGCTATCAGTTTCCGACCAATTCTAGACAGGTTAGAGAAACCCGCCTCTCTGCAGCGATCGAGTAGATACATGAGGCACAGATGACGGCACCGCCACTGAGGGACGCGTGGGTGGCTACTCCCTGGCACAATAGTGCGATAGCTGGCGTCGCTAGCTTTCCATAAGTAATAGGCAACGGCGATAATGTGGCCTGCGCCAGGCATGCGGGGTGTGGCACGTATTCACGCGAGGTTCACGCCCGAAGCAGCTGCGTTCCTGCCTCACACCGTGGGACTAGGACAGCAGGCAGCTCAATCTGATTCACAGCGGAAGCGACGTGGCCGCAGCATCGACCCTATAACGTCCGCAATTAGGACCACAACCACGAGCGGCTGGCGCACCACGGCAACAGCGCGAACAAAGCGCAGCGCGCCACTTCTACCTGTGGGCTTCATCGTTTCCGCGGGGGAGCACGCGTCGTGACAAAAGACGACACAAGCGGCGCGGCATCGCACTCCAAGATCGACCAGGATCATGGGCACCATCGCTACGAAGTACATCCATAATCGCTCATGGGGGGAGATCGACGCGATGTTCAACGAAGCGTCGATCCGGAGGAGGCAGCTGAACAGTAGGCGATGGATCACACCTAGTGATATTCATAACATCGCGGAACCCAATGTCGCTGAAGTCGCTGTCCCCCTAGAGATGATGAACGCCGAGAGTTCCGTGGCCATGATGTTGGCGGGATGTTTCACGTGAAACATCCCAATCCGAAGTTCTCCACATCCCCAAGAACGCTGTGGATAACTCCATCACTCGAGAGCGAAATGAACTGATGGAAACCGCGGAAACACGCGGCTCAACAGAGATATCCCCAAGCCCAGGGAGCATAGTGGATAACGCGAGATATCCACAAGTGGAACTTAGGACCCTCGGACAGTGCCTCTGACAACGCGAGTCGGCTCTCGGACAAGCCCTTCACCCAGGATCTCCACACGCGCGTCGGACACCTTGAACTTACGAAGCTCCTTCTGCGCTGCATCGATCTCCGCGGCTGCGCCTGTGCCCTTCATCAGCACAAGCTCACCACCGTCCCGAAGCAGGGGAGCGGTCAATCGAAGCAACTTACGCAAAGCGCTCACCGCTCGAGCAGTCACCTGATCGAGCGGATCATCCAGGTCAACTTCCTCGGCACGGGCACGAACGACAGTAACGTTCGTCAATCCCAACTCAGCTACCTGCTCATTGAGCCAGGTCACCCGGCGCTCCATCGGCTCAATCAGACTCATCTGCACGTCCGGCCTGGCGATAGCGAGCACAAGTCCGGGAAGTCCCGCGCCTGACCCCACATCTCCAACACGGCCGGGTCTCAGCAGAGGAGCCACCAGTCCACTGTTCACTATGTGACGCGTCCAGAGTCGAGGCAACTCAAGCGGGCCGATCAGCCCGCGCTCCTCGCCGTGCTCGGCTAGGTTCTGTGTGAACCGCCGAATCAGTGGAAGGCGGTCTCCAAAAACGGTTGATGCCTCCAGCGGCTCCGACTCGAGTTCGGCAGCTTCATCAGGATTCTCAGTCATCATGTTTCACGTGAAACGTTCAGTGACGCGTGATCACTGTGTGGCGCCCACGACCTTCACCGTGCGACTCGGACACGAAACCGCGCTCAGCCACAATGTCGTGAACGAGCTTCCGCTCGTAGCTCGACATCGGAGGAAGATCGGCCTCGGAAGAACCAGCCTCCAGACGCTCGATCGCCTTGTCCACGAGCACCGACAGCTCAGCCTGGCGCGCAGCACGCGACCCAGCGATATCGAGGATCACGCGCGAGAACTCACCGGTTTCGCTCTGAACCGCAAGCCGCGTGAGTTCCTGTAGAGCATTCACGACCTCAGCTTTCGACAGGCGCTCGAGGTCACTCTCCGAGTCCGCGACTGACACGTACGCGCGACCGTTCTTCGTGTCGATGTCGATATCCCCGCCGAGATCACAGATATCCAGGAGCTCCTCGATGTAATCCGCGGCCACATCGCCCTCACGGTCGATGGCTTCAGCGGAGCGAGAATCAATGGTCTCTGACATTGCTACTTCTTTCCCTTGTTCGTGGGATCACCCGGTTTGCCGTCTGATTTCTTCTGCGGGTTGGGCTGCGACGGCGCTTTACCCTGCTGTGTCATCTTCTTAGCCCGCGCCTTGCCGACAGGCTGCTGACGCTGAGCTGGCTTGCGCTCTTCCACCACAATGGTCTTGTCGTCGTTCAACTTATCGAGCTTGCCCTTACGAGCCAGGCGAGCCTCACGCTCCTTGGCGGCTTCTGTGCCGGGCATGGGCATGTTCCGGATGATGACGAACTGCTGAACCATCGTCCAAATGTTGGAGACAAGCCAGTAGAACATGACGCCAAGCGGGAAGGCGAAGCCAGAGAAAAGGAAGACGAACGGAAGCAGGTAGAGCAGGATCCTCTGCTGCTTGAACATCGGTGAGGCCTTCGTCTCCTCCGAGATGTTCTTCGACATGATCTGCAGCTGAGTGAAGAACTGCGAGCTCGTCATAAGAACGACCATCACGGCGGCGACGACCATCACCGCAACGGCTGGGGGAGTGGCGTTCATCGCGTCCTGGAAGGACGAGTGGAGCGGCGCCATATCGAACAGCGATGCGTCGCCGAACAGTTTCGCGAGCTCCGCATTCAGGGGACCGACGCCGGCCTTACCGCCGGCTGCCTCTCGCAGAACCGAGAACAGCGCAAAGAAGATCGGCATCTGGACAAGCAACGGGAGACACGAACCCATCGGGTTGGTTCCTGTCTTCTTGTAGAGATCCATCGTCTCGCGGCTCATAGCCTCGCGAGACATCTGGTCCCGTTTGCCCTTGTACTTGTCCTGGATCTTCTTGAGCTGAGGAGCGACCTCCATCATCCTTCGCTGGTTCTTGATCTGCTTCACGAACAGCGGGATGAGCGCAGCACGCACAACCAGGACGAGACCGACGATCGAAAGAACCCAGGTGAGTCCCGCAGAGGGATCCATTCCGATCGCGCTGAACACGAAGTGGAAAGCGACCAGGATGAGCTCGACCGCCCATTTGAGCGGCCAGAGGATCGTGCCGATGATGTCCATGGGGCGATCTAGTTCTTTCTGTCGTTGGGTGAGACCACGAACCCGTGAGGGGTCACGGCATATCGGAAGTTCTTCTTGGCAGGGACGTCATCGACGCCTCCCGCTGCCCACGGGTGACAGCGAAGAATTCTCCGCACACCCATGTACGAGCCGATGGCCACTCCGTGGATCTGAATGGCCTGGAGCGTGTATGCCGAACACGATGGGTAATAACGGCACACATCTCCGTAGAGCGGCGAGACTATTCGGCGATACACGTGCAGCACAGCGACCGCGAGGTTGCGCGGGAACAACAGCAGTCCCGACATCAGACGAAGCATCATCGAGCCGCCGCCTTATGAACAGCCTTGACCACATCAGCCAACAGGTCATCAAATGAGGCTGTCGCAGCCGGTGGAAGCGCGCGAATAACCAGATCAAATCCCAAAAGCGAGGTCGCTGGGACAAATTCACCGTTCACGGCACGGTACGAGAGCGCCTTGAGCCGTCGCCGCACCCGGTTGCGCGTCACAGCATTACCCACCGTTTTCGCAACAATGAACCCGAATCGTGGTTGCCCACCATTCGGGTTCTTGTTGATGTAGGTCACGGTACTCCCACCAGCGCTGCGTCGACCTCGGCGCACAACGTGCTTATAGTCAGCAGCGCTCGTGATGCGGTGACGCCGATCGAGCACTGTCGCCTAGTCGCTGTTACGCGGAGAGCTCGGTGCGGCCCTTGCGACGACGTGCCGAGATGATGGCGCGGCCAGCACGGGTACGCATACGCGCACGGAAACCGTGGACCTTCGCACGACGGCGGTTGTTCGGCTGGAACGTTCTCTTGCTCATAGTTTCTCCTGGAGGACACCCATCGCGCGGGCACGCGACAGGAAAGCTGTGGCCCGGACGGGCTGCGTCAACTGATTAAAACTACGTTGTTCAACGGAAAGCGTCAAACCGCGCAGATCCAAAGTCGGAATTATCCACAACATTCTCAGACTCTCGAGCAGCGACACGCTGTCTCGCCACACTCGGGATCCCGCGGAATTTTGCCCCCGACTCGTCATCAGACTAGCGTGATGTGTTCAAGTTATCCACAGCCCACGCGATGATCCGCAGGAGCACAGCGCACAGGTGCTGTTTAATCGGTGGATAACGTTGTGGATAAGTATGGGGGATTCCGAATGGCTGACGAGCAACAGGACGTTGCTGGCACCTGGCAGATCGTGCTCGATGCACTCGCAGAAGATGAACGCATCACTCCGCCGCTGCAGGGTTTTCTGAGCCTCGTCGTTCCCAAAGGGATCATGGGAGGCACGTTCTACCTCGAGGTTCCAAACGAATTCACGGCAGGGCAGCTCAATGCACGGATGCGTGCTCCCATCCTCCAGGCCCTCGCCGCCACCATCGAGAAGTCTCATGGCGCATCCACCTACGCGGTGGTCGTGAACCCGGAGATCATTCAGCAGGAGTACGAATCGTCCTACGGTCGCGACAGCGTCACTCAGCCCCAGCAGTCGTCTGAGAACATTCAGCAGTCCATGTCCATGAACGAGGCGGTGCTTCCCGCTCGTCAGAATGACACGAGACTCAATGCGAAGTACTCGTTCGACAACTTCGTCATCGGACAGTCGAACCGCTTCGCACACGCAGCGGCCGTAGCTGTCTCTGAAGCGCCGGCAAAGGCGTACAACCCGCTCTTCATCTACGGTGATTCTGGCCTTGGGAAGACTCACCTCCTTCACGCCATCGGTCACTACGCGATGAACCTGTATCCAGGAATTCGCGTTCGATACGTCTCGAGTGAGGAGTTCACGAACGATTTCATCAACTCGATCGCGAACAACCGTGGGCCAGAGTTCCAGGCACGGTATCGCGATATCGACATCCTGCTGATCGATGACATCCAGTTCCTGCAGAACAAGGCCGAGACTCAGGAAGCGTTCTTCCACACTTTCAACACGCTCCACGACCACAACAAGCAGGTGGTCATCACGAGCGACCTTCCTCCCAAGCATCTGACTGGCTTCGAGGACAGAATGCGCTCTCGCTTCGAGTGGGGACTCATCACCGATGTCCAGGTGCCCGACCTCGAGACGAGAATCGCAATTCTTCGCAAGAAGGCCCAGAGCGAGCGGATCCAAATCCCCGACGAGGTTCTGGAGTTCATCGCATCCAAGGTCTCGAGCAACATCCGCGAACTCGAGGGAACTCTCATCCGCGTCACCGCATTCGCGAGCCTTAACCACACGCCCGTCGACATGACGCTCGTCCAGACGGTGCTGAAGGACATCATCACGCTCGACGAAGACAATGTCATCTCGCCCGTCGACATCATCAACACCACGGCTGCCTACTTCAAGCTCACCGTGGACGATCTCTACGGTTCCAGTCGTTCTCAGGCCATCGCCACCGCACGCCAGATCGCGATGTATCTCTGCCGCGAGCTCACGAACCTCTCCCTCCCCAAGATCGGACAGCTCTTCGGCAATCGCGACCACACGACTGTGATGTACGCGAACAAGAAGATCGGAGACCTCATGCAGGAGCGCCGCTCGATCTACAACCAGGTCACCGAGCTCACGAGCCGAATCAAACAGGGAAATCGCTGATCTCACTGGACTTTTGTAAGCCCCTGTGGATAACTTGTGGAAAAGATCCGGAAAACTCGCCTCAATTTGGGGACATCTCGGCTCTGCCTGTGAATGGACGCACTCAACCGCGATCGGCTCACATCCGTGTAATTACGGGGATCCCACACAGCATCAACAACTCACACACGTGTAGTTCCCGCTAAACTACCGGCGTGTCGAGACTTATCCACAGTTTCCACAACGGTTAACGCGATTAAAAGATCTCTTAACCAGAAACACGCGAGGCAACCTTCGCCTTGCGGCGGTCGAATCAGCGAATGACAAGAATTCTTGGCATCCAGTGGGGCTAGCATGGTTCCCGACTTGTTCGTCAGAATCGACAGGGGTACCACGTGCGTTTCAGCGTCAATCGCGATGTCTTGAGCGAAGCCGTTTCATTTGCCGTCAAGCTGCTCCCGCAGCGCACCACACTGCCGATCCTCAGCGGCGTGCTCATCGAGACCACGGACTCCGGTCTCAGGCTCTCGAGCTTCGACTACGAAGTGTCATCTCAGACAGAGATCGACGCCGAAGTCGAAGAGCCGGGAACGATCCTGGTCTCGGGCCGGCTGCTCGCTGACATCGCGAGTCGGCTTCCGAACGCGCCAGTGAACTTCACCACCGACGACAACAAGATCCTCGTCACGTGCGGTTCAGCAAATTTCACATTGCTGTCGATGCCTGTCGAGGAGTACCCAACGGTTCCGCAAGTCGAAGGCGCCACAGGTCTGGTGCCGGGCGAGGAGTTCGCCACGGCTGTCGCGCAGGTCGCTGTCGCGGCATCCCGCGATGATGTCACCCCCGTCATCACGGGCGTTCAGCTCGAAGTCGGAGACAACAGCCTCGGTCTCGTTGCCACAGACCGGTATCGTGTCGCGGTCCGACAGATCGACTGGGACGGCAGCGACATCACGACTGACGAACAGCTTTCCGCGCTCGTTCCGGCGCGAACCCTTCAGGAAGTCGGCAAGACGTTCGGGCACAGCGGAAACATCTCGATCTCGTTCGCGAACAAGGACGATCGCGAGCTTGTCTCGTTCTCCGTGGACCGCAAGACAGTCACGTCGCTGCTCATCAAGGGCTCATTCCCGCCGGTCCGTCGCTTGTTCCCTGAGAACGTCGAGAACTACGCCGTCATCAACACGGGTGAACTGATCGAAGCTGTTCGTCGTGTTTCGCTCGTCCTCGAGCGTGAGGCGGCCCTCCGTTTCTCATTCAGCATCGACGGGCTCACCATGGAAGCCATCGGATCCGAGCAGGCTCAGGCCTCCGAATCCGTCGACGCGCTGCTCACGGGCGACGACATCGTGCTCTCGCTCAAGCCGTCGTTCCTGATCGACGGACTCAACGCGGTACGCAGCGAGTTCGTACGGTTCTCCTTCACGAAGTCGGAGAACACCAACAAGCCGGGCCCCATGCTCATCACGAGCCAGTCTTCGAAGGACCAGCCCGGGGCAGACAGCTACAAGTACCTGCTGCAGCCGAACCTGCTGCTCAGGTGATCACAGCCCGCACGGGCGAGGAAGGCGGAGTCATGCATATCGGTCTCATCGGACTCGGACGCATGGGCGGAAACATGCGCTCACGACTGCGGAATGCCGGCATCGAGGTAACGGGCTACGACCCGAACCCGGATGTGACCGACGTCGCGAGTGTCGACGACATGATCGCCGCACTTCCCGCTCCTCGCACTGTCTGGGTGATGGTTCCTGCTGGAAAGATCACCGACTCGGTCATCGACGAGCTCGCTGAGAAGCTCGAGCCGGGGGATCTCGTGATCGACGGCGGAAACAGCAAGTTCACGGATGACTTCCGTCACAACGAGACTCTCTCTGCGCGCGGAATCGATTACGTCGATGCCGGAGTATCCGGTGGAGTCTGGGGTCTCGAGAACGGCTATGGCCTGATGGTCGGTGGACCGACCGAGCAGGTCGAACGCGTGATGCCCGTCTTCGATGCGCTTCGGCCTGAGGGCCCGCGCGATGAGGGCTTCGTCCACGCCGGAGAGGTGGGTGCGGGTCATTACGCGAAGATGGTGCACAACGGTATCGAATACGCGCTGATGCAGGCATACGCCGAGGGCTTCGAACTGCTCGAGAAGCGTTCCGACCTGCTGAAGGATGTTCCCGGAACGTTCAAAGCTTGGCAGCGAGGAACCGTCGTGCGTTCATGGCTGCTCGAGCTGCTCGTGCGCGCGCTCGACGAAGATGACGACCTGTCGGAAATCGAGGGTTACGTCGAGGACTCCGGCGAAGGTCGGTGGACCATCGAGGAGGCGATCCGCAACGCGGTTCCGGTTCCCACGATCTCGGCGTCGATCTTCGCGCGATTCGTCTCGCGGCAGGAGGACTCGCCGGCGATGAAGGCGGTTGCGGCGCTGCGCCATCAGTTCGGCGGACACGAGGTGAAGCCGTCCGACGACTGACGGCATCCTCAACCTCTGCTCTGAGGTAGCCGTCACCGGCACCGCCTACGATGGTGGGCGTGATCGTCACGCACCTGAACCTCAGCGACTTCCGCAATTACGCGACCGCTGACGTCGCTCTGCAACCCGGTGCGAATCTGTTCGTGGGCCGCAACGGCCAGGGCAAGACGAACCTCGTTGAATCACTCGGCTACCTCTCAACACTCGGGTCGCATCGAGTGTCGAGTGACAAAGCACTGATCAGGGCCGGAATGGATGCCGCGATCATTCGCGCCAAGCTGCACCACGCCGGCCGTGACATGCTCGTCGAGGTTCAGATCAATCGATCGAGCCCGAATCGGGCGCAGGTGAATCGTGGCGCAATCAAGCCGCGAGAACTGCCGCGGTACTTCTCGAGCGTGCTCTTCGCACCCGAAGATCTCGGCATCGTCCGCGGCGACCCGGGGTCGCGACGTCGGTTCCTCGACGAACTGCTCGTGCTGCGCTCACCTCGTCTCGCAGGAGTGCTCGCCGATTATGATCGCACTCTCAAACAGCGGAACACTCTGCTGAAGTCGGCTCGCTCATCCGGTTTGAAGGAAGCCCAGCTCAGCACTCTCGAGGTCTGGAACGACAAGCTGGTCAGCCTCGGCTCGATCATCATCGATGAGCGCGTCGCTCTTGTCGACGCTCTGCGGCAACCTCTCGCCGAGGCCTACGCACAGGTCGTCGATGATGATCACAGTCCGGGCCTCGAGCCGCGGCTCTCCATCTGGGGGGCGGACGCCGAAGACGAGAATTCGGATGCGGGTGAGCGACGCGCGGCATCCGATCAGACCCCTACGACAGAGCGCTTCATGGAGGCACTCGAGAGCAAGCGCAAGCAGGAGCTCGAGCGTGGACTCACTCTTGTGGGCCCGCACCGAGACGATGTGCTGTTCATGCTGAACGACCTCCCGGTGAAGGGGTACGCGAGCCACGGGGAATCGTGGTCATTCGCGCTGGCGCTGAAACTTGCCTCCGCTCAGCTGCTGCGGCGTGACTCGTATTCCGGGGACCCGGTGCTCATTCTCGACGATGTGTTCGCCGAGCTCGACCGTGGGCGTCGCGCGCGCCTTGCTGAGGCGGTGCAGGATTTCGAACAGGTGCTCATCACTGCGGCGGTCTTCGAAGACATTCCGGAGGAGCTCACCGCTCACACCGTGACAATTCGGGCGGGGGAGATCGTGGATGCCTGAGGATAGCTACGACACTGAGAGCTCACGGGTCTACGAGCGTTTCAAGGAGATCTTCGGCGGTCGAAAACGGGCTCCCGGCCGACGGCGGCGGCGTGGGCGCGACGATGGCGCAAGTGTTCCGTTCGGAAAAGGGCGTGATCCCAAGGGGATCGACGACGTCATGAACAGTCTGACGACGCAGCTCGGGTGGGAGTCCCCGCTGGCGCAGTCGGAACTCATCGTGAAGTGGGCGCAGATCGCGGGGGAGAGCACCGCCGCACACTCCGAGCCCATCGGAATTGAGGCTGGAGTGCTGACTGTGCGGTGTGATTCGACGGCCTGGGCGACGCAGCTTCGGCTGATGCGAGTGGACATCATGAACCGGATCTCGGTCAGCTTTCCGGACGCGGGCATCGAAAGCATCCGTTTTCAGGGCCCCAACGTCCCGTCCTTCAAACGTGGCCCCAGATCGGTTCAGGGCCGCGGTGTGCGCGATACCTATGGATAAGTAGACAAATCTGATGCCAGTTTGCGAGAAAGTGGCTCAAACGGCCGTTTACGGCCTCACGCCCAGACGAATTTGATAGACTGAAATGTCGAATTTGCGACGGTTTGGAGTCTCATTTCTATGTCATCAGAACCGAAGAACGGCGAGAGCACAGATAACTACGGCGCTGACGCCATTCAGGTTCTCGAAGGGCTCGAAGCGGTACGCAAGCGACCCGGCATGTACATCGGTTCGACCGGGCCGCGAGGTCTGCACCACCTCGTCTATGAGATCGTCGACAACTCCGTCGACGAGGCGCTGGCTGGCTACTGCGACACAATCGACATCACGATTCTCGAAGACGGCGGTATCCGCTGCGTGGACAATGGTCGCGGCATCCCAGTCGATATTCACGAACGCGAGGGAATTTCGACGGTTCAGCTCGTTCTGACCGTTCTTCACGCGGGTGGAAAGTTCGGCGGCGGGGGGTACGCGGTGTCCGGTGGTCTGCACGGCGTCGGCAGTTCCGTCGTGAATGCGCTGTCGGAGAAGCTTCTCGTCGAGGTGAGCCGACAGGGCAACGTCTACCGGCAGACGTACCATAACGGTGTTCCGGATGCTCCGCTCGAGAAGGGCGAGGAGACCGAGGCCACGGGAACGACGATCACGTTCTGGCCGAGTGAGGACATCTTCGAGACCGTCGAGTTCGACTACGAGACGCTCCGCACGCGCTTCCAGCAGATGGCGTTCCTCAACAAGGGGCTGCGCATCAGCCTGCGTGACGAGCGTCCCAGCCAGGAGATCGACGAAGGCAACCCCGAGACGGGCGTCTTCAACGTCGTCGAAGAGGAGGCCGAGGGGGTCGACGCCGCTGCTGAGTCGACCGAGGAGCGGAAGATTCCGCACGAGGTCTTCTACTACGAGCGCGGTCTCGTCGACTACGTGGAGTTTCTCAACAAGGCGAAGCGTGGCGACCTCGTCAACGATGAGATCATCTCGTTCGAGAACGAAGACAGCGAGCGAAAGATCGCTCTCGAGATCGCGATGCAGTGGACGACGGCATACACCGAGAGCGTCCACACCTACGCGAACACGATCAACACGCACGAGGGTGGCACGCACGAAGAGGGTTTCCGCGCTGCGCTGACCACGCTCATCAACCGGTATGCGCGTGACAAGGGCATCCTCAAGGAGAAGGATGACAACCTCTCCGGTGACGACGTGCGTGAGGGGCTCACTGCCGTACTTTCCGTGAAGCTGGGAGAGCCTCAGTTCGAGGGCCAGACCAAGACCAAGCTCGGCAACACCGAAGCGAAAGCCTTCGTGCAGAAGGTCGTGTGGGATGAACTGGGCGATTGGTTCGATCGCAACCCGGTGCAGGCGAAGGAGATCATTCGCAAGGCGATTCAGGCGGCGACCGCTCGACTCGCCGCGCGCAAGGCGCGAGAGACGGCCCGCCGCAAGGGGCTGCTCGAAGGCGGTGGGATGCCTGGAAAGCTCAAGGACTGCCAGTCGAAGGATCCGACACTCAGCGAGATCTTCCTCGTCGAGGGTGACTCCGCAGGTGGCTCCGCGACGCAGGGCCGCAATCCGGAGACTCAGGCGATTCTCGCGCTGCGCGGAAAGGTGCTGAACGTTGAGAAGGCGCGCCTCGACCGCGCGCTGAACAATGCGGAGATCCAGGCGATGATCACCGCATTCGGAACCGGCATCGGAGAGGACTTCGACGGCGAGAAGGCGCGGTACCACAAGATCGTGCTCATGGCGGATGCCGATGTCGACGGCCAGCACATCACGACGCTGTTGTTGACGCTGCTCTTCCGGTACATGCGTCCGCTCATCGAGATGGGCTACGTCTACTTGGCGCAACCGCCGCTGTATCGCCTCAAGTGGTCGAACTCCGCGCACGAGTACGTCTTCTCGGACGAAGAGCGCGACGCGCTTCTCGAGCACGGCCGCGCAAACGGCAAGCGGATTCCAAAGGACAACGGGATTCAGCGTTACAAGGGTCTCGGCGAGATGGACTACAAGGAGCTCTGGGACACCACGATGAACCCTGAGACTCGGACACTCCGCCAGGTGACGCTCGACGATGCCGCTGCCGCCGACGAGATTTTCTCCATCCTGATGGGCGAGGACGTCGAGTCTCGCCGAAACTTCATCCAGAAGAACGCGAAGGACGTGCGTTTCCTTGACATCTAACGACGACGTGACCCCCGAGAACGACGGAACCGAGAGCGAAGACTTCGGTATTCACGGGCGTATCGACCAGGTCGACCTCCAGCTGGAGATGCAGAGGTCCTACCTCGACTACGCGATGAGCGTGATCGTCGGTCGCGCGCTCCCGGAGGTCCGCGACGGCCTCAAGCCCGTTCACCGTCGTGTGATCTACGCGATGTTCGATGGGGGGTACCGTCCGGACAAGGCTTTCTCGAAGTGCGCCCGCGTTGTCGGCGATGTGATGGGAAACTTCCACCCGCACGGTGACTCCGCGATCTACGACACGCTCGTGCGACTCGTGCAGCCGTGGAGTCTTCGTTATCCACTCGCGCTCGGTCAGGGAAACTTCGGCTCACCCGGAAACGATGGTGCCGCAGCCCCGCGATACACCGAGACGAAGATGGCGCCGCTCGCCCTTGAGATGGTGCGCGACATCGACGAAGACACCGTCGACTTCCAAGACAACTACGACGGTCGCACGCAGGAGCCGTCGATTCTTCCGGCGCGCTTCCCGAACCTGCTGGTCAACGGGTCGGTGGGAATCGCGGTCGGTATGGCTACCAACATCCCGCCTCACAACCTCCGTGAGGTCGCCGATGGTGCGCTCTGGCACCTGCAGCACCCGGATGCCTCGCGTGAGGAGCTCCTCGAGGCGCTCATGCAGCGCATCAAGGGGCCGGATTTCCCGACCGGCGCACAGATCCTCGGTGTGAAGGGCATTCAGGATGCCTATCGCACCGGCCGTGGGTCCATCACGATGCGCGCTGTCGTCAACGTCGAGGAGATTCAGGGTCGCACCTGCCTGGTGGTGACGGAGCTTCCCTACCAGGTCAACCCTGACAACCTCGCGATCAAGATCGCTGAGATGGTCAAGGATGGCCGTCTCGCAGGCATCGCGGACATCCGCGATGAGACGTCGGGCCGCACCGGTCAGCGTCTCGTGATCGTGCTGAAGCGCGACGCGGTCGCGAAGGTCGTCCTGAACAACCTGTACAAGCACACGCAGCTGCAGGAGAACTTCGGCGCGAATATGCTCGCGATCGTCGACGGAGTTCCGCGGACGCTCGCGCTCGATGGGTTCATCACTGCATGGGTGACGCACCAGATCGAGGTCATCGTCCGCCGCACCGAGTTCCGTCTGCGCAAGGCCGAAGCCGACGCGCACATTCAGCGCGGCTATGTGAAGGCGCTTGATGCTCTCGACGAGGTCATCGCGCTGATCCGTCGCTCGCCCACAGTCGAAGAGGCTCGAGAGGGTCTCATCAAGCTGCTCGACATCGACGAGCTTCAGGCTGACGCGATTCTCGCGATGCAGCTTCGTCGACTCGCGGCTCTCGAACGTCAGAGGATCATCGACCGTTTGGCCGAGATCGAGAAGGAGATCGCCGAGTACAAGGCGATCCTCGCCGACGAGGCCCGTCAGCGCTCGATCGTCTCCGAGGAACTCACCGAAATCGTCGACCGCTTCGGTGATGACCGTCGCACCGAGATTCTGCTCGGCTACGACGGCGACATGTCGATCGAAGACCTCATTCCCGAAGAGGAGATGGTCATCTCGGTCACGCGCGGCGGCTACATCAAGCGCACGCGCAGTGACAACTACCGTTCGCAGCACCGCGGAGGCCGAGGCGTTCGTGGTGCGCAACTGCGTGCCGATGACATCATCGAGCACTTCTTCGTCACGACGACGCACCACTGGATCCTGTTCTTCACAGACAAGGGTCGCGTCTACCGCGTCAAGGCATACGAGGTGCAGGAGGGCGGTCGCGACGCCAAGGGCCAGCACGTTGCGAACCTTGTCGCGATGCAGCCGGACGAGCAGATCGCTCAGGTTCTCGATATCCGTGACTATGAGGTCGCAGAGCACCTGGTGCTCGCCACGCGCTCCGGTCTCGTCAAGAAGACGCGTCTGACGGAGTACGACACGAACCGCACGGGCGGCATCATCGCGATCAACCTGCGCGAAGGCGATGAGCTCGTGTCGGCTCTTCTCGTGAACTCCGACACGGACATCATGCTGGTGTCGCGTCACGGAATGTCGCTTCGATTCACAGCGACCGACGAGGCGCTGCGGCCGATGGGACGTTCGACCTCGGGCGTGAAGGGCATGTCATTCCGCGAGGGCGATGAGCTCCTCTCGGCATCCTGGGTCCCCGCCGAAGGCGATTGGTACATGTTCGTCGCGACAGAGGGCGGCTATGCGAAGCGCACTCACGTCGACAACTATCGGCTCCAGAATCGAGGCGGACTCGGCATCAAGGTCGCCAAACTGAATGATGACCGGGGAAACCTTGCGGGAGCCCTGATCGTCGGTGAGGACGACGAGGTTTTGGTGGTTCTTGCCAGCGGCAAGGTGGTACGCTCTGCCGTGGCCGAGGTGCCTGCGAAGGGCCGAGACACGATGGGTGTGGTGTTCGCTCGCTTCAGCGCGAAGGACCGCATTCTGGCTATCGCTCGCAACACCGACCGCCACCTGGACGACGAAGAGACGGAAGACGAAGCTCCCGACGGCGAGGTCGCTGAAACAGCGGTCGTAGAGGATGCCGCGGAAGCTGAGGCTCCGAAACAGGAAGAGTGAGAATGACAAGCGTTGCCGACAAACTGGCTAAGAAGTCAGCGCGAAAGCCGTCGAGTAAGCAGGTTCGCCTCAAGCTCGTCTACATTGACTTCTGGTCGGCACTGAAGCTGTCGTTCCTCCTCGCGATCGCCGTGGCGATCATCACGGTCGTCTTCTTCTTCCTGGTGTTCACGGTTCTGGACGCTACGGGCGTCTTCGATCAGGTCTCGAGCCTCTACAAAGAGGTGACGGGCGTGAAGGAAGGCCTCGAGAGTGTCATCGGGCTCGGACGTGTGATGGGCTTCGCGCTGATCGTCGCGATTCTGAACCTCGTCGTGTTCACTGTGCTGGGAGCTCTCAGCGCTGCGCTGTACAATCTCGCGGTGAAGATCACGGGTGGTCTTCTCGTCGGATTCACGAACAACTGATCCGACGCAGCTGATTTTTCTGGCCGACGGTTCGATTGGGATTTAACGGCAGTTTCCGGTAATCTCGAACCTGGTCAAAAACGGGGCTATAGCTCAGGCGGTTAGAGCGCTTCGCTGATAACGAAGAGGTCCCAGGTTCAAGTCCTGGTAGCCCCACTCCTGGAGTTCATCGTAAGATGTTGTTCCACTTTCGGGGCCTTAGCTCAATTGGTAGAGCGCCTGCTTTGCAAGCAGGAGGTCAGGGGTTCGATTCCCCTAGGCTCCACACTGTGTTGAGACAGTTCGCGAATGCCCTGCCGTGTGCGGGGCATTCGCGTTTTCTGTCGAGTGAACCGGACGCACGTACGGATCGATCACTTCGTCAAGCATGAGGGCGAATCGTCGCGACTGGCGTTGACGTCCGACGAGGAGATGCGGGCTGTGTGGAAGTCCGTGAGTCAACTCACACGCGGAAGTTGTCCACAACTCAGCGCGGAGACTATGCAGAGCACCCTGATTCCCGACATGATTGGGAGTACCTACTGTCAGGGGAGTACACATGGAGTTGGCTATCGCAGGCGGCGCGCTGATCTTGGTCGGCATCATCGTCGTCGTCCTCATCGTCGCGCTGATCATCGGACTCATCATTGCGAAGATGTGGATCAAGGTCGCACGTTCGGACGAAGCGCTCGTCGTCTCCGGCAAGTCGAAGAAGAGCAAAGACGAGTCCTCATTGGCCGTCATCGTCAACGGCAAGGCACTCGTCAACCCGCTGACACAACGTCACGAGATCATCTCGCTCCGCTCCCGACAGGTGCTGATGCAGGCCGAGGCGCAGTCGTATGACGGAGTGACCCTCTCGGTCGAAGCCGTTGCCATGGTGAAGATCGGCTCCTCAAAGGTACTCGTTCAGCGCGCAGCCGAGCGTTTCGCATCTCAGGACAAGGCGATCGAGCAGTTCACAACGGAACAGCTTGAGGGTGCTCTTCGCGGCATCGTCGCCACCCTCGCAGTCGTGAGCCTCATGCGAGACCGGAAGAAGTTCTCCGACCAGATCGCCATGGACGTCTCCGGAGAGCTTGCAGACCAGGGTCTCATTCTGGATTCCTTCCAGATCAAGGGCATCACCGACGACCTCGGCTACATCGCCTCCCTCGGCGCCCCTGAAGTGCAGGCGAAGCGTCAGGCCGCCGAGATCGCCGCGACCAACGCAGAGCGCGCGATTCGACAGCAGCAGATCCGAAACGACGAGGCGAACCTCGTCGAGCAGACCGCATACGACAAGAACGAAGCTGACTCGAAGGCCCAGATCGGTCAGGCGAATGCTCGTGCTGAGCAGGCAGAGGCTCTCGCACGTGTACAGGCCCGACAGGATGTCCTTCAGCAAGAGGCGGAGAACAAGCAGGCACAGCTGGATGCCGACATCAAACGCGTCGCCGATGCCAACAAGTACGAGCAGGAACGCGCTGCAGACGCCAAGGCGTACTCGCAGGTGAAGGCGGCAGAGGCCGAGGTCAGGATCGCCCAGAGTGAGGCTGAGGCCATCAAGGAGCGCGCAAGCGCAGAAGCTGAATCAGTGCGACTGGCCGGTGAAGCGAAGGCAGACGCCATTCGCGCCGAAGCCGCTGCGCTCCAGGAGAACCTCGAGGGCGTCATCGCTCAACGTGCGATCGACATCCTGCCGGATCTCATGGAGAGATTCGCTCAGGGATACTCGCGTATCGGAACGATCAGCATCATCGGCTCAGGCGCAGACGATTCGCCGGCCGGAAGCCAGTTCTCCGGAGAATCGGCCGTCGCTATGCGCGGAGTCTTCGAGTCCGTCAAGGAAGCCACGGGCGTGGACATCGCAGAGCTCATTCAGGGTCGCGTCACCGGAACCGCAATCGGTGAGGGCATTCGAGGTAATGGAGATTCGTCAACGGCCGAGAGTGGTCAGGCGCGCCATGCAGCAGGTGAGAGCGAGACAGGTAGCACTACGGGGAGACCATCGGGGCAGGCGGACGCCAACGCCAGCGACTCGAACGCGGGCACGAGCGATGCCGGAGACTCGGCCGCTTCTCAGAGCTGATATCGCGGCATCCGTCTACACTCTCGATCCGAGAGGCTACCCCTTGGTGTCGCTGTCTTCGAGCGGGATCTCCGGGAGAAGAGAGAAGATCGCATGACTGAGGCGACGCCCCGGTGCGGGTTCGTTTCGCCACCCCGTCTTCACGAGTTCAAGCTCAGCGCGCTGAAGAGCCTGTGCGAAGTGGCTCGCCTCGTCGTCGGTCAGCCAGAGAGTGGATTCCCCGAGTCCCACGTACGGCGAACCGCCGTCAGGATATGCGGTGGAGTGGGCAGCAGCTCGCTTCCGAAGATCACTGAGTGCAAGACTCATGAACGCGTCGAGCGTCTCCCAGACGCCCTCCGAGTCACTTCCGTGTAAGGCGATCGAGGTGCCGGCCGCACGCCACGGCCGAGTGCGCGAATCGCCCTCGGCATCCACACGCTCCACGAGTCCCACCTTCTCCAGTGCGCGCAAGTGATAGCTCATTGCGCTCGGTGTGAGCCCCGTCAATTCCGAGAGCTCGGTTGATGTGTGCGGCTGCTGATCGGCGAACATCAGATTCACGACGCGCTGCCGCGCGGGATGGGACATGACACGCATCGCTTCGGCATCCCTGAGATGAATGGGCCGGTCTGGAATGCCGAGGGCGTCAGACAGCTGTTTGTCGATGCTTTCGTCGCGCTGCATGCCCACAGTCTACGCAATTTATGAAAATATCCTTTGACATCTCAAACGTGAAACATATACTTCAAGTATCTGAAGTGTCTTTTTCATAAATGGCGGTGGCGGAGATGGACAACGTGACGAGCGTGTTGATGGGGCGCGTCGAGCTGGAGCGCACTCTTCGGGAGGGGCCGAAGACGGCGATCGGAACTCCTGAGTTCGAGAAATGGGCTGCGGCCCGGCGTGCAGTCGATGAAGCTGCGCTGCAGAGGAAGGTTCAGCGGCTGGAGCGGCGACGCGAGAAGCTCTCAGAACGTCGGGTGAGGAGGTTGGCGCGTCGCCGGGAGAGGCTCGTGCGGCGTGTTTCTGCTCTGGATCTGAAGCTCAGCCCGGCACACAGCATCACGGCAGAGCCTGCCTGTGCGGTGGGAGGCTGACTCGCTGCTGTTCGCCGGTTCAGGCGGTCACGGTTGTGACGGCATCCTGCCCCTGATTCGATCGAACAGCACGTGCACTCCACCGACCGTCTGCGCGGTGAACGCGGATCGGGTGATCGAATGCGAGAGAGATCGTCTCGGTTGTGATGACGTCGTCCGCCGAGCCCGACGCGACGACGGCACCCCGTGAGACAACAAGTGCGTGAGTCGTCGAGACGGGCAGCTCCTCCAGGTGATGGGTGACGAGAATCGTCGTGACATCGGGCGAGGAGACGGCAAGGTCGTCGATGGTCTCGAGCAACTGCTCGCGTGCGGCAACATCGAGTCCCGTGGTCGGCTCATCGAGGAGCAGCAGCCGCGGCTGAGCGACCAGCGCTCGTGCGATCAGCGCACGTCCGCGCTCTCCCTGAGAGAGAGTCGGCCACAGTGCGTCTCGTCGGCTTGCCAGCCCCACCTGCTCGATGAGACCCTCGGCGAGACGCAGCTCGTCAACAGAGGGAGCCCAACGCATGGCGATCTCAATGGTTCCGGTCAGACCCGTGAGCACGACATCGAGCACGGAGATCGCCGATCGAACAGGATGCCGCGGATCGACGTGCCCGATGTGACGACGGAGTTCCTGCATATCGACCCGACCCAGCTGCTCGCCGAGAACGCGCACCGTCCCGGAGGTCGGGTGAGTCCGTGCGCCGCAGAAGCCGAGGATCGTGCTCTTGCCTGCGCCATTCGGCCCGAGCAGCGCCCAGTGCTCTCCGGCACCCGCGGTGAACGAAACGTCCGTGAGAATCGGATTGCCGTTTCGCGTGAAAGATACCTCGTGCAGATCGACGACGGCAGCACTCATTCGAATCTCCTCTTCATATCGGTCAGGTGGGCTCGGGTGATGTGCGCGGCCTCGTCACCATCGCGCTCGGCGATCGCGTCGACGATACTGCCGTGAATCGTGTGGTCGGTGTGCGGGTCCGCCATGGGACGTGCGCGCAGCATGTCCACCATCGTCTGACGCAGTCGGGCGGAGAACGCATCGAACATCTCCAGCAGAATGACATTGCCAGATGCTGCGACGATTGCGCGGTGGAACGCAACGTCTGCGTCGACAAGCTGCTCCGGAGTCTTCCCCTCGGGCGAACGTTCTGCGAGCAGCCGGCGCAGATGCCGGAGCTCGGGCGGCGTGCGTCGCTCGGCGGCGAGAGAGGACGCCTCGACCTCGATCGCGATTCGTGCCTCGATCACGGCGATGACGCTGGCCTGAAGCACCGCCTGGATGCCGCTCTCCGCCCCCTCCAGTGACATCACGAAGACACCGGAACCCTGCCGTGACTGCAGCATCCCTTGCCCGGCAAGCTGACGGATCGCCTCGCGAACCGTTGAGCGTCCGACCCCGAGCTGCGGCGCGAGCGTAACCTCACTGGGCAGTTTCGACCCAAGCGCCCACTCGCCAGAACGGATTCTCTCGCGCAGAAGAGCCGCCGCTTGATCCGCGAGCGGCTGTCGAATCAGAGTCGGCACGTGTTCTCCAAGTCATCAACTTGTCTGAGGAGTTGTGTTACAGTCTACGCATGTTCGCACAGGTTCTTCTCCTTCCTCGCCGCGCCGAGGCTTGATGTGACCAGCTCCTCGGTGCGGAGGAGCTGACCGCTGGTCTCGACTCGAAGAGACAGGACGAAGAACAATGACGCACTCCACCCCCGCCGACGCAGAACGTCGCTCGACGGCATCCATCTGGAATCGGCAACGACCCTCGGGCATGCCCGCTCACCGCTACCGCGACGTCTTCTCGCGCGTCGAGGTACCTCAGGTCGATCGAACCTGGCCGGACGCTCGCCTCATGGAGGCACCGCTCTGGGTTCCGGTCGATCTTCGTGACGGCAACCAGGCGCTGGCAGAACCCATGGATCCCACGCGCAAGCGTCGCTTCTTCGACCAGATGGTGCGCATGGGTTACACGGAGATCGAGGTTGGGTATCCATCGGCCTCGCAGATCGACTTCGATTTCGTGCGCATGATTGCCGAGCAGCACATCGCACCTGAGGATGTGACGATCGTTGTGTTCACGCCCGCAATTCCGGAGCGCATCGAGCGCACGGTCGAGTCGATTCGAGGCATCCGAAACCCGGTTGTGGTGCATCTCTATGTCGCGACGGCTCCTGTGTGGCGAGATGTTGTGCTCGGCAAGAGTGCTCGAGAGCTGAAAGACTTGGCGATGCACGCCGGAGAACTCGTGGCGCGGCTCACGGGCGACATGCCGAACGTGCGCTTTCAGTTCTCACCCGAGGTCTTCAATCTGACAGAGCCAGATGTCGTGCTCGACATCTGCAATGCCATGGCCGAACTCTGGGATGCTTCACCGGAGCGGCCGGTCATCCTCAACCTGCCCGCCACCGTCGAGGTTGCGACCCCGAACGTGTATGCCGACCAGATCGAGCACATGCATCGAAACCTGGAGCGGCGAGACGGCGTCATTCTGTCTGTTCACCCTCACAACGACCGCGGCACGGGAATCGCGTGTGCTGAGCTCGCGGTTCTCGCCGGCGCGCAGCGCGTGGAGGGGTGCATCTTCGGAAACGGTGAGCGTACAGGCAACGTCGACATCGCGACTCTGGCACTGAACCTGCTTGCACAGGGCATCGACCCGATGATCGACTTCTCCGAGATCGACGAGGTCCGGAGCGTCGTCGAGGAGTGCACGCGGATTCCGGTGCATCCTCGCCACCCGTATGTCGGCGAACTCGTGCACACGGCATTCAGCGGTACGCATCAGGATGCGATTCGGAAGGGCTTCCGTGAGCACGAGTATCGTGTTGCAGACGACGGAGTCTCTCAGGCGGATGCCGAGTGGTGCATACCGTATCTGCCCATTGATCCCAAGGATCTCGGCCGAACCTACGATGCGGTGATCAAAGTCAACGCACAGTCGGGCAAAGGCGGGATCGCATACATTCTTGAAACAGAATATGGAATCGAAATGGCGAAGTCCGAGCAATCGGCGTTCGGTGAGCATGTGCAGCGTCACGCGGATGCCACTGGGGGCGTGGTCACGCCTCGGACGCTGCGCGAACTCTACGACTCGTGGCGATCCGCGGCGGACTGAGACTCCGCTCGCTCGACGGACTCGATGAGGCGGGTCGTGACATCGCGAAGGGCCCGAACGTCGTCTTCGCTCAGCTGGAGCTTCGCCATCATGGCGACGGGAACCTGCGTGGCTTCCGCTCGCAGTGCGCGCCCCCTCTCAGTGAGTTCGACCACGAGCACGCGTTCGTCGTGTGGATCACGCGCTCGCGTCACGTAGCCGATCGTCTCAAGACGCTTCACCATCGGCGAAAGGGTCGCCGGCTCGAGCTTGAGCATTCCGGAGAGCTGCTTGAGGGAGCTGCCCCCGTGCTGCCAGAGAGCGAGCATCACGAGATACTGCGGATGCGTGAGCTGCAGCGGGTCAAGCTCTGAGCGGTAAGCATCGATCACACCGCGAGACGCCACGGCAAGCGCGAAGCACACCTGGCTCTCAAGGGCCAGGAGCTCGTCAGGGGAGGAGTCGGTCGGCGCCATCGAGTCTGATTGTCTCACGCGGGGCAGTGCAGACGAGTGGGCGTGTACTGCCCCGAACTGCGCTCGAGCCGGTGCGTGGACATCGCTGCGCCGCACATCGGGCAATCCGGGTCGGATGGACGCACGTCGGGGCCCTCCGCGTATCCCGCGCCGATCTGAGCTGGTCCTGTGAAGGTGTAGACGACGCGGTTCCATGCCCGGTAGAACCGCCAGAATGCCTGCTTCATGAGAGTGCCCTGCCTCACTTTGGGAGAGTGTTTCGTGGACTAATCTTTAGCGTACTAAGTAATTGACACGAGAGGAGGAGGCCGAGCGATACACACTCCGTGTTCTGCTGGAAGGTTCGTCCAGATCAGAAGCGGAGTCGGCTACGCGAGCGGATCGATTGGGACCGGCGGGGCCGACCGGACACTTAGTCCAGTTCGTGCAGATGCCCGAGGTCGGTGTGGGATGCCGTGAGAAAGGTGGTGCGGTCGATGATGCCGCGCTCGAGCGCCGTCGTGAGCGCGAGCTCTCGGTCTTTGGCGAGCTCGGTGCGCTTCTCTTCTGTCAGCGAGAGGATCGCTGCGTCGACAGCATCCTGATCTATCTCGCCTGTCACAGGAATCGCTGGGTAGACGGGCTTCGGAGCTTTGCCCTTCGAGAAGCCAAGGAGGGCGACGAGCGCGAGGACAGAGAGCAGCAGACTGAGCCAAACAGGGAGCGCAACGGGAGACAGCGCCTCACTCGGTGGGACGCCTCGCGCATTCAGTCCAACGAGACCGAGAGACGCGAAGACGATCACGTAGACGAGAGGGATCCAATCGCTGCCGAGCAGACGGCCACCCCGAAACCACTCGGTGACAAGCGACACAGGGATCAGGCAGGCGATGAGAAAGCAGACGGCCGCGAGTATGAACTGCACATCAAGATCGAGCTCGCGCGTGAAGATCCGCTGACCGCCCACATTCACCTGGGAGCCCGTGAGAAACGCCGCGAAGCCGCCAACGGGTGCCAGAAGCAGAATGAACATGAAGGTCGTTCTCGCAACATCCGCGATCCGCTCTGAGAGGGGTTTCGTCTTCCACTCCGCGCGCTCGTCTGCTTTCGTGCGCCTGCCAAGGCCCCGCATGACATCATCCTCCCGTTCGAAGACCTGCGCTTCGAAGTCCCCGAGACATACGCGTTCGTCCGCATTCTTAATCCAGTTCGCAGCGCTCATTCTGGGAATATCCCTCTCCATATAACTCGGCAGGCGCGTGCGGCCGAGTGTACAGGGCGCTCGGTGTCAGTCATCGTGTGTTCCCATCGCTGTTCAGGACTTGCGATTGTACTGATCAGAGGTCGGAATCTGAGACTCAAACAGAGCTTGAGAATGTCACAAATAATCGCAAACTAGCTTGACTGTTGATCAGTACAACTTGCTATGATCGCAAGTCATGCTTATGGTAGCGAGGTGCCTTCTTCTTCTGTCGACCCCGCCGAGCTCGCTGAGCGCATTCGCACGGCGATCAAGAACTCGGGTCTGAGTCAGCGTGAGGTGTCAAAGCAGATCGGTCTTGATGAGACGAAGCTGTCGAAGTCGCTCAAGGGAGTTCGTCGGCTTGGCTCCGATGAGATTCTGCAGATGGCTCGTGTCACGGGAGTCACAACGAACTGGCTCCTGACCGGGGGAGATGAGGGTGCTGAGATGACTGCGCCCGTACGTGTGCTCCCCCCGACCACCCCGGAGGAGTCCGAACAGGCGCTACGGCGGCGCCGCATCATCGAGAAAGCCTGGTGGCTCTTTGCCAAGCGCGGGTATGCCGAGGTTCGTATCGCCGACATCGCACGAGAGGCTCGGGTCTCCAGCTCAGCCGTGCACTACTACTTCGCAACCAAGCGCGCGATCTTCTCAGAGACTCTCCGCTACAGCGTGAAGATCGCCTTCGACCGCCAGATCGCCATGCTCTACACCATCGAAGATCACGCGGATCGCCTTCGCGAACTGTGCCGTCTGCAGTTGCCGATTGATGACGAGCGCCGCGCCGCGTGGTCGATTTGGATGCAAACGTGGGCGGACGTAGCGACCGTCGATGATGGTCGCAAGAACCACGCTGAGGGCTACCAGCGATGGCACCAGATGGTGCGCGCGATCATCGTCGAAGGACAGGATGCCGGAGCTTTCCGCGACGTCGACCCCGACGAACTCACGCGCGATCTGACTGCACTCATCGATGGTTACGGAATCAAGGTCATGACCGGTCTCACGACAGCGGACCGGATGCTTCGACACATCGACGCGTACATCACGACGGCCATCGTGGCTGACGAACCTCCCGAATAGCGGTGCCTCTCGATCGCCAAGCCCCGCGCAACACACGCATCGCCACCCGATACGAAAGACACACTCGTGAATCCTGATCATCAGCCACAGCCGCGCATTTCCGCGGCGTTCTCGAGACGGACTCTGTTCAGCGCCGGCCTCACAGTGGGCCTCGGCGCGCTGCTCGCGGCATGCTCGTCGCCCACGACCGAGTACGCCGCCGTTGCGAAGGGTGACCCAGTGCACGGCGGCCGCCTTCGGGTCGGTCTCGCCGGCGGCGGAGCATCCGATTCACTTGACGCCCACATTCCCGTCAACACGGTCGACATCGCCCGCGTCGTGAACCTGTACGAACCGCTCTTCTACTGGGATGACGACTACGCACTGCAGCCCAAGCTCGCCACCTCGGCCACGCCGAACGCCGATGCGACCGTGTGGACGGTGGAGCTGCGTGACGGCGTACGGTTCCACGACGGTCGTCCGATGACGGCGGAGGACGTCAAGGCATCCTTCGACCGAATCACCGACCCAGACGACCCGAAGGCGGGCGCGGCCGGGCTCGCCGAGTACGACCACATCGAGGTGCTCGACGACCTGCGCGTGGAGTTCCACCTCAGCACTCCGCTCGCGACGTTCGATGACTCGCTCGGTCAGTACATGAACGGCATCGTGCCCGCCGACTACGACCCGGCGAAGCCGATCGGCACAGGTCCTTTCAAGGCGAAGGAGTTCACGGCGGGTCAGCGCAGCCTCTTCGTGCGCAACGACGACTACTGGCAGGGCGATCAGCCGTACCTCGATGAGTTGGAGATCCTCAACTTCAACGACGACGACGCTCTCATCAACGCGCTCCTCTCGACGCAGGTCGACGCCATCGGGCAGATCCCGCTCGCGCTGCTCGAGGTCATCGGAGCCGACGAGCGCATCGGCATCGTCAACTCCGAGACGGGAATGTGGCTTCCGTTCACGATGCGCGTCGACGTCGAGCCGTTCGACGATGAACGTGTGCGGCAGGCATTCCGCCTCGCGGTGGACCGCCCGCAGATGATCGAACAGGTGCTCAGTGGCAACGGAACGGTCGGGAACGACCTCTACGCGCCGTTCGATCCGGGCTTCAACCACGACCTGCCTCAGCGCAAACAGGACGTCAATGCCGCGAAGAAGCTGCTCGCGGACGCGGGGTATCCCGATGGCATCGACGTGGAGCTCGTCACCGCGCCGATCCAGGCGGGCGCCGTCGAGGCTGCGCAGGTCTTCGCGCAGCAGGCGGCCTCTGCCGGAATCCGCGTCACGATCCGCAAGGTCGATACGACGACGTTCTTCGGCGACGACTACCTGAAGTGGCCGTTCGCTCAGGACTTCTGGTACACCCGGAACTTCCTGTCGCAGACGAGTTCGGGGTCGCTGCCGAACTCTCCCTTCAACGAGACGCACTGGGATGATGACGAGTTCCAGCGACTCGTCGCGACCGCGAAGAAGACGGTCGACGACGTCGAGCGCAATGCGCTCATCGCGAAGGCACAGAAGATCGAGTACGAGAAGGGCGGTTACATCGTGTGGGGCTTCGCCAATCAGGCGGATGCCTACCAGAAGTACGTCGCCGGACTCGTGGAGAACAAGACAGGAATTCCGCTCTCGGGCTTCGAATTCCGTCGCGTATGGATGGCGGTGGAGAAGTGATCGGCAAGATGATCGTGCGACGCATCGCCGTGAGCGTCGTGATCCTCCTCGTGGTGTCGCTCATGGTGTTCGCCGCGACCCTGCTCCTGCCGGGTGATCCCGCACAGGCGATCCTCGGCCAGCAGGCCACGCCCGAGCGTCTTGCTGCGCTGCGTGAGCAGATGGGCCTCAACGACCCGCCGTGGATGCGGTACCTGAACTGGCTCGGAGGTCTGCTCACCGGTGACTTCGGCTATTCGGCGGCGACCGGAGGACCGGTCTCCGAGTTGCTGAGCGATCGCATCTCGGCATCCCTCGTGCTCATGGTCATCGCCGCGATCATCGCGATTCCCCTCGGCATCCTCGTCGGCACCTACTCGGCGCTTCGCCGCGATCGGGCGGGCGACCATGTGACCACCGCGGTGACGCTCGTGCTCGCGGCGCTGCCCGAATTCGTCGTCGGCATCGTGCTCATCACCCTCTTCGCGACGAGCGTCTTTCAGATTCTCCCGTCCGTCACGATGGCCCCGCCCGGTGAGCCCGTGTGGTCGCACCCAGCGCAGCTCGTGCTGCCGGTGCTCACGCTGGTGCTCGT
This sequence comes from Paramicrobacterium salitolerans, assembly GCF_051513965.1. GTDB lineage: Bacteria > Actinomycetota > Actinomycetes > Actinomycetales > Microbacteriaceae > Paramicrobacterium. Next base: position 3,094,527 of record NZ_CP195847.1, read on the forward strand.
CGTGACTCCGTACATCGTGCGCATGATGCGCGCGACGATGGCCGAAGTGCTCGACTCCGGGTACGTGGAGATGGCGCGCCTCAAGGGTGTGCCCGAGCGTCAGGTCATCTGGAAGCACGCGGTTCCTCACGCGATCGCCCCGGTGGCGCAGGTCATTGCGATTCAGCTCGCCTGGATGGCGGGCGGTGTCGTCGTGATCGAGTTCCTCTTCAGGTATCCGGGCATCGGACAGGCGCTGGTGGATGCCGTCGCGAACCGTGACGTGCAGGTCGTCCAGGCTCTCGCGATGCTCGTCGCCATCATCTACATCGTGGTGAACCTGCTCGCTGACCTCGTGGGCATCCTCACAAATCCAAAGCTGCGAACGGAGGCCATGGCATGAGCGCCGACACGTCACAGGTCACGGACGAAGCCGTCGACCACACGCCATCGCCGCCCAAGCTGATGCGGCGCTTCATCGCGCAGCGTCAGGCGAAGGCCGGTCTTGTGCTCACGGGCATCGTGGTGCTCGTCGCATTGTTCGGTTCCCTGCTGCTGCCGTGGCTCACCGGGTACACCTCGACGGAGTTCGCGGGGCGTCCGTTCCAGTCGGATGGAATCTTCGGCACCGACAACCTCGGTCGCGACGTGTTCTCGCGGTTTCTCGCCGGTGGCCTGAAACTGTTGGCGTTCTCGGCACTCGCGACGCTGCTCGGTATGGTGCTCGGCGTGATCGCGGGTATGGTCGCCGCGTATGCCGGCGGAAAGCTCGACGCGTTCATCATGCGCGGCAACGATGTGCTGCTCGCGATTCCGCAGCTCGTGTTCGCGCTGCTCGCCGTCACCGTTCTCGGGCCGAAGGGCTGGGTGCTCGTCACGGTCATCGGCATCACGCACGCGCCGCGCATCGCCCGCGTCACGCGTTCGGCGACCGTCTCGGTGATCAGTGAGGATTACGTGCGCGCGAGCGAGATGTATGCCGTGCCGAAGTGGCGCATCCTCACGAGCGACGTGCTGCCGAACATCACCGGTCCGCTCATGGTCGAGCTCGGTCTGCGCATGACCTACTCCATCGGCGCGGTGGCCTCGCTGTCGTTCCTGGGCATGGGCATGCAGCCGCCCGCGGCCGACTGGGGTCTCATGATCAATGAGAACCGCATCGCCCTCGCTGTCGAGCCGTGGGGAGTCATCCTCCCGGTCATCGCGATCGCCGTGCTCACGGTGGGCATCAACCTCCTCACGGACTCGCTCGCTCGAGCATCCGCCAACCTGAAACCGGGGGAATGACATGACGACGACACACACCCTCACCAGGCCGGCGCTCGTCGCCGAAGACCTGCGCATCGCCGTCGTCGGCGGCGACGAGATTCTGCACGGGGTCTCCTTCACCCTGCATCCGGGGCGCATCCTCGCGCTCGTCGGAGAGTCCGGGTCGGGCAAGACGACAGCGGGACTCGCGTGCCTCGGCCATTTCCGCTCGGGGCTCGAGAACACGGGCGGCAGTGTGAGACTGGCGAATGGTGAGGATGCCGCGGCCGCGGAGAACCTCCTCGACCTGCCGGAGCCTCAGCGTCGTGTTCTTCGAGGCGGCAGCATCTCGTATGTGCCACAGGATCCCGCACTGTCGCTGAACCCGGCGATGCGGATCGGCGAACAGATTCTCGAGGTGCTGCGCGTGCACGGCTACGGAACGAGCGAGGCCGAACGTCGCGAGCGCACAGCCGAGGTGCTGGCCGAGGTGGGCCTTCAGAACGACGACGCCTATCAGCGGCGCTACCCGCATCAGCTCTCCGGCGGTCAGCAGCAGCGCGTCGGAATCGCGATGGCCTTCGCGTGCCGACCCGCGGTGATGGTTCTCGACGAGCCGACGACCGGTCTCGACGTCACGACGCAGGCACTCGTGCTGCAGACGATCGACGAGATGGCCGAGCGTCATCAGGTGGCCGGACTCTACATCACGCATGACCTCGCCGTCGTGGCGTCCGTCGCCGATGAGGTCGCTGTCATGTTGCAGGGCGACATCGTCGAGGCGGGTCCGACTGACGAGGTACTGTTCAGTCCGAAGCACCGCTACACGCGCAAGCTGCTCGCCGCGGTTCCGGATCTCGCAGGCAAGCGCCAGGTCGGCCGGGTCGACGCCATCACGGGCGAGGTCACTGTCGTCACCGGGAGCACGCCGATCCAAACGGAGGAGCGCATCGCGGCATCCACATCGCCTCGACACGGTGACGGTGTCGCAGGCGCGATGCCCTCCGGCGATTCGAGCGCCGAGGCCGAGACGGGTGAGCAGGATGCCGTGAGCCCGGCGATCTCAGTCGAGAACCTGCGTCTGGCCTACGGACCCGCGGTGATCCTCGACGGGATCGACCTCGAGCTCGCGCGCGGTGAGTCGCTCATGCTGCTCGGCGAATCGGGGTCGGGGAAGACGACGCTCTCGCGGTGCATCGCCGGCCTCAACGATCGCTACACCGGCGCCGTGCGTCTGGAGGGCGTCGAGCTCGCGCACGGAACGCGCGAGCGCACGACGGCGCAGCGTCAGAGCATCCAGTATGTCTTTCAGTCGCCGTTCTCATCGCTGAACCCGCGACGCACCATTGCCGAGTCCATCGAGGTGCCGCTCAACATGAGCCGACTGCTGCCGAAGAAGCAGCGCCGTCAGGCCGTGCTCGAGGCACTCGACCAGGTGAGGCTCGGCGCCTCGTACGCGGACCGACGCCCGGGTGACCTCTCGGGCGGTGAACGTCAGCGGGCCGCAATCGCACGCGCGCTCGTGAACGCTCCGTCGGTGCTGGTGTGCGACGAGGTCACGAGCGCGCTGGACGTCTCCGTTCAGGCATCCATTCTCGACCTGCTGCGCACGCTGCAGCTCGAGACCGGAATGTCGATGATCTTCGTGACGCACAACATCGCGCTCGCCAGACACATCTCGCAGCGGCTTGCCGTGCTGCAGAAGGGGCATATCGTCGACATCGGCCTCACGGACGATGTGCTCGAGAACCCGCAGCACGCCTACACGCGTGAGCTTCTCGACAACGTGCCGACCTTCGAAGAGCAGCACTGATCACCCCGGAACGGGGTCGGGTAACGGTCCCGAGCGGTTGCTAGTGTGTGCGCATGACCATGGACATGCGCGTCGCGGCGTACGGCGTGATCATTGACGACGGCCGGATGCTTCTGTCGCATTGGAACGCCGGCGGTCGTTCTGCCTGGACGCTGCCGGGCGGAGGTCTGGAACCCGGTGAGCATCCGGCGGATGCCGCTGTGCGCGAGATCCGCGAAGAGACCGGCTACGACGCGGAGCTCGATGGGATCCTCGGTGTCGACTCGATCATCATCCCCGCGGTCGCCCGATTCGCTGCAGGGGCAACCAATCCGATGCAGGGACTCCGCATCGTATATCGCGCACATGTGACGGGCGGCACGCTCACCTATGAGCTCGACGGCTCGACGGACTACGCGGCGTGGCATCCGCTCGAGGAGATTTCTCGCTTGAACTGCGTCGAGCTCGTCAGCACAGCACTCGACATGCTGCACTGACGAGCTCCCAGATCATGGAGAGTCCCGGATCGGGCAGGCCCGACCCGGTGCGACTCAGTTCAGACGCGCGTCAGATCACGCCTCTTCGTCGTCGGCGACCCACAGCTCGTCATCCGCACGGAAGGTCTGCCACACGGCGTATGCCACGCCTGCGGCCGCGACGATTCCTGCGGTGACGGCGATTGCGCGACCCGCCCCCGACTTCTTCTTGACGGGCTCCGGGGTGACGGCGCGGCTGAACGCGGCCCGCACACGACCGTCGCGCGCGGCGTCTCCGAGAGCGATGACCGTGCCGAGTGCGCTGCCGACAGCGGGAAGGACCTTCTTGTCGAAGTTCTGCTTCGCCGTGTGACGTGCGTCGTACGTCGCGGCATCCACTCGGCTGACCACCGGCTGGACGTTCTTCTCATAGGCGCGCGCGACCCGAGGTGCGATCTCCTCACGGCCGTAGGCCGAAAGCTGGCGGCTCGCCTCACGAGCGACGGAGTTCGCCTGGTCGAGCAGATCCTGCTGGGCAGCCCACAGGGCGGTTGCGTCACCCTTGAGGCGCTTCAGCTGCTTCTTGCGCTTGCGTGTGATGCTCACTGGGGGACCTCCATTGATCTCGTGACAAACGGCTTTCACCATCTTGTCACGAGACACTGGGAGGCTCACAAGAGCCACGGCGGTCATTATGCAAGAATTGTCATATGTCTATCCACACCGCTGTCGCCACCATTCACACCAACTACGGTGACATCAAGGTCAACCTGTTCGGTGACCATGCCCCCAAGACCGTCGAGAACTTCATCGGACTCGCGACGGGTTCCAAGGAATGGACGGACGAGCGCACCGGTGAGAAGAAGACCGGAACCCCCCTCTACAACGGCGTCATCTTCCACCGCATCATTCCTGGCTTCATGATTCAGGGCGGAGACCCTCTCGGTAACGGAACCGGTGGCCCCGGCTACAAGTTTGATGACGAGATCCACCCCGAGCTCGACTTCACGCAGCCCTACAAGCTCGCCATGGCCAACGCGGGAACGATGATGGGCAAGGGCACCAACGGCTCGCAGTTCTTCATCACCGTCGGTGCGACGACCTGGCTTCAGGGCAAGCACACCATCTTCGGTGAGGCTGCAGACGACGCGAGCCGCAAGGTCGTCGACAAGCTCGCGACCGTGCCGACGGATGCTCGTGACCGCCCGCTCGACGATGTCGTGATCGAGAGCATCGACGTCGAGAACGTCTGATCCTCACTCCGTGAGCTCCTTCCCGACTGGACGGCAGAACTTCTGCTACCGGCATCCCGACCGGCAGAGCTTCGTGCTCTGTCAGCGATGCGGGCGCACCATCTGCGCTGAATGCCAGACGCAGGCGCCCGTCGGGGTCATCTGCCCGGAGTGCATGCGTGAGCAGCGAGCGTCAGCGCCGCGTACGAAATCGGCCGCGAGGAGCCGGATCTCCGCCGTGATGAGGCGAGACTCCGGCCAGCCGGCCGTCACGTACGTGATCATCGCGCTGACGCTCGCTGTCTTCGTGCTGCAGCTCATTCCGGGCCTCGGCATCACAGATCACCTGCTGTACGCCGGCGTCTACAGCATCCCCGAGCTTGGGCACTTCGAGCCGTGGCGAATGCTGACCGTGGCCCTCGTGCACTCACAGGGATTCATTCTGCACGTCGGCCTCAACATGTACACGCTGTGGATCTTCGGCAGGATGCTCGAGCCGATGATCGGCCGATGGCGCTTCGCCATGCTCTACATCGTGACCGCATTCGGCTCCTCCGTCGGTGTGCTGCTGCTGGACAACCCGCTGCAGGCTGTGGTCGGCGCCTCTGGTGCGATCTTCGGGCTCATGGGCGCGACCCTCGTGATCGTGCATCGGCTCGGCGGCAACATGAACGGGTTGCTGATCCTGGTGGGCATCAACCTCGTGATCGGGTTCATCCCCGGCCTGAACATCGCATGGCAGGCGCACCTCGGTGGACTGGTCACCGGGGCGCTTCTCGGCCTGGTGCTCGTCGCCACTCGTCGGCGCAAGCAGCAGACCCTGCAGAAGCTCGGGATCGCAGGTGTCATCGTGATCCTTCTCGTGCTGGCCGTGATCGGGACTCGCCTTTACGTGTGATGCGCCAAAGTGCGGCCCACTGCTCGGGACTCAGCGACTTCGGCAGGTCACGTCGGCGAATGGATGCCGCATCGCACGCGCGCTTCGCCGTCGCGGCATCCGTCCGTGCCGCCCTCTGCACAATCGCCGGCATCGTTCCACCGCTCCCCGTGAAGACCGCGCGCACGAAATCGCCGTACGGCTGACGTTCAGTCGCCGGTACGAGTGCGTCGGCTCGGCGCGTGATGCGCAGCAGTCCGCCGTCGACGCTCGGCCGTGGTGAGAACCCCCATGAGGGAACTCTTCCTTCGAGACTGAACTCGAACCAGGGTGCCGCCTGCGCGGTCATCATCGTGCCGCCGCCCACGCCCGCGCGTTTGCGCGCGACCTCCCACTGCGTCAAGACGATGGCGTGCTGCCAGCCGTGGCGGCTGAGGATGCGTCGCAGGATGGGCGTCGTGAGGTGGAACGGCAGGTTGCCGACGAGGACGGGTGATTCAAGAGGATGCCGCATGGCGTCCGCGTGCAGCACACGGACGTGCGGCAGGGATCGCTGCAGGTGTTTCACCCGGTGCTCGTCGATGTCGATCGCCGTCACGGCTCGCTGGAGGGTGGCGAGCCTGCGCGTGAGCGCGCCGTCACCGGCGCCGATCTCCAGGATCGGGCCGCGAGTTCGCGCGACGAGGTCAATGATGCGGGTGAGAGTGGGTTTGTGAGTGAGAAAGTTCTGGCCGAGTTCGTGTCGGCCGCCGAATGCGGATCGGGCCATGATTGTGCTCCGTCATTGAGAGGGGAGCACCGCTGAGGTCGTGTCTGAGGGTATGCGATGTCAATCACGTCGACAGTGCGACGAAGAGACGGCAGGCTGACGCCTCAGGGTGCTGTGGACATCCCTGAGTGACGGCGCGCAGTTACGCGCTGATGCGGACGCGCCGTCAGGAGCGGCGGTCGCGATAGACGAAAGTGCGCTCCATCATGAGCGCACGGCACAATGTACCCACGGTCGAAGATGCTAACACGCGGGCTCGTTCTCCACATCCTCTCCACAGTGCGTCCACACGTGGGAACTCGTTTCACACACATTCCCCACAAGCCGTCCCCAGAGTTATCCACAGGCTTGTCCACACTGTGGAGAATTACATGTGTGTAACTCCCCGCAACCGTTCCAGGGAGTTACTCACAGGAGTTATTAACAGGTGTGGATAACTACACGGATGTAATTCGCGCTGCACTCGCCTGTGTTTACGCCGATCTCGGGCTCTTCGCACTGCCCGTTTCCTCAGACCGGCGGCGTACGCTGGAGGAACGACGACGAGAGGATGCACATCAATGCCCACCCGTGAACGCATACGTCACGATCTTGCTGTCCGTCGCACGACTGTGGAAAGAGTCTCATGGCTCACCGACACCATGGTTCGCGTCACCGTCCTCGGTGAGAGCCTTCGCGGATTCTCTGCGCCCGGACCCAACGATCACGTCAAGCTCTTCTTCCCTGACCCTGAGTCCGGCGTCCTGACCACCCCAGAGATCACCGCGGAGGGGCTCAAGCGTCCCACCGACGGTCTGATCCTTTCGCGCGACTTCACTCCGCTGAACTTCCGTGAGAACGGCTCGAACGGACTCCCTGAGCTCGACATCGACTTCGTGATCCACGGAGACGACGCTCCCGCAACCTCCTTCGCATCGCACGCTCACGCGGGCCAGGAGCTCGGCATCGCGGGTCCGCGCGGTTCGAAGCTCGTGCCGGAGGGTATCTCACGAGCCGTGCTCATCGCAGATGAGACCGCACTGCCGGCATATACGCGTTGGCTTCGCCTGCTGCCGCCCGAGGTGAAGGTCACCCCCATCGTGCAGATTCAGGACGACGAGACCGAGGACTACCTCACCGACGAGCACCGCTCTCGCGGCACACTCGAGGTGCTGTATCGCGAAGACGGTCCCGGTCAGCTGATCGAGGCGGTGCGCTCCCTCGGCAGCATCGAGGACGACACGTACGTCTGGGCCGCAGGCGAAGCGAATGAGCTCGTCGAGGTGCGCCGTCACTTCCGACGAGACCTTGGCCTCTCGAAGGATCAGGTCGAGGTCGAGGGCTACTGGAAGCGCGGCATCGTCAACCTCGATCATCACGCACCGCTGGACCCCAGCGACCCAGACTGATGTCGCACGACATCATGCTCGTCGACGCAGCGGACCTCGAACGGTCTGTGCGCGATCGCTACCGGCTGCTCAGCGCACGAGCCGCGAAGGGCGTCGCCATCGTGTCTGCTCGTATCGGTCGTTACGACCACGCGACGACGGTCACTGACTATCTCTCGGTGTCGTACGACCCGCCGACGATGCTCGTCAGCCTCTACGGGCTGTCACGAACGACCGAGGCGGTCGAGGAGGCTGGTCGGTGGGCGCTGAGCCTGCTGGCCAGCGATCAGCGCGTCATCGCCGAGCAGCTCGGTGAACTCGGCGCTCCGCTGAGAGGCCTCCTCGACCGCATCCCGCACTGGCGGCGTGAGCCGGGTGGTCCCGCGATCATCGAGGGCGGCGTCGCCTGGTTCGAGTGCCGCACAGTTGACGTGCACACGGCGGCGACCCACCAGCTCGTCATCGGTGAGGTCGTCGCAATGGGCAGATCAGAGAGCCACACGGCGCGTCCGCTAGTCTATGACCGGTCCGAGTTCACGACCACGGTCTAGAACGTCGTCAATCAAAAGACGCCTCCGCAGCGCGGAGGCGTCTTCGATGTCTGTGGGCGGCTATCGCCAGCGCGTCGTCATCAGGAAGCCGATGAACGCGATACCGAAGCCGACGAGGATGTTCCACGAGCCGAGCGCGGCCACCGGGAGAAGCCCCTGAGAGAGGTAGAAGACGATGATCCACGCCAGTCCGATCAGCATGAAGCCGAACATGACGGGCTTGAACCACACCGGGTTCGGTGCGTCTTCACCGCTGCGTTGGGCCTGCTGCTGCTGGGCGCGCGCAGCATTCGCCTTGTTCTTCGTGCGTGCCATGCCAGCCATTCTATATGGAGAACCTCAGTAGAATCAGCCTCATGGCGATTGGCGGGGTGGATGCCGCACCACGAAGCCGTGCGGAACGACGACGTACGGCTTCTCGGAGACCCGCAAAACGAGCGCCGCGCGTCACCGTTGTGGGTGTCTTCGGCGAGCTTCTCATCACCGCGGGCGTTCTGATTCTGCTCTTCCTGTTTTGGCAGCTGTGGCTGAACGACATCATCGTCCGTGCCGAGCAGAACGAGATCGCGCACGACCGCGCTCAGAGTTGGATCTCCGAGGCCCCGGCCGCTCCAGAGCCGGTGGAGGGCGAGGACGGCTCGACGTTCTACCCGCCCGTCATCGGTGAGCCCGCGGCCGACACGGAGATCTTCGGCGTGATGTTCATTCCTCGCTTCGGTGCAGATTATGCGGCGGATGTGGCGGGCGGCGTCACGCGCTCGGGCACCCTGGACCCCATCGGGCTCGGTCACTACCTCAACACGCAGCAGCCGGGTGAGCCGGGCAACTTCGCTCTCGCCGGGCACCGCACTACGTACGGCAAGCCGCTCAATCAGATCGCGGAGCTCCGGGTCGGCGACGCGATCGTGCTGCAGACGAAGGACGGCTGGTACACGTACCGCTTCCGCACCCTCGAGTACGTCACTCCACAGCAGGTCGACGTGCTGAACCCGGTGCCGCAGCAGGACTCTGCGGAGGTCACAGACAGCTTCATCACGCTGACCGCGTGCAGCCCGATGTTCTCGGCCGCGGAGCGCATCGTGGCGTACGGCACATTCGAATCGTTCACCCCGACGGCGGTCGGCCCACCGGCATCCGTCACCGAAGACGTGGAGGGCTGACAGTGTACGGAGCACTTTGGCGCGCACTGCCCGGGCCGGTCTGGGTTCGCCTGCTCATCGTGGTCGCGCTGCTTGCGGTGGCGCTGTGGGCGCTGTTCACCTACGTCTTCCCTTGGGTGCAGACCCTCATTCCGGTGCCCGACGCCACCATCGACGAATAGAATCAGGGCATGACCCGCGTTCTCGTCATCGACAACTACGACAGCTTCGTCTACACGCTCGCCGGCTATCTTCAGCAGATCGGCGCCGAGGTCGATGTTGTGCGCAACGATGCCATCGAGGTGAAGGATGCCGCGGCACGCGCCGCCGAGTACGATGGCGTGCTGCTCTCGCCGGGCCCCGGTAAGCCCAGCGACGCCGGGGTCTCGATTCCCCTCGTGCAAGCCGCTATCGACTCCGGGCAGCCGCTCCTCGGCGTCTGTCTCGGCCACCAGGCGATCGCGGAGGCGCTGGGCGGTGTGGTGACGACCGCTGAGGAACTCATGCACGGCAAGACGTCTCTCGTCTCACACGACGACAGCGATTTCTACCGCGGGGTTCCGCAGCCCTTCACTGCAACGCGCTACCACTCACTTGCGGTCGTGAACGGCACCGTACCCGATGAACTCGAGGTCACGAGCCGCACTGAGGGTGGCGTCATCATGGGGCTGCGACACCGCACGGCGGCCGTCTTCGGCGTCCAGTTCCACCCGGAGAGCGTGCTCACCGAGGGTGGCTACCAGATGCTCGGCAACTGGTTGGAGCTCGTCGGACTGTCGGGCGCCGCCGAGACGGCATCCCACCTTCACCCGCTTGTCACAACGGATGCCGCGGAGAAGCCGGTCGCATTCGCCTGACGCTCTCACACCGTCCGAACTCACACGGCCCGGCCTGTGGCGGCTGGGGTGCAGCTCGGTCAGCTGTTCTCGCGTCCGGGGGTCTGCTGACCGGCGTCGTGGCGCCTATCTGAACTCTGACCCCAACCGGAGTCCTCTCCTTGACTCTGCTCGCCACCGTCGTCACCGCCACCGCTCTCTCCGGAGCAGTACGTCAGCTCGACAGTGGAGTGCTGAGGTACATCGCCTGGTCCCGCTGACTGCGCAGTGACCGTCTGCGAGCCGTCGGCCGGACACGAGGCATCCGGTGACTCGACCACCGTCAGCCCGAGCGAGTCGCCCTCGAGCTTCTGCTTGGCAGTCTCGAACGGATCACCGGTCACGTCGGGAACGGTCACCATGCCGGAGGAGACCACGACGTCGACGGTGGAGCCCTTCGCGACCTCCTTGCCGATCTCGGGCGAGGTCTCGAGAACGGCGTCTTCAGGAACCGACGGCGAGTTGCCGCTGCTGATCGAGCCCACCTCGAGTCCGGCATCCTCCAACGTCGCCTTGGCTTCATCGAGTGACATGTTTGCGACGTCGGGCACCGTGGACATCTCGGCGCCCGTCGACACGTAGACCTTGACCTGCGTGTTGGGGGCGACGCGCGTGCCCTCCTCGGGGTCGACCTTGATGACCTCGCCCTTCGGCACGTCAGCGTTTGACTCCTCGAATTTCGTCGGCAGGAGGTCGAGGTCGGTGAGGGCCTTCTCAGCGCTCTCCCACGTCGTTCCGGTGAGTGTCGGAATGGTTCGGGATGCCGAGGGGACCGGCGATGTCTTCGGCAGCGTGACCACCCACCACAGAACCGCGAGCATGATGACGGCCACAACCGTCACTCCCGCCCAGATCCAGACGACCGGCGGGCGGCGCTGCGTGCGCGTCACGGTGTCGTCATTCGTGAGTTGGCGCAGCGCCTGCTCTGTCGTGTTGACGGGCTCCGGTGCGGTGCCGAACAGGCTCGTGGCGATGTCGTCTTCGCTCTTGGTGAGCGCGACGGTGTCGGCCGGAATGTGACCGGCCTCCGCCATGCTCAGGGCTTCGCCGAACTCGTTCGCGCTTTGATAGCGCTGAAAACGGTCCTTCGCGAGCCCGGTGAGCACGACCTTGTCGATCGCGGGCGAGACCTTGGGGTTGATGGTCGACGGCTTCACGGGCGTCTCGCTCACGTGCTGGTACGCCACCGAGACAGCGGTGTCTCCCTGGAACGGAGGGCGTCCGGTGAGCATCTCGAACAGCACGACGCTCGTCGAGTAGATGTCGGTGCGCGCGTCGACAGTCTCGCCCTTCGCCTGCTCCGGCGAGAAGTAGGAGGCGGTACCGAGAATCGCTGTGGTCTGCGCGACGGTCGACGAAGTGTCGCTCACGGCTCGAGCGATGCCGAAGTCCATGACCTTGACCTTGCCCTCGGGCGTGATCATGACGTTGCCCGGTTTGATGTCGCGGTGGACGACACCCGCACGGTGCGAGTACTCGAGGGCAGTGAGTATGTCTCGGGTGATGCGCACGGCCTCGTCGACGTCGAGGGGCCCCTGCGCGATGAGGTCTTTGAGCTGCTGACCCTGCACGTATTCCATGACGATGAAGGGTTCGCGCACGATCTCGCCGTTGCTGTGGCGAATGGACTCCTCGCCGGCGTCGTAGACGCGGACGATGGTGGAGTGCGACATTCGCGAGGCCGCCTGGGCCTCTTGGCGGAAGCGGGTGCGGAACGCGGGATCGGTCGCGAGCTCGGATTTCAGGATCTTGATGGCAACAGTGCGCCCGAGCTTGGTGTCTCGTCCCTTATAGACGACCGCCATGCCCCCGCGGCCGATAACGGAACCGACGCGGTATCTCCCGGCCAGCACCCGCTCTTCGTCAACCACCCATTAACTCCGTATCGCTCGCACCCACCCCTCGCGGGTCTTCGAACGCGTATAGCTTATCTGGCGGATGCTGGACACTCGCCTGAATCTGCACCGCGCTGAAGAATCCTCAGCGTTCCGTTACGTACACATGACATCTGGCGCCCAAAAACGTCGTCGTGGCCTGAAATCGCCTGATTTCAGTGTTCTGTGCCGACGCTCTCGTTCTCGCGGGCGGGGTCCGAGGAGGTCTGGCCGCCCTGGCTCTGCCCGTTCTCACCGCCCTGGTCACCGCCGTTTCCTTCGTCACCACCCTGATCGCCGTCACTCCAATTGATGGTGACGGTCGTCGGGTTTGATGCGGGGGATGCCGATTCGCCGCACATCGCCGTCAGCGAGACGGTCACTTGCGAGACGGACTCGTTCACAGTCACGTCGAGGCCGAGGTTGCCGTCAGCGCCGACATCCTTCGAGGTCGGGCTTCCACCGTTGACGCTCACCCGGTACCCGGTCACATCTCCCGCAGGGCAGTTTCGGTAGGGGTTCCACGTCACGGTCAGCTTGTTCTCCTGACCCTTGGTCGCGTCGAACGAGCAGTTGTTCACGCATCCGTTCACTGCAGGGGACTCCGGCGGCTTGGTCGGCGATGGGAGAGCACCCCACACGGTCAGCGTGATTGTGTCGCCCGGGTTCACCTTGCCATAGGGGCTCACGTCGTTGACCTTGCCGACCTGATCACTGGAGCTGGCTGGCGAGCCCTCCTTGCGCTCGGGCACGAGGCCGAGGTCGGTGAGCTTCTGTGCGGCTTCGTCGTAGCTCAGGCCGAGGAACTCGTCCTTGTTGATCTCGATCCGCGTGTTCGTCGGCGTGGGCGTCTTCGTCTTCGTCGGCTCAGAGGTGGTCGGCGGAGGCGACGACGTCTCGATGGCGTCGCCATCGCCCTGGTTCACGAGCGCGAAGATCGTCCCGCCGAGAACCAGCACGAGGACCGCGATCAGAACGATCAGCGGCCACGTCCACGGGCTGCGCTTCTTCTTCTTTTCGTCTTCACCCTCTTCGCCTTCCTCGCCGGGAACGGGGAGAGCTGCAGTGCCGGTGTCTTCGTGCTCGGAGATCAGCTGTGTCGCGTCATCGTCTCCGCCAGCGATGATGCTCGTTCCGCCGGTGCCCTCGCCGACGGCGGGAACAGCCGCGGTCGCCGCGTTCACGTCGCCGCGACGCAGCGCGTTCGCGGCACGCACGACGTGCGCGGCGGATGCCGGGCGGTCCTCCGGGTTCTTCGCGATCATCGAGAACACGAGGTTCCGCACCGGCTCTGCCACCGTCGCCGGCAACTCGGGCGGAGCCTCGTTGATCTGAGCCATCGCGATGGCGACCTGTGACTCGCCCGTGAAGGGGCGCTTACCGGCGAGGCACTCGTAGCCGACGATGCCGAGCGAGTAGATGTCAGTGGCGGGGGATGCCGGGTGGCCCGACGCCTGCTCGGGCGACAGGTACTGTACCGTTCCCATGACCTGGCCGGTCGCAGTCAGCGGCACCTGGTCCGCGATGCGGGCGATGCCGAAGTCGGTGATCTTCACTCGACGGTCCGGGGTGATCAGCAGGTTTCCGGGTTTGATGTCACGGTGCACGAGCCCTGCCGTGTGGGCAGCCTGCAGGGCGGCGGCGGTCTGCGCGACGATGTCGAGCGTGGCATCCGTCGACAGCACGTGCTCCCGCTCGAGCGTCGATGACAGTGCTTCGCCGGGCACAAGCTCCATGACGAGGAACGCTGAGCCATTTTCCTCGCCGTAGTCGAAGACGTTCGCGATGCCCTCGTGGTTGACGAGAGCAGCATGTCGGGCCTCGGCGCGGAAGCGCTCGAGGAAGCCGGGGTCGCCCATGTACTCGTCTTTGAGGATCTTGATGGCGACCGTACGACCGATCACATTGTCTGTGGCCTTCCAGACTTCGCCCATACCTCCGATGGCGATACGAGACTCCAGCTCGTAACGCCCACCGAAAGTCACCCCTGCCATGGGTCTCATTCGTTCAGCACCGCCTCAATTACCTGTTTGGCGACCGGAGCCGCAATCGAGTTGCCGCTACCGGACTGGCCTTTTCCGCCGCCATCTTCAATTACCACTGCTACTGCGACCTGGGGGTTGTCCGCGGGGGCGAAACCGGTGAACCACAGGGAGTATGGCTCGTCGGACCCGTTCTCAGCCGTACCGGTCTTTCCAGCCACACTGACTCCGTCTATTGTGGCATTACTCGCGGCTCCGCTTCGGACACTCAGCTGCATTGCATCCGCCACACTCGCGGCCACATCGGGCGAGGTCGCCTCGTTGTACACAGATGGCGTGAAGCTCTGCAGCACCTCGAGGTTTCTGCCCGTCACGCGATCGACGAGCGATGGCTGCATGACTTTTCCTTCGTTCGCAATTCCGGCGGATACCATCGCCATCTGCATCGGCGTCGAGCGCACGCTCGCCTGGCCGAACGCCGAGAGGCCGGTCTCGGCGTCGTTGAGGCCTTCCTGCGGGTAGGTGCTCGTGCCGCACTGGAGCGGAATGGTGATGTTCTCGTCGTTGAACCCAAACTTCTCCGCGGTCTCGCGAATGGCGTCATCGCCGAGCTTGATGCCGAGTTCTGCCATCGGGATGTTGCAGCTCAGTCGGATCGCGTCGGCAATCGTCACTTCGCTGCCCTTGCCGCACGTGCCGCGTGTGGAGTTGTAGATCTTCGTCGACGTTCCCGGCAGCGTGAACGAGGCGGGGTTCGGCAGCTTGGAGTCCGGAGTGTAATCACCGGACGCGAAGGCCGCCGCCGCGACGACCAGCTTGAAGGTCGAGCCGGGAGGGTTCTGATCGCCGGCGATCGCTCGGTTGTAGAGCGGCTTGCCCGGAGCATCCAGCAATTCGTTGTACGTGCGGATGACTGCATCGCTGTCGTGCGATGCAAGGCTGTTCGGATCGTATGTCGGAGTTGTGACCATGGCGAGGACACGGCCGGTCTTCGGCTCGATCGCCACGATGCCGCCCGTGTAGCCCTTCATCGCGTTCCAAGCAGCCTCCTGGACCTTCGGGTCGATCGTGACCTCGACGGCCGCGCCCTTCGGGTCCTGCCCGGCGATGATCTGGTTCAGACTGTCGAGGAACTGCGAGTTCGAGGTTCCCGAGAGGTACTGGTTCATCGCGTGCTCGAGGCCGCTGGAGCCCTGTGTGGGGTTGAAGTAGCCCGTGATCGAGGCATACATCTCACCCTGCGGGTATTCACGCTGGTAGACGTAACGGTCGCCCGTCGGCACCGACTGCGCGAGCACCGTGTCGCCGGCGAGAATCGCACCGCGCTCGGTCTGGTAGCTGTCATAGAGCGTGCGGGTGTTGCGCGGATCGTTCGCAAGGGTGTCAGCCTGGATGCCTTGAATGACGGTCGTCGACGTGAACAGCGCGAGGAACATCGCCACCACGACGATGCTGATGCGCTTGAATTCCTTGTTCACGCGCTCACCTCCGCGGGCTTTCGCTTCACGCTGTCACTGACGCGCAGAAGGATCGCGATGATCATCCAGTTGGCGACGAGTGACGATCCACCCGCCGCGAGGAACGGTGTCGTGAGACCGGTGAGCGGGATCACCCGTGTGACGCCGCCGACCATGATGAACACCTGCAGTGCGATCGTGAACGCGAGGCCGAGCGAGAGCAATTTGCTGAAGTCGTCCTGCCCGACGAAGCCGATGCGGATGCCGCGCGAGACGAGCACGAGGTACAGCACGAGAATCGCGAAGATGCCCGCGAGACCCAGCTCCTCGCCGAGGCTCGCGATGATGTAGTCGCTCTCGGCGACTGGGGTGAGATGCGGGCGTCCCTGCCCGAGACCCGTGCCGATGAGGCCGCCGTGCGCGAGACCGAAGATGCCCTGCACGAGCTGCCAACTCCCACCGACCTCGGCGTCGTACACCGCGGGATCGAACGCGTTGATCCAGTTGTTGAAGCGGTTCTGCACGTACGTGAGGTACTGGCTTGCGACAGCCGCGCCAACTCCGAACAGGCCGACGCCGATGAGCACCCAGCTGAGGCGTCCCGTCGCTGCGTACAGCATGATCGTGAACATGCCGAAGTAGAGAAGCGCGGTTCCCATGTCGCGCTCGAACACGATGATGAGCATCGCGAAGACCCAGACGACCAGAATGGGCCCGAGGTCGCGCAGCCGGGGGAAGCGCACACCGAGGAACTTCTTGCCCACCATGGAGAGGCTGTCGCGCGTGCGAACGAGATACCCGGCGAAGAAGACGGCGAGGGCGATCTTGGCGACCTCACCGGGCTGGAACGACATCACGTCGCCGAACCCGATCCAGACCTTCGCCCCGTTGACGCTGCGGCCGAGACCGGGCACGAGGGGCAGGAGCAGCAGCACGAATGCTATGAGCCCGTAGATGTAGGTGTACCGGAACAGTACGCGGTGGTTGCGCAGCACCAGAATGACCACGATCGCGGCGACGATGGCGATAGCGCTCCATGCGATCTGACGAGTGGATGCCGCGGCCCAGCCGGCGTTGCCCTCCGCGATGTCGATGCGGTAGATCTCCGCGATGCCGAGCCCGTTAAGCACCGTCGCGATCGGCAGCAGCAGCGGATCCGCCTGCACGGCGACGTAGCGCAGGCAGATGTGCAGCCCGAAGACGAGCGCGGACAGCGCGGCGCCATAGTAGATGAGCGTGAAGTCGAGCTCGCCGAGCGCGCCGAGTTGCACGAGCATGATCGCGACGGTGTTCACGATGCACGCGAAGATCAGCAGCATGAGCTCGCGGTTGCGGAGTTTCTGCGGAACATGCAGCTTGCGCATGATCCGGATCACGGCGGTGTCCGGCGTCACGCTGCCATCGCTCTGCACTGCGGTCATCCGTCACCTCCGTCCGTCGGCGTGGGTGTAGGGGTCGCCGTCTCACCGGGCCCGCCGGTGTCGGCATCCTCGTCGTCTGGTTGATCGATTCTCAGACGGGAGACGATATCGCGGGCATCCTGAAGACTTGCCGCGCTGATCGTGCGCTCGACCTCCTGGCGGTCGTAGAACGAGAGTTCAGAGAGCAGGATGCCGGTGTCGTAGTACTCGTGCGACAGCGAGAACGGGCCGACGTTCTGCTGGATGCCCTGGTAGATCACGACAGTGTCTTCGTCGGAGCCGACATAGTAGCGGGTCTGCGTCCATGAGTACGCACCGAGCAGACCCAGCACGAGGGCGAGAACGAGCACGAAGATGCCGAGCGCCCACGTCAGGCGGCGGCGACGCGCTCGTCGGGCATCCTCTTCGATGAGCTCCTCGAGGTAGTCCTCCGCTGCCGGCTCGAAGTGCGACGGGTCAAGGGGCGCGACGCGGCCGGTGTGCAGACGGAGCGCGGGAATGAGCCCGGTGCGGCGTGACGGCTTGACTTCGAAGGCGAGCGGCTGCGACGCCGACCCGACGGTGACAGGACCGGATGCCGTGCTCTTCGCCCCGATGTCGAGGACGACCACCGTGACGTTGTCCGGCGCACCGTTGTCGAGGGTCTTCTTGACCAGACGATCTGCAGTCTTCTGGGCGTTCATGCCCGCGGCGGCGATGCGAAGGGTGTCTTTGTCGTCGACGTAGTCGCTGAGGCCGTCCGAGCAGATGATCCACCGGTCGCCGTCCTGCACCGTCATCGACAGCAGGTCCACCTCGGGCGCTGTCTCCACGTCGCCGAGAACGCGCATGAGCACCGAACGGCGCGGGTGCACCCGCGCCTCTGCCGGTGTGATGCGGCCGGAGTCCACCAGCTTCTGCACGAACGTGTGGTCGGTGGTGATCTGCGTGAGCTTGCCGTTGCGGAGCAGGTAGATGCGCGAGTCGCCGATGTGTGCGATGGCGACTTCGTCGCCCACGATCATCAGTGCGTCGACCGTGGTGCCCATGCCCGTGAGCTCGGGATGGTCGTAGACCGTTTCGCTCAGCTGATCGTTGGCCGCCATGATGGCGTCCTGCATCGCGGCCTGCGCATCTTCGACCGTCTCGTACAGGGCATCCGCCTCGATGATGCGCTTCGCCGCGATCGCCGAGGCGACGTCACCGCCCGCGTGACCGCCCATGCCGTCGGCGATCATGAACAGGTGCTCGCCGGCGTACCCGGAGTCCTGATTGTTGGAGCGGATCTTGCCGACGTCGGTGGCTGCCGCGGCGTTTGCCTTGATGGGCATGGGTCAGCCTCGCAGCTCGAACGTGGTCTGGCCCACCTTGATGGGCGCGCCGAGCTTCACCTGTGTGGGCGCTCCGACGCGCTTGCCGGAGAGGAAAGTGCCGTTCGTGGAGTCGAGGTCTTGAAGCATCCAATCGTCGTTCCACAGCAGCAGACGTGCGTGATGTGTGGAGGTGTAGTCGTCGCGCAGCACCAGCGTGGAGTCGGACGATCGGCCGACCGTGATGGGACCCTTGCCGAGCGGAATCTCGGTGCCTTGCTTCGTGCCGGAGGTGATCACGATGCGCGAGGCGTTGTGAACTGTGGCGTTTCCGCTGCGAGCGGCGCGCGGGGCGGGGGCCGGGTCCACTCGCGGTTTGGGGGGAGAGGATGCCGCGCGCGCAGCAGCCTGCTTGCGCTCCTCTGCCTTGCGGGTCTGCCCGAAGAGGTCGCTGCGGAGGGCATAGACGACCCCGAGCACGAAGAACCAGAGCAGAATCAGAAAGCCGAAGCGCAGAACGAGAAGAGTCAGTTCACTCACGAGCTAGGCCCCCAGAATCCGCCCATGTCGGTGCGCCGTGTCGGAACATCGGCGCCCGAGACGTGTCGCGTCTGCGCGAGGACCCGGAACGTGATGCGGGTGCGGCCGATCTGGATGACCGAGTCAGGGGCGAGTGCCGCCTGGCTGAACTTCTGCCCGTTGAGCTTCGAGCCGTTGGTCGAGCCGAGGTCGCGGGCCTGGGCGCGCTCGCCGTCCCAGAGGATCTCCACGTGCTTGCGGCTCGTGCCGGAGTCGTTGACGGTGATGTCCGCGTCGCTTCCGCGACCGATGACTGTGCGCGACTTCGTGATGGTGTGGCGCTCGCCGTCGATGTCGACCACCGGCTGCCATGTGACGTCGCCCTTGAGGTTCTGTGAGTCGACCTGCAGCATCCCATCGCTCAACGAGGGGTCGGAGGTGAGCGAGATCTCGATGCCGCCGGCGAACTGGTAGCCCTGCTGCTTCGCGTGCTTCTGGACGACGCTCGTGAGCTCATCGACCAGCGCGTCGCCCATGCGCTGCATCCGCTCAGCGTCTGCGACGGACATCGCGACGGTGAAGCGGTTGGGAACGAGGATGCGGTCGCGTGTGACGACTGCGGCCTGTGTGTCGAGTTCGCGTTTGAGCGCGCTGGAGATCTCGACCGGCTGCAGTCCGGCTCGGAAGGTTTTCGCGAAGGCGCCGTTGACGGCACGCTCGAGACCCTTCTCGAAGTTGTCCAGTATGCCCACAGCTCTCCTGTTCGGTTCAGTGGCTAGGGACATGCTAACGGGAAGGACTGAGAGCGGCATCTCGCACACCGTGTTCTTGGGGTGCTTCTCGGGGTCTTCGGCGGCTTCTCTCCGATTCCTCACCGGCGAGGATTTCGTGCTAATCTCGCTGAGTTGACACAGTGATGTGCTCTTCACGCGCGAGTGGCGGAATTGGTAGACGCGCTGGCTTCAGGTGCCAGTGTTCGCAAGAACGTGGGGGTTCAAGTCCCCCCTCGCGCACTCAATGAGCGATGTTGTAACCCGGGCCTGAAGAGACAGGTCTTGGGTTACAGCATCGCTCTTCTTGTTGCTGGCGGTGTGCTGGTTGGCCCAGGCGATGGCCTGCCGCTTGGTGGTCTCATCGAGGATGGTCTCGAAGGGGGCTGCGGTGTCGGCGGTGAGTGTGTCGTCCTCGTTGAGGTAGATGCGGGTGAAGAACGTCTGGTTGGCGAGGCGCTTGTTCTGTTCGTCGCAGCGTTCGTACACGGCGGCGAAGTCGCGTGCGAGGTCGAGGGCTCCGTCGATGAGGGCGCGGGCTCCTTGATAGTCGTTGTGGTGTTCAGCGATTTGGGCTTCGATCCCATCCAGTTCTGCCCGCAACCTGGTCTGGAACTTCTTCAACTGATCCAGAGTGAGGGCATCGGCGAGATGGGCTTCGAGGAGCTTGTCTTGCTCAGTCAGGATCTGACTGCTCCAGATGGGTTACGCGCTGTCTGCTCTCGTGCGAAGACCGGGCGGTTCGTCGGATTCATGGAACGGCTCGTCGCGTGCCGCGAAGGATGAGCGAGGTAGAAGGGGAGTCGATCTGAACGGCGGAGGAGTCGAGAGATGCTGGTGGGTTGGCGAGACAGTCTGTGTGATCGCCGTCGGCCTCCTCATTCCTGCACGCTCTCAGTTACGCCGAGCCGCTTCGGATTGCTGAACGGGCGAAAAACGCCATGAAGCGCGCGGTCGCCTTGAGTCTGCGGGCGCGAGTGAATCCGATGCCTCGGATGCTGGAGGTCATGCGTGTGAGGTCTCCCGTGCCGATTCTCATATTTGTCGTGATGGCGGGCACGGTGTCGTTGTCGGGGACGACGATCGCTGTGAGATTCGTGAGGTCGCGAAGCAGTCGCCAGGGTGTTCGTTTCGTGATGGTCTTCGTGCCGGTGAGAGTCCACGGTGATCCGGTGTCGTCGTGGAAGGTGAGTTTGTAGCGCATCGCTTCGCCGCCGTGATCGGGAAACAGCGCGAGCGTTCCCGACGCGAATGCTGCTTCCACGACGTCGTCCACGTCGATCGATCCCTGAACCGTCAGTATGTGCTCGGGATCGGTGAGGAAGGCGTCGATGCTGGGAGTCGAAATCGCCAGGCGCATGGTGATGCGTGTGTCACTATTGCTCGTGGTAGTCATGCGTTCGCGGAAGCTGATGCCGCCTCCGCTGGTGGTGTTCTTGAGTTCAGCGGAGAATGAGGCTGCTGCGTCCTCTGGTACCGGTGTGGGAGTCATGGTGGTCCATTCGGGTGCTTGCCAGTGCTGTTTGCCGTCACCGCGGATGATCGTTTCGATGGACCGTTCGGCGGCGGCGAGGATGGTGGCGGAGGGGTTGACCCCGGTGGAGGAAGGAAGCGTGGACCCGTCCATGACGAACAGGCCGGGATGTCCGTGGACTTCTCCGAGATCGTTGACGACGCCGGAGGTGGCGTCTTTGCCTGCGGGTACGCCTCCGAGGGGGTGGACGGTGGTGGTCTTTCGGAGGACTGACCACGTGAAGGGGTGCGCCAGGCGTGCATCGAGGAGTCGGGCGAGGAGTGGTCCGATGCGCCGTTGGGATTTGTAGAGGTTGGCTTGCCAACGGTTCCGCCATGCCAGGGAGGCGCGTCCTGAGTTATCAAGTTTGAGGGTGCCCTGTCCGGAGTCGTGGCCCATGGCTAGGACCGTGAACACTCGGTGGGGGTCGTGCGTGGCGAATCGCTTCCGCCACCAGTGTCGTGCGCGCTGCCCGGGAACGATCGCGTCGAAGAGCTGATGCAGCACGACGGGGAACGCACCGTCTTGCACCTGGTACCAGACCGAGCCACGCCCTTCGGGGACGTCGAGCACCGTGTTGGTGGTGATGGTGGGGCCAGTGGTCATGTCGCCCTGGGCCTTGCGTAGTCGGGCGAGGGTGAGGAAGTCGCCGTTGCCTGAGAAGCCGTGGCCGAGCAGTGAGGAAAGGTGCGGCAGGGTGTTGTCTACGTCGCGTGATCGCAGGAGCAGTTCAGTGCTGGCAACTGCCCCCGCGGCGAGGAAGACGCGGGGTGCTCTCCAGGTTTTTGGTGGGGCCGTCGGGTCGCTTGGGGATCGTGTGGTGACGAGGTAGCCGTCGTCTCCGGAGGTGATCCGGATGGCTTCGGCGTCGGTGACGCTGCGGGCTCCGTGTGCTTCGGCGGCGGCGAGATAGGTGACATCGAGGGAGTTCTTGGCTCCTTGATTGCAGCCGATGACGCAGTCGCCGACGAAGCTGCAAACCCGACGCGGCACTCCATGTCTGTTCGGTCGCCACGTGCCTGGGTCACCAAAAGTGACAGCGAGGTTCGGCCGCACTGTTGCCTCCGGCCGGTCGCTCCCTGCCATGAGCTGTTCGATGAGCGCCGTACGTGGCGGTGGTGCACTGGTACGGGGGTCATCGCTGACGGGGGTGACCTCGAGCATGTGCGCGGCAAGGTCGTAGTAGGGGTCAAGGGTCCCTCGCCGCAGGTGATCCGGCCACCGCGGATCCATGGCCGCGTCGGAAGGGCGGGCGAAGACGTTGGCGTAGGCGAGGGAGCCGCCCCCGTATCCTGCGGCCTGGACGGCGAACATGCCGCCCAGGCCGCGGATGTCGTATAGACCGTGGTCCACCGCCCATAACCATCGTCCTTCCAGCGCGGGGTCGCGGGGGAAGTCTCCGGGGTTCCAGCGCCGCCCGCGTTCGAGGATGAGGACCCGGTATCCGGCTTGGGCAAGGCGGGCGGCAGCGACTGCTCCGCCGAACCCGCTGCCGATGACGATTGCGTCGGTGTCGTGGGTGCCGGACACGATTTCTCCTCTCGAGGGTGATGGGCGCTGCGGCGTGTGTGGCGACTGGTGTCAGAGCCGTTCGGTGACTCCGCTGCCTCGGTAATCGTCGATGGCATCAACCAGGCCCAGGATGTCGGGGTGGGCGTCGAAGCGGCGGCGGTGGATGTCGGCGATCTTCGCGCCGATCTCGGGGTCGGGGTCGTCGGTGATGTCGATCGAGTGGAATCGATCGACTAACGGCAGGCCGATACGGTCGACCTCGAGGTGGGCGGGGTGGTTCATCATTGCTTCGTACGCGGCGAGGTCGGCGATCTGGGAGACCGCAGCAAAGTCGAAGGTGTCTCCGTAGTCCCGGCCGAACACACCGGCTGTGGCTCCGGTCTCGGAGCCCATCTGGGCGCTGGCAGCGGCCATGCGTTGTAGCGCTGCACCAACTTGCTCTTCGGAGACGTCGGGGCGAATGGACATGCGAACAATGTGAGTGATCATGAAGGTCAGCCTTTCTGGGTGGTGAGGTTTACTGGCGGGTGAAGGCGGCTGCGTAGTCGCGGGCGAAGTCGTCGACGTCACGGGCAGGACGTCCGGTCAGATCCGCGATGGTCGTGGTGACACTTGAAGCCTCACCGCGCGAATAGTGGGCGTAGTCTTCGACCAGCCCTTCGAGCTGCCACTGCGGGACGTAGTTCTCTAGCGCGGCCGTGAAATGCTCGGGAGGGAGATCCTGGAACGCGATGGTGTTGCCTGTGGCAGCGTTCAGCGCGTCGGCGATCTCGGAGTGGGTGATCGCCCGAGGTCCGGTCAGCGTGTAGGTCTCTTTGTCGTGGTCGTTGCTTGTGAGAACGGCTGCTGCTGCATCGGCGATATCGCGGGTGTCGATTGCGCTGACCGCCGCGGTTCCGATCGGGGCGGCGAGTGTGCCCTGTGCGATGGTGTCGGCGAACGCGAGGAGTGATTGCAGATACAGATTGGGGCGTAGCACGGTCGCGCTGATGTTCAAGCGTCGGATGTGCTCCTCGACCTGGGCGTGCCAGCGCAGGAATCTCACGGGAGAGCTCCGTGTTGCGCCGTACTGGGACAGCACTACCGCGCGGGCGATGCCCGCCTGCGCCGCCAAGTCGAGAAATCTGATCTGGAGCTCGGCGGCGTCCTCCGTCGATGGCGAGTTGAGGAAGACCGCGTCGACGCCGTTGAGCGCTGTGGTGATCGAGTCCGGATCATGCAGGTCGGCAACGACCGTCTGTGCGCCGGTCAGGGTGTAGTCGGGGTTCCTGGTCATTGCTCGCACTTGTGCGCCGGAGTCGCGCAGGGCGGGGACGAGGGCTGCGCCGACGGTGCCGGTTGCACCAGTTACGAGGATCGTGAGGTTGCTCATGTCGGGTTCTCTCTTTCGTGTTCTTGAGTGTCAGTGGGTTGTCGTAGAAGTGCGGCGTGTGGTGAGGGCGCTGACGCCCGAGATGGCGATGGCAGCGGCTACGAGCGTCGCTGCGCCGATGAACGCCGCGGTGAAGCTCATCTCCCCGGCACTCCCTGCGGTCAGGGCGATCCCGGCAAGGACCGCGAGCCCGATTGCGCCGCCGAGGGATTGGGCGGCATTGACCACGCCGCTCAGTAGCCCTGACTCGCCTTCGGCGCTGTCACGGACCGCCATCGTCATACCTGTCACGATGCCGAGACCGAGACCCAGACCGAGGAGGATGAACGCACCGATGTGCTGCCAGGTGAAGGAGGTCGCCGGGTTGAGCGCGATCCACACGAACCCGGCCAGGAGCGCCGTCAGCGATGTCGGTAGTGCCCGTTCGAGACCAATTGTTTTACTCAGCACGGGTGCCAGCACACTGCCCACGATGAGCATCACCGCGATCGGCACCTGAGCGAGTCCCGTCTCCAGCGCGCCCATGCCGAGGACGCCCTGCTGGTAGAGCGGCAGGAAGAAGAACACGCTGGTCAGGGTGCCGCCCAGCAGCATCATCACCGCGGACGCGGTAGACACCGGAATACGGCGGAAAACGCTCAACGGAACAAGCGGATGCGGTGACTTTCGCTCTACCGTGATGAACACCAGAAGGGCTGCCAGTCCTGCCGCCAGGGCGATGAGTGTGATCGGGCTGGTCCAGCCGACCTCTGCGGCGTTGACTGAGCCGAGGGCAAGCGCGGTAATTGCGGCGGTGATGCTCAGCGCGCCCGCGACATCGAAGCGGCCAGCCTTCCCAGGAATCGGCGGAATTGTCTTCCACACCATCGCCATGGCGATGAGACCAAGAGGTACCGGAACCCAGAACACCGATTGCCAGCCAAGCGCCTCGGTGAGCATACCGCCGGCGAAGACGCCGATGAGGCTTCCAGCAGCGGTGACCGCACCCCAGACACCGAGTGCCCGGGTTCGGTCGGTAGCCGTGGTGTAGATCACCAATACCAACGCGAGCGCCGCGGGAATGGTCATTGCCGCGCCCACACCTTGACCGATGCGCCCAACGATGAGCATGGGGCCGCTGAGCGCCAGCGCACACAAAGCTGATGCTGCGACATAGACCGACATGCCGATCAAGAACATCCGTCGCGCTCCGAGAACATCGGCCAAACGACCACCGAGCAGCACGAGACCCGCGACGGCGATGAGATAGCTGTTGGCGATGATCGCCAGCTCTGCCGATGTCAGGCCTAGGCCCTCTCGGATGGTTTGGGCAGCGAGGTTCACCATTGCGCCGTCGAGCACGATGAGGAACATCGATGAAGCCAGAACTGCCAGTGCTGAGCCGCGAGGGATCCGCAGCCCGGTCAAAGATGGATGGATAGTCGTAGTCATCATTTCCTTAGTGAGTGGTCACTACCGAGGGATCAAAAAAAGAGAGGCCGCCCGGTCGGGGGCGCGAACCGTCACGACCCCGAGGCCAGAAATCGGGCCGCCCACGTATCCTCTGCCGCGCGGGCGGGGAGATCCATGGCTGTGGCGACCATGTAGAGCATGCCTGCGGCGAAGAAGTCGTGAGAGGCGTCCTCGCCGACGCCGGGGAGGGCTTCCATTCGCTCGAACACCTCTCGCGTCCAGTCGCGCATGAGATCACGGATCATCGCGTCATCGGATGCGGCATAGCCCTGCAGGAGCATGAACATGATCTCCCGTTCTTCCATGAGCTCTCCCCACGCGTCCGACATTGCATAGAGCGGCTCGCCAGAGGCGGATTCGCCTGCCGCGAGCATGGTCGCCTCGATCTGCTGAAACACCCGCTGCAGCACGGCTACGAATAGCTCGTGCTTCGTCGAGAAGATGCGGAAGATGTTCGGTTGCGAGATACCCACTTCGCGAGCGATGCTCATGGTCGACCCGCCGTGCAGCCCCTTGTGGCTGAACTCGAGCAGTGCCGCTTCAAGGATCTGCTCGCGGCGCTCCTCCATGGGAACGCGGTGGGTCGGACGCTGTGTTTCCATATTTGATAGTGAACACTCACTACGTCTTCCTTGTCAAATCCTCGTCCAGCATCTGTTTCTCAGATTGGAGTGACCGCAGGGATACGTGTCGGTCTTGACTGCGTTCAACGAACGCGAGGGAGATCCTCGTGACGTTCGCCAGACGTTCAGACACTCGTGGTCACCCTTCGCGAGCGTCGTGAATCGCGCCCGGCTCCCCGTCAGGTCTCGATGGGATGGTGCACGCGCCGTCTGCGCAGTCGGCTTCCTGGACATTCGACTCCGACGATGTTGGTTCGGCTGAGAGGAAGACGAGCGGGTCGCGGCTCATGCGTTCGCCGCCTTCTGTAGAGCGTCGAGGTGGGTCTCGACGGGCTGCGCTCCGGAGATGCCCCACGTGCCGTTGAACACGTAGAGTGGTACGCCGCTCGCGCCGAGCGCTCGGAGCCGTTCGGTGTCTCGATCGACGGCGTTGTGGTGTCGGCGGTCGGTGAGCGCTCCTCGTACGGAGTCCGGGTCGAGGCCAGCGTCTTGGGCGAGACCGACGAGCTCCTCGATATCGCCGATATGCCGTCCCTCGGTGAAGTAGGCAGCGAACAGCCGGTGCGTGAGTGCAGCGCGGTCACCGGTGGTGTCGGCGTGGTGGAGGAGTTCGAGTGCGAGGTGAGAGTTCGTCGGGCGGGTGAGGTCGGGGCGATAGCTGACGCCCTCTGCGCGGGCGAGCTCTGAGAGCTGGGCGTTGACCGCGTTGATGCGTTCGCGGTTCGCCCCCGCGTGTTGCGCGATCTGCTGCTCCTTATCGATCTCGATAGGGGCATCCGGGCGGAGCTCAAAGGACCTGTAGGTCACCTCAACTCTGCCCTCGAACAGAGTGACAGCTTTCTCGAACCGGGGGTGGGCGATGAAGCACCACACGCACTGAGGGTCGGACCAGATTTCGACGTGCACGGGCATTGCAACTGCGGTTGTCATGAGTGGTTCCTTTCGTAAAGCGGGCGATCAGTTCTCGTTCTGAGCGGTGAGAATCTCGGTGGTCTGTTCTGCCGAAGCATCGGTGCCCTCTGCGCGCCCTGCGGAGGTGTTCTTGGGCCCGCGGAAGAGAACGAAGATCACCAGGACGGCCATGACCGCGACGCCGACCCACATGGCCTGTTGCCATCCGGCGACGAATGCTTCGTTTGCGGCGGCGAGGATCTGGTCGGCGTGCGCTCCAGCTTCTTGGCTGATCGCGGTGGCGTTGGCGATACCCTCGCGAGCGGTTGCCGCAAGTTCTTCGGGCACGCCGGTGAGTCGTCCTGCGATGGCGTTCTGGTACCCGGCGACGAGCAGGCCTCCGAGAAGCGCGATGCCGAGCGCCGCTCCGAGCTCACGCGTGAGGTCGTTCAAGGCTGATGCGACGCCTTGCTGTTCGCGGGGCAAGGATGAGGTGATCGCTTCGGTGGAGGGTGTCATGGCAAGGCCTGCGCCGAGGCCCATCGCGATCAGTCCGGGGAGCACGCTGAGGTAGCCGCCCTCGGCCGAGACAAGAGCTGCCATGAGCGCGAGGCCGATGGTGGCGATGGTGAGGCCGGTGACCATGGAGGCGCGGGCTCCAATTCGTGCGGCCAGGCGCGGTGCGAGACCGGAGGCGAGCATCATGAGGAGCGCCATGGGCATCATTGCGAGGGTGGAAAGGAGTCCGCTCCAGCCGAGTACGACCTGGAAGAACGGGTACAGCACGAGCAAGACACCGCCCTGCACGCCGAACAACACCAGCAGCAGCGTGGTGCCTGAGGAGAGGCCGCGGGTGCGGAAATGCCGGATGTCCAGCAGGGGGAACGGGGTGCGCAGTTCCCACAGGATGAACAGGGCGGTAGCGAGCACGGCCGCGACCAGCGGAATCAGCACGAGCGGGTCCGTCCACCCCAGGGAGGGGGCTTCGTGCAGGGCGAAGGTGAAGCCGACGGTCGCGACGATCGAGGTCAGGGTGCCGAGTGCGTCGAACCGTCCTGCTGCTCTCTCTCGCGAGTTGGGAATTGCGCGCGCACCGATCAGCGGCGCCGCGATGGTGAGCACGATAGGGAGGGCGAACAGCCACCGCCATGTCGCTACGTCGACGAGCAGCGCGGAGAGGTACATGCCGAGGATGCCACCGCCTCCGGCGACCGCGGTCCATATCCCGATCGCACGGGACCGTTCCTTATCCGGGAAAGACGAGGTGATCACGGATAGCGTGACGGGCATGATTAGCGCCGCCCCGATCCCGCTGAGCAGGCGGGCCACCAGCATGACCTCCATGACCGGGGCGACGGCTGCGGCAACATTCGCGACGCCGAAGACGACTAGGCCCACGATGAAGACGGGCTTGCGGCTCACGCGGTCGCCCAACGCCCCGAGCGGGAGCAGGAGCGCTGCGAGTGTGAGGGTGTAAGTGTTGATGATCCACAGCACTTGCCCCTGTGAAGCATCGAACTCCGTGGCCAGCTGCGGTTGGGCGACGTTGAGGCCGGTCACCGAGGCGACGACGGCCATCAGTGCGATGCAGACGGCCCAGAGAATGGCCCGTCTGCGGCGAGGGTCGTCGATGACGGGCGCAGCATCTGCTGCGTCCGCGTGTGTGATGGAAGCCATAGGGTCGTGTTCCTTTCAAGGATGCGTGCCGCCTGCTGTGTGCGGGCAGCGTGAAGCAGCGCCAAGGTCGTGTGACCTGCGCAAGTAATTGAGAGCGGCGGGTTAGGCGGTTCGTTGGGCGCGGACGATCACGTCACGCAACTGCACCGGAGTGCCGCCAGGGTGCACAGTGCGGGTGTGTTCGTGCACGGTCTCGATCTGCCACTCCGGCGTATCGAACAGGCTGGTGATCGCTTCGGCTGTTGCTGACGCGTTCTCCGGATGCCGGTGGTGACCATCGTGCTGGTGGTCGTGGAGGTGCCCGACGATCAGGAGCGTGCCGCCCGGTGCGACCCAAGAAGAGATGCGTCGGTAGAACGGGAGTTGCCCGATATCGGGGTGGGCGTAGCTCGTGACGACAAGATCCCACGTGCGCTCTGGTTCCCACCGCGAGAGATCCGTCTCGACCCATTCGATCGGCGTGTCTGCATCGGTAGCTGTTGCGCGGGCTTGTGCGGTTGTCAGCGCGGTGTGGGAGATGTCGGCGGCTGTGACCTGCCAGCCTTGTTCGGCAAGCCAGATCGCTTCGGCCCCTGTTCCGCAGCCTGCGTCCAAGGCGGTGCCTGGGTGCAGGTGCGCGGTCTCGGTCGCCAGATAGGGGTTGACCGGGAGCTCGCGCACACCGCTTGATGTAGCGGGGCTCCAGTGGTTCTCCCAGTAGGTCTTGTCGAACTTGGCCATCATGCACCCGCTCGAATGGGTTCGTTCGCAACAGCGCGATCTGCTCTGGCGAACACCATCTCGGTGTTGATCGTCATCGCCACCCGCGCACCGTTCGCAGCCGACTCGCTCACCTGCATGCCGGGATTCACGACATTGCCCGCCGCCCATACGCCGGGCACCGAGGTGTGCCCGGCAGCGTCGGCGACCACGGCGACACCCATCGTGTTCGTAGCGACATCCACGCCCAGGCTTTCCAAGCCGTCGAGGCGGGCACGAGTTGTTGCGGGAACGGCCAGTGCGTCGAGTTCGACCCTTGACCCGTCTTCCACGAGCGCCGCGGTGAGGCGATCATCAGCGACCTCGATGCCAGACACTGCGCCTGGGGCGATCGTGATCCCGAGCGCCCGCACTTTCTCGAGTTGGTCTGCGGGGAAGTCGAGGCCGTTCGGGAGGAACGTCATCTGCTCGCTCCACTGGTGAAACAGCAGGGCCTGCATCGCAGACATCGGCCCGGTTGCGAGCAGTCCGATCCGCTGATCGCGGATCTCCCAGCCGTGACAGTACGGGCAGTGCACCACATCGCGGCCCCACCGCTCCGTAAGACCGGGAATCCCGGGGAGCTCGTCCCGAACACCGGTCGCGATCAACACCTGGGCTGCACGCACCCTCGCGCCATCGTCGAGGGCGAGTGTGAAGCCATCGTCAGCAGTGCCTGACGCCTGCATCACGCTGGCCTGCACGATGCGAGCACCGTACGAAGCAGCCTCGGCGCGCCCCTTTTCCAGAAGGTCAAGCGGGTTCACGCCCTCCTGCCCGAGGAGCCCGTGAGCTGCGGACGCGGGAGCATTTCGGGGTGCGCCACCGTCGATCGCCACGACACTGCGACGCGCACGCGCGAGAATCAGGGCCGCGCTCAGCCCGGCTGATCCTCCTCCGATGATCGCGACGTCGTACACCTGATCGTGTGTGGTGCTCATGGGTTCTCCTCCTGGCATTCGTGATGTCCATACCAGGATGACCCGCAACATCGACTATGGCAATCTTTCTTGCCGAATGGCAAAATAGAGGCATGAGCGAACACCACGACCAGACCCTCGACACGGTAGGCCTCCGCCTGAAGCACCTCAGGCTGAGACGCGACATCACTCTTACCACCCTCGCCGATGAGACGGGCATCTCCACGAGCACCCTCTCGCGGCTTGAAGCCGGGCTGCGGCGACCGACCCTAGAACAGTTGCTTCCCTTGGCGCGCTACTACGGCGTCACGCTCGACTCCCTGGTCGATGCACCCCGCACTGCGAACCCCCGCATCGACCTACGGCCTATGTCCTGCACCGACGGGTCGATCATCATCCCGCTCACCAGACGCCCAGGAGGCATCCAGGCATACAAGTTCGTCCTCCCCACCGGCAGCGACGACACCACTCCAGACCTGCGCTCACACGAAGGATACGACTGGGCGTACGTCCTCAACGGCACACTGCGCCTCGTGCTCGGCGACCAAGACCTGCTCCTTCAAGCGGGCGAAGCAGCCGAGTTCGACACACGAACCCCGCACTGGTTCGGATCCACCAGCACAGGACCCGTCGAATACCTCAGCCTCGTCGGAAGGCATGGCCAACGCGCCCACGTGCGCACAACCGACAGGGAACACCAACACTAACCTTCGCCGAATATGCCTTTCCGAGGAGAGCTCGATGACCTCGACGTCGCGTCGCCCGGGACTGTCAGAAAAACGGTGGATCTGGGACTGGCCTGACCGAAAGGAAAGGCAATGACCCAGATCACCGAGATGATCGATCTTGTGACCGGAGAGATCATCGACGAGAAGCAGATCGCGGAGCAGCTGCTCACGCAAGCGAAGGAGCAAGGCGTCAGCCTCGTCGGGCCGGGAGGCCTGCTGGGCGGGTTGACGAAGACCGTGCTGGAGACCGCACTCGAGGCGGAGATGACCGAGCACCTCGGATACGAGAAGCACCAGGTCACTGACAGTGAGAACGCGCAACGGCACTCGTTCGAAGACGGTGCTCACTGAGGTCGGCCCGGTCGAGATCGAGGTCCCGCGGGATCGGGATGGATCGTTCGAGCCGAAGATCGCCCGTAAGCGGCAGCGCCGGCTGGACGGGATCGACGAGATTGTCCTCTCGCTCACCGCGCGGGGGTTGACCACGGGTGAGGTCGCGGCGCACTTCGATGACGTCTACGGCGCGAGCGTGAGCAAGGACACGATCTCGAAGATCACGGACAAGGTGATCGAGGAGATGACCGAGTGGCAGAACCGGCCGCTGGACCGTGTCTACCCGGTGGTGTTCATCGACGCGATCGTGGTGAAGGTCCGTGACGGGCAGGTCCGCAACAAGCCGTTCTACGTCGCCATCGGCGTCACCACCGCCGGAGAACGCGACATCCTCGGCATCTGGGCCGGCGACGGCGGTGAGGGGGCGAAGTTCTGGCTCGGGGTGCTCACCGAGCTGAAGAACCGTGGCGTCGAAGACGTCTGTATCGTGGTCTGCGACGGCCTCAAGGGGCTGCCGGAGTCGATCACCACGACGTGGGAGTTCGCCGTGGTGCAGACGTGCATCATTCACCTGATCCGCAACACGTTCAAGTTCGCGTCGCGGAAGTACTGGGACCAGATCGCCCGCGACCTGCGACGCGTCTATACCGCGCCGACCGAGGCAGCTGCCAGGGCGAGGTTCGAGGAATTCGCGGAGAAGTGGTGCATCATGTATTCGGCGATCCGCAGGCTCTGGGAGAACGCGTGGAGCGAGTTCATCCCGTTCCTCGACTACGACGTCGAGATCCGCCGCATAATCTGCAGCACGAACGCGATCGAGTCCCTCAACGCCCGTTACCGCCGAGCCGTCCGGGCGCGCGGGCACTTCCCCAACGATGCTGCCGCGCTGAAGTGCCTGTATCTCGTGACCCGGTCACTTGACCCGACCGGCCGGGGTCGGGCACGCTGGGTGACGAGGTGGAAGCCCGCACTCAACGCCTTCGCGATCACCTTCGAAGGCCGAATCAACTAAGAATGCGCCAGGCCAGATCCACCGTTAATCTGACACACCCCGTCGCCCAAGCGTATTTGCACCCGATGACGGTGGCGATCACGTGAGCTGGTCGCCGCACCGATGGACATGAGTCGACGCGGTGACCGCCTGCTCCCACCAATGTCTATGAGACATGCCCCAATCTGCCTCGAGGTAGGAAGTCCTGCACGTCGTCGAGCGCAAGCTCGATGCGGCTGTAGACGCGTGGGTTGAGGAGTAGTGTGCCGTCGAAGTCTCCAGAGGAGGCAAAGACCCCGACGGGAAGCGCGCGTGCTTGGAAGAAGGCAAATAGTGGTCGGAGGACGTGATCGAGAGCGAGTGCGTGGTGCTCGCCGCCGCCGGTCGCGAGGAGAAGGACGGGCTTGTCGGCCAGGGCGTACCGTTCGATGAGGTCGAAGAAGTGTTTGAACAAACCCGTGTAGGAGCCGCGGTAGATTGGGGTTGCGGCGATGAGTAGATCGGCGCGCTCTGTGGCCTTGAGTTCGTCGTCAACGGCGATCGCCACGTCTTCTCGAATGCTCGCATCGGTGAAGCCGGAGCCCAGCCTGTAGACGTCGGTGCGGTGGACATCGATAGAGAGCTTCTGCGATAGCGTGTCGAGCGCGACGTTAGTGAGCCCCATAGTCTTGGACTTTTCGTTCGGGCTACCGTTAACAACCGCGACGCGTAGTTTCCCAGCGTTAGGCATCGCCGAGCTCCCGACGGATGGCCGGCACGACCTCAGCGCCGAGCCGCTCGACGCTCGCGAGAAGGTCACTTTGCGGCATGCTTCCCATCCCCATCTGGAGGATGATGCGGGTGAGCCCGTACATCTCCCGAAATCGGAGGATCTTGTCAATCACCTCGTCGGCGCCCCCGACGACGTAGCTACCGCCAGGGGAGGACCCCGCTTCGAACGCGTCACGAGGCAGCTGCATCCCGCGCCCACGCTGATGGTTATGCTCCATCATGAACTGAGCGAAGTGCGGATACATGGTATCGCGCGCCTGCTTCGGGCTGCTGCCGACGTAACCCCCTACGCTCATGCTAAGCGGAAGCGCTGCGGGATCATGGCCGGAGCGCTCGGCGGCGGCGCGATAGAGCCCCGCCGACTCGCGGAGCATGTTCATCGGGCCGAAGAGGATGGCAAGCGCGAGCGGCAGCCCGAGCATCCCGGTATTGACGGCCGAAGCGGGTGACCCTCCAACAGCCACCCAGATCGGGATGGTGTCGCCGTAGGGCCGAGGGCTGATATCGGCGTCGACCAACGGACTACGCAGGTTGCCCTCCCAGGTGATCGGATTGCGCTCGCGGATTTGCAGGAGAAGATCCAGTTTCTCCCTGAAGAGCTCGGAGTAGTCCGCGAGGTCGTATCCGAAAAGTGGGAACGATTCGGTGTAGGAGCCGCGTCCGGCGATGATCTCCGCCCGGCCGGCAGAGAGAAGGTCGATCGTGGCGAACTGCTCCCACACCCGCACGGGATCATCAGAGCTCAGCACGGTGACAGCGCTGGTAAGACGGATCTGTCGGGTGGCTTCGGCGGCCGCGGCCAGTATGACGGTCGGCGCTGAGCCCACGAAGTCACTGCGATGATGCTCGCCCATGCCAAATACGTCCAGACCAGCCTGATCGGCGACCCTCGCGAGCTCGATCGTCTCCCTCGCCCGCTGATGTGGAGTGCGGATCGTCCCGGTCGCCGGGTCTGCTGTGACTTCGCCGAAGGTCATGATTCCGATTTCAAAGGCCATCGTGTGTTTCCTCTCAGGGGTGGTCTCACGAGTATAAACATGCGTGCGCACGCATCTATTCCGGGAGTCTTAAATAACAGCTAGATTTGTGGCATGCCAACGGATGGGCTCAGCGACCTGGAGGGCGCGGCATGGCGGGGCTTCCTGGTTTCGCACGATCGGATCTGGCGTGAGCTCGGGGAGGGCCTGGCGCCGCTCGGGGTGAGCATGGCCGAGTACAGCGTCCTCGGGCTGCTGGGCGAAGCAGGCCGAAGCGGCCTCCGCTTGAGCGAATTGGCCAAGCGGAGAGGAATGTCAGGTCCCGGCCTCTCTCGCCTCGTCGACCGTCTGGAAAGGCGCGGTCTGGTCGAACGCAAGCGCGCGGTCGGCGATGGTCGGAGTTACGAACTCACCCTCACCCGAGAGGGGAGGTCACTCCTGCGGCTGGCATGGAAACAGCAACACGCCGATATCCGTCGTCTCTTCCTGGGGCGGCTGAACGATGATCAGCTGTCAGCGCTAGCTGACGTGTGGGCGAGCCTTGCAGGCCGCGAAGAAAGCTGAGGGCGGGCGGGACGGCGCGGGGAAGCCATGCGACTGGGTGTGCAGTGACCGGCGCCGCCCCCCAATGCGTCTTCGGCTCCCCGCGGCATCCAACCCGCCGACTTCGAGCGGATCTTCTATGCCTGCCGCCCTGGAGTGCGAATCCGGCGGAACTCGGAGGCGCGATTATCCACCCGGCCCAGGTGTTCTTCCCATTGACGTTATGTACGCGGTCGATGGGTGAGAGGCCTCCGAGAGCGGTATGGGGTCGGTGGTGATTGTAGCCGTGGATCCAGGCCTCGTAGGTGGCGTCGCGAGCGGCATCGGAGGCGAAGTGGCTGGCGTATGCCCATTCGGAGGCGAGCGTGCGCTGGAAGCGTTCAATTTCCCCGTTCGTCTGCGGCCGAGATGGTCGGGTGAACTTGTGCTTCACTGCCTCGCAGAGCGCCTCGTTGAACATGCGTGAGCGATAGCAGGTTCCATTGTCGGTGAGGACGCGCAGGATGGGGATTCCCTGGCTGGCGAAGAACGAGTTCGCGCGCTTCCAGAATCCGGCTGCGGTCTCTTGGCGTTCGTCGCCGAGGATTTCGGAGTAGGCCAGGCGTGAGTTGTCGTCGATCGCGGAGTGGATGAACGAGTACCCGACACCGGTCTTGTTCTTCTTGCCCTTCTGCTGGCCAAGGGTGCGGCGCCCGCCGCCCTCAGGGATGCGGCCGAGCTTCTTCACATCGACATGGACCAAGCCTCCAGGGCGCTCGTATGTCGGAATCGAGACGCTGGACCTGCATGTGGTCCACGATGCCGACGCATTGAGTGACGCTGACACCCACCAGGAGGTCCAACATCTTCGAGAGCGGTTACGTGGAGTCGGTGCCGAGCCAGCGCGTCGGTTCCGGCGGCTGCGCGACGGCGACTATAAGAGAACGCGTTCCCTACGATCTGACATCCTGCCCGAGCGCACAGATCTTGGCATTCACGTTTCTTGATAGATGCTGAGCTAATCACGAATCGTGACGGCCTGCCGCGGTCCTGGGGATCGATCACGACCGCCAACAGGGTCGCTTCGTCCGTGCCGAGCAAAGCGACGACACCCTTTTCACGCCCGGACGACGGCGACGTGGGCGGCATGAGCGCCGACCTCTCGAGCCGGTCGAGTGACTGGCTCGAGAAGGTCGGGGACGTTCACGCACGACCCAAGGTTCAGGTCCTGCAGACCAGACACTTCCGGTATTCCTCTGCGGTGTGTTCAAGCTCCTCGCGAGGCGGTTATCGAGAGCCGATTTTACGATTCATAGCCTCAACCTGCACTATCCGCAACCGATCGTAACTACTCGCCTTCCGGGTCCGACCAGGCAAAGTGCACACCACCGCTGCTTACGACTGTCCAGGAACCGCAGGCAGCTCCTGCCTCAGGAATGGGATCAATCAGCCACTCGGGGTCGAACGGCGGCGGTGTTGTAACGTCCACCACCCTGCAGTGCTCGGAAGCGAACTCTGTCGGGCTTGTCCAACGCATGAGACCTGCGTGACCGTCGAGCTGCGCAATCATGCGAATGTCGGTCGCATCGTCAGGCAGGAATCCCTGGAAGCGGAACGCCTCCCCTGATTCCTGGACGTCGGCAATCGTGTCGAAGTGGAATTCGCGTTCCCCCACCTGAAACGTGTCTTGCACTACGGTGCATCCGCTTACGGTCAGCGCGGCGACTGCGCCGATTGCGCCGACGAGCAGTTTCATTCGAGCGTGCATAGTTTTCGTACCTTTCTGAGTATTGACCAGGTTGTATCGAGGCCGGACGGCCGTTGCGGCGAGGGGGGTTCATCGAGCTGCCATGCCAATCGCCGGTGAAACACGGCCCGCTGTCCGCATGGGGATCGCGGCCGCCAGGATCGAGGCGATGATGACGCCGAAGAAAACGGCAGTGAGCGAGCCGATCGGCGGTGCACCGGCAGACATCCCCAGCGCGTTCAGCGCGAGCAGACCGTAGCCGCTGCCGAAGACGACACCGGTTATCGACCCCAGCGTTGCCGCGAGCGCAGCCTCGATGGCGAGTGAGCGACGCGCACCCGCTCGAGTCATGCCCAGGGCGCGGGTCAGCGCGATTTCTTCGCGCCGCTCGGCGACGGAGAGCGCCAGGGTGACCATGACTCCGACCATTGCCACAATGAGGGTCACGCTGATCATGACGATGCCGATGATCTGGCCGATGAGGAGCGTCTGCTCGATGCCCTCCCGGACGTCGGATGCCCAGAACACGGGCGTGCCGTCGCTGACGCTCTCGAGCACCGCCGAGCGCAGTTCAACAGCGCCCGTTCCCGGAGCGGGATCAACGAGAATGTCGAGCCCGTCGACGCGAACATCCACTGCCGGATGCTCGGTCAGCAGGTCGACAATGGCATCGGGGTCGTCGACAAAGTCGACGGGAATGATCGCAGCGGAGGAGAAGTTGCTCTCCATGTCCTCGCGGGCATCGGCGGTAGCTCCGGCTACGCCGACGACGAGTGCCGCCGTCAGCCCAACCCCCAGCATCAGCACGGTGCTCATGGCAGCCGTGCGGCGGGAGGACCGACGTGCGTTCGATACCGCTACACGGACCGCTCCCGACGACCCGGTCAAGGGTCGAAGGAGTGCCGCGAACCACTGAACGATAAAGGGTCCGATGCACACGAGCGCGACGAAGAGCAGCACACCGCTGAGCGCCGTCAACCCGAGTGCCAGGAACTCGTCGGTGCTCGCCGCGATCGCACCGGCCGCACCGGTGGCGACAGCGCTCAACGCAAGGACACTCGCTGCGACCAGGCGCACAGCTCGTCTGGTCGACCGTGCCTCCGTTGCCCTGGCTGCGCTCAGCGCTGCTATCGGCGAGGCTTTCCCCGCGGCTTTCGCTGCCGGAAGCGCTGCGACAACGGTGGAGAGTGTCGCCAGCACCAGGCACGCAACGAGTGCGAGCGGGGCCGAGTTGAACGCATCCGTCAGCAGACCGCTGGACTGCGCAACGGCAACGAGTCCGGCGGCGAGCGCCCATCCGACCGCGACGCCGAAGATACCGCTGAGCAGGCCGATGCATGCCGCTTCGAACAGCACGAGACGCCGTAACTGCGCGCGGCCCGCACCGACGCATCTCAGCAAAGCGAGTTCGGTCGCCCGACGCGAGAACACCGTCCGGAAGGTAGAGCCGACGATTACGACGGCCGACAGCAGCGCAAGGCCGACGAACACGGTGAGCGCGCCGAACACGCCTACGAGCGTGTCCGTCACCGTTCTCGCCTGGTCGGCTCGTTGTTCTTCGCCGCTGATGACGAGGCTGTCTCCTATCAGCGCGCTCACGGCATCCGGATCCATGTCACCTGCGATGAAGATCTGCACCGGGGTCATCGAGCCGATGGCGACGGCGTCCTCTTCCGTTATGAGCCCGACATCCATGCCGAACTCGTGAATCTGCCCGATGCCGGCGACGACCAGCTCTTGCCCCGCTGCGACGACCGTGTCGCCGACCGAGACCCCTGATCGTTCAGCGGTGCTGACACCGAGGTAGATCTCGCCCGCTTGCAGCGCATCCCCCTCCTCCAGGTCGGGGATGGCGCTGAGAGAGCCGGAACCGGGGTCGCTTGTCAGTTTCCACGTGGACGTCAGACCGCCCGCCTCAACGGAGACGTCTCCCAGGTACTCGACCGCGACTTCGTCAGTCTCGGGCAATGCTGCCACTTGCCCCGCCATATGGGCGACGGCCTCGTTGTCGATGCTTTCAGGGGGAACGACGACAACATCGGTCGCTTCCGGTGTTGTCATTCCGAAGGCGACGAGTGCGGCCCTTGCGTTGATCGCGATAAGGATCGACGACGCTGCGAAGGCGGTTGCGAGCGCGATCGCGAGGCCCATCATCAAGGCCTGTTTTGGCCGTCTCCTGATGCTTCGGACGGCGGTCTGCGGGACGATCATGCGACGGCTCCCGGCTGCGCGCTGATCGCGGCGACGCGCTCGAGCACCGTTTCGCGAGTGGGCTGATTGAGGATGCCCGCCGAACGTCCGTCTTTCAGCAGCACGACTTCGTCTGTGACGGCGGCGGCTGAAGGGTCGTGCGTCACCATGACCACGGTCTGCCCGTAGTCGTCGACGCATGACCTGAGAAGTTCCAGCAGCGCTCCGCCGGATGCGCTGTCCAGTGCGCCGGTCGGTTCGTCGGCAACGATGAGATCCGGGTGGCCGAGCAGGGCTCTCGCCACCGCGACACGCTGGCGCTGCCCTCCCGACAGCTCAGACGGTAAGTGCCGAAGACGGTCACCGATCCCGAGCCGGCCGACAAGTTCAGTGCGCCACGCGCGGTCGGGACGCCGCCCCGCGAGCGATAACCCGAGGTCGATGTTCTCGCCGGCCGTAAGGTGCGGCAGGAGGTTGCCGTCCTGGAACACGAATCCGATCCTGTCGCGCCGGATGGCGGTGAGCGTGGCATCGTCCAAGCCGCCGAGCTCAGTCTCGCCGAGCAGAATCCGACCTGATGTCGCGCGGTCGAGGCCCGCAAGGCAATGCAGCAGGGTCGATTTACCTGAACCGGATGCGCCCATGATCGCGGTGAATTTCCCGGTCTGGAGTTCGATGCTCAGCCCGTCGAGTGCACGCACACGGCTATCGCCGGCGCCGTACTCTCGTACGAGGTCGATCGTTCGCGCCGCGAACCGCGATGTGGGGACAATTTTGGCATGTTGCGGATGACCGTCAGTAGATATCATGTGTCTACTCTCACGCTCACACCACTAGCCTCGCATCGACCGTGAGAACGGCTTGTCGTGCCGCTCATCGGCCCTTCGAACGATATGCACTCGTATCGCGGAGGCGATGTCGTCCACTTAGTAGAATGACTGGGTGACGATGAGGGGGAGAACTGGTAACACGCGGCCGCTGCAGTCGCGGCGGGTACGCTGGCGAACCCTTGCAAGTGCCGCGGAGTTCGGAGTATTGGCGCTGTTGGTAGCCGTCGACTTCGAACTCGGTGCGCGGCTCATCGTCGACCCCGACACGGACTTCATTGTCGGCGCCCTTGCGACAGCGTTCGTCGCGATCGTGGTAGCTGGGCTCGCGCTCGCACGCAGAGTGATGCCGATCGGCGTGGCCGTCGGGTCGGCGTTCTCCGTCTCCCTCCTCGCCTCCATGGTCTCCGTGCCGGTCGGCAGCCCAGCTCTTTCGTTGACGGAAACCGCCGCAATCGTCGTGCTGACGATCTCCGGGATTCGCGGATGCGCAAGGCGCGGTGCGATCATCGTGGGCGCCGCAGCGCTCGCCGTCACCCTCGGCGGGGTGCTCCTGCGTCTTGGTTTCGACGTCACATTCGTACTGCTCGCGCTGCTGCTCTGGGGCTGCTCAGTCGCTGGCGGTCTGGCGGGCCGGTACATCCTCACCAAACGAGAGTCCGCGGTTGAAGCCGCCCGCCGAGCCGAGCGCATGGAGCTGGCGCGTGAGCTCCACGATGTCGTAGCGCACCAGGTGACCGGCATCGTAGTACGGGCGCAGGCTGCGATTGCCGTCGCGCACAATGACCGCGAGCGGGTGACAGAAGCCCTGGAGTCCATTGAGGCCGCCGGTGCGGAGGCATTGTCGGCAATGCGCAAAATGGTCGGGACGATGCGGGAGGGGTCGAACGATAGGTCCCCGCTCACGGTGCAATACGCGCTCTCGGACATCCCGGCCCTTGTTGAACGGTTCGACCCCGGTCTGACGCGCACGACGCTCTCATTTGAGGAGCCGCACGAGGCGATACCGCCCGGGGTTGGCGAGTCTGCGTACCGCGTGGTTCGGGAGGCGCTCACAAACGCGCGACGGCACGCTCCGGAGGGCAACACCCGAGTTGTGGTGAAGGCAGCGGGAGGGCAGCTTCTGATCGAGATCTACAATGACGGAGTGCACGGCGGCACGCGGATGCCTGGGTCGCGAGGGTTCGGCCTCACAGGCATGGCAGAGCGCGTCACAGCCCTCGGAGGAACTATGCGCGCCGGAGCCATCGAGGACGACACGTGGAGTGTCCGAGTGACGCTGCCGATGGTGGAGGAACGATGATTCGCGTCTTCCTGGCCGACGATCAGGAAATGGTGCGCGCCGGGTTCACGATGGTACTCGAGGCTGAGGGCGATATCGAGGTGGTGGGCACCGCAGGGTCTGGCGAAGACGCGGTTTCTGCCACGAAGCAACTGCGCCCCGATGTGGTGCTAATGGACATCCGCATGCCCGGTATGAACGGGCTCGACGCCACCAGAGTGATCACGTCGATCCCGCATGCGCCGCGTGTCGTAGTCGTCACCACATTCGACTCCGATGAGTACCTGCGTTCCGCGTTGCAGGCGGGTGCCTCCGGATTCCTGTTGAAGGACGCAGGCCCACGTCTGCTAGTCGAGGCTGTGCGAGCCGCAGCGAAGGGGGATGCACTCGTGTCGCCCTCCATTACCGTGCGGCTACTGGGTGAGATCGCATCAGCGACGACGGCACCGACCGAACACCACGGCCTATCCGATCGCGAGGTAGAGATCGCCGCAGCCATTGCGCGCGGTGGCACGAACGAGGAGATCGCCGCTGACCTCTTCGTTTCACTTTCGACGGTCAAGACTCACGCGCGGAACATCTCGGTCAAGATCGGAGCCCGCAATCGGGTCGAAATCGCCGCATGGGCGTGGCGTGCCGGTGTGGTCAGCTAAAGTGTATCCATTCAAACGCCCGGCGGCGTCGGCAGCCGCGGACAGCTTCGCGTGCACCTTCTTTCCGGTGCCATCGGTAGGCCATCTGGTGATGCCAGGTGCACGCCTTTCGGCACAGCCCGAATACCTCAGGCAGATCTCGCCAGGCGCGAAATCGGCACAGAGTGACACGATCTAGGTGAGAGGCGTCTGACGGGGCTGTCGTGGAGGAGAAGTTTTCGAGCGCGCTTACTGGTTCGCAACCCGCGTCGGCGCGGTCACCTTTCACCCTCATGAGATGCACAAGACTACGGAACCACGCGAATCGAGCGTTGGTGCACATCGTGAAATTCGCAGCTAGCTAGCATGATGCG
Organism: Paramicrobacterium salitolerans; assembly: GCF_051513965.1. Taxonomy (GTDB): domain Bacteria; phylum Actinomycetota; class Actinomycetes; order Actinomycetales; family Microbacteriaceae; genus Paramicrobacterium. Next base: position 3,136,216 of record NZ_CP195847.1, read on the forward strand.
TAATTGATTCCGGGAGTAACACCTCGAGCATCACGCCGGTTATGACGGCAATAGTTTTGTTCGATTCTTAGCACAAGAGAAATCAACGATCACAACGCGGTGAGCGATACCGTGGTCTTTTCGACATTGCGGTTCGTTTCGTGCACGCTATGCCGCAGTCGAAGGCCACTCTGAAAGGCGTGGCTTCCCCCGGCTTTTGCGTTTTGTGTGATCGTGTGTACACGCCACGTAAACGATGACGCTAATGAGGATCGGCCAGGTGGATTGCAAGGTCGCTACGATCAGGCAGAATATCCACTCGCAATGCCCGAGTTCCTTGATACTCACCGTCTGCGAGCTTGCGGAATCGACGTACCGGTTCAGTGGCGACGCCATGCAGGCGCTCCGTGAGTCGCTGGGCTTCGCGCTCAATCCGAGCCGTATCAAGCATGTCGGCATCGTAGACTACATGGAGCGCAAGTGATTCAATCCCGGTGTACCAAAGTGCGCCATGAGTTAGCGGAAAGAGCAGTGAGTCCAGGTCACCGCTAACGCCGCGCTCGCCAAGCGCTCTTGCATCGTCACCGGCAGTGACAATGATGAGCGCCTTGCGCCCCGCCAAGCCACCATCTCCGTACCGCCGGGGCATTCCAGTGTGCGGATCTAGATCGCCAAAAGCGAACCCGCTGGTGAGCACGCGGTCGAACCAGCCTTTGAGAATCGCGGGCGGTCCGTACCACCACAAAGGAAACTGGATGATGAGCAGCTCTGCGGCGGCAAGCTTCGCTTGTTCCAACTGAATGTCGGGCGGCAACTGGTCTGCGGCGTACGCGTGACCGAGGAGTGAAGCCATGCCGCCCGAAGAGTCCGATAGTTCACCCAGGTCGCGGTCACTGAGCACCGGGTCGAACCCTTGCGCATAGAGATCAGAGATTGCGACATCATAATCACCTCGCAGTACGGTGAGTCCTGTCTGGAAGAGGTGGCTGTTAAGCGAGTTGCGGCGCGGGTGTGCGTAGATCCATAACGCGTTGCCCGGAATGGGTTCGTGATCGATAGTCATACGAACTTCTGATCCTTATCTTGGGTGGGTGTGAGTGGGTGCACTATTGACTTGAGGCAAAGTGTTCCAAAACTACGGTCGCCACATCAGCCACCAAGGCATCGTCATACGTCTGCTCACGGTCATAACGCTCGGTCAAGATGGTGATGACAATCGGTTCACGTTCTGGCGCGAAGACAACTGCGATGTCGTTCCTCAGTGGGCCCGCTCCGCCTGACTTGTCCGCCACGACCCAGTCGGTTGGCGCACCCGCCCGAATGAGAGTGTCGCCGGTGGCGTTCGCACTCATCCAGTCGATCAGCAGTTCCTTATCTGCTGGGGCGAGGTGGTCGGCTCCGAGCACGGCAACCATGCTGGACGTAAACGCTGTGGCGGTTGTGGTGTTTGCCCCGGTGTGGACATTCGCGTTGTTGAGATCGGGTTCAATATCCGCGACTTGCGTAACGCTATCTCCCCACTCAGCAAAGGCCTCATTCATCCCTTCGGGACCGCCAATACGCTCCAGCACAAGGTTCATTGCCGTATTGTCGCTGAGGCGAACCGCAGCCTCCGCCAACTCCGTGAGCGTCAGCCCAGAATTCACATGGTCAGTAGTGAGCGGTGAATAGCCCGCCGCATCAACATCAGCCCGGGTCCACTTCATCCGCTCATGGCGGTCCTCCCCGTGCACCTGACTCAAAAACTGCGCTGCCGCAAATGCCTTGAGAGTGGAGGCGAAACCGAATCTCTCGTCTTCGCGGTGCTGAACACTGAGCCCGGTGCCGATGTCGATAGCGCTGACCGCAACCCGCGCCTGGTACATGTCCTCCAGCTCGCCAATACTCGAGCTCACCGCACTCAGGGAGCCCGAGGGCGGTACGGGTTCGGCACTAGCCGAGGGCACGGGAGCGTGGGTAAGTGGTGGTGTACTCGCTGTTGCCTCATCGTTGTGTGAGGCAGCGCAGCCCGAGGCCAAGGCTAATACCGCAGTAGCGACGAACCATAGGTAGCTGGTCACGGGGATTAACCTGCGTCGCATAGGTTTCACCTTCAAATGGGTCTCACTTCGTCCAAAGTGCAAGTCACTGCCAGGGCGGTTCAATATGTTGCCCGCCAGTCCCGGATAGTCTCAAGCGCTTGGTCAAAATGTGACTCGAGCAAGAAGTGGCCCCCGTCGAATAGTTCTATGCGAGCGTGAGGGGCGTGCTGCAGAAAGGCAGTGGCTCCGTCAGGTCCAAAAATCTCGTCGTTCTTGCCCCACACGGCGAGGACGGGCACTTGTGAACGCTCAAGCCATTCGTGGAACCTAGGGTAAAGCGAGCGGTTGCTGGCGTAGTCCGCGAAGAGCGCCAACTGTGCCCGGTCAATGCCAGGCCGAGCCATTAAAGCGGCGTCGTGCTCCCAGGCGTCAGGGCTCACAGTTGTCACGTCCGGTACCCCGTGGGTGTATTGCCAGCGAATCGCTTCATGCGACAAGGCGTAGCGCAGGGCCTGCTCGGCTTGTGCTGAACCAGTCGCGGCGTACTCCCAAATGGGAGCCCAGAAGTCGGGGACGAAGCCCTCTTCGTAAGCATTGCCGTTCTGCGTGATGATTCCCTCGATCGCCTGCGGGTGTGCGAGGGCTAGCCGCCAGGCAATTGGTGCGCCGTAGTCCTGGACATACACCGTGTATCTCTCTACACCTATCTGCCGCAGGAAGTCGGCAGTCACCTCGGCCAGCGCGTCGAAGGTGTAAGTGAAGGCGTTGACCGAGGGAGCTGCGGAACGCCCAAAGCCAATGTGGTCGGGGGCGATAACCCTGTAACGGTCAGCCAGCGAAGGAATCAAGTGGCGGAACATATGCGAACTCGTGGGGTATCCATGGAGCAAAAGCATGGTGGGCCCATCGCTGGGGCCTGCTTCACGGTAAAAGACCTCCAGGCCGTTCACGGTCAAGGTTCGGTGGTGGACACGTGCCATGCTAACTTCTTAACTAGTTGTTACCGGTTAGTGTTAACCTAACAGGCATCATTTCATTGAGCAACCCGGGAGGTGCGCATGGCCCAAGACGAGGACCTTCTCATGGCGGTACTCAATAGCGCTCCCGTGACTGCGGGCTCGCCGCAAGAGCAACTCACTGGCAAGGAAGGCGCGCAACTCGCACGCAACTTTGGTGGAACCGGGTCGCCCGAAGAGCTAGCCACGCTAATCAAGGTCCGCGATAGCCTGCAGCAAGCCATACGCGGCAACGACGAGGCGCTCGCAGACCTGTCGCAATTCACGAGCGAAATTGTGATGACACCTAATGTGACTGCCGATGGCATCCACTGGGAACTCAGCGCGCCCGCCACTTCACTCCTAGCCGCTCGCACCTTAGTGGCGTGGTCAGAAGTTCAGCATGAGCGCCCAGGGCGCCTACGGGCATGCGCCAACACTGAATGCAACCTCTTTCTCGTGGACCGAAGCCGCCCGGGCACGGCCAAATGGTGCTCCATGGCGACATGCGGCAACCGGATCAAGGTGCGCGCGCATGCCAAGCGCAACCGCAGCTCAGCGGAGTCGGAGTCCCGCGCTTGACGGGGGCTCTTCGGATATTTGGTGGGGGTCGTGGTGTGAGTCTGCCGACGGCGAGGAGCATTCTCAGTCGTTAGTTCTCGCGGTTGCGCAAGTCGCGGGCGAGGCCGCGGTGGAGCTCGTTGATCCCGTTGAAACTCCTATGTTTGTTAAGTCGTCGCTTCGGCGCGTGCGGCGCTCGAGGTAGACGTGTGTGCTGGGGCCCACTCGCATTTGGGCGACGACAGCCATCTGAAGAGCCCGGTTTAGGCGGCGGTCGCCACCGCGGTTGATGCCGTGCCGGACGATGTTGCCCGAGGGCGCGAGATCAGGCAGGCGCCGGTGAAGCTGGCGCATTAGATCTGTGATCCGCTTCGTGATGTCCTTGAGCGCAGATTCGGCATGCAGCGTTCGTGGTGACCTGCGTGGCGGCGAGGGGGCGATGGGCATCGCCGCCGGTGTGTCGCCCGGCCCGCGACCGCCCTCGACACTCCTGAACGCGACCTGTGCGGTCATGTTGCTTCGATCTCAACGGTCGTCAACTTACCGAAGAAGCGCCCAATTATTACGGCACATATACCGGAAATCGCATGGACTTGAGATGCGTCAGGGCTTCTCGTTGAGAGCGAGTTACTGTGCGGACATACCTGGCATCCCACTGCCACGCGCCTGCGCACCTAATTCGCTGACAAGCGTGGCTAGCGCATCGGGGTCCTCGACGTGCGCCAAGTGACCCGCCCCACTCAGTTGGTGAAGTATTGCCCGAGGGCTGTTGCGCTTCACGTCGGCAAACGATGTTCCATACGGCGGTCGACCGCGATTTCGTTCGCCGATAATCAGGTCAACTCGACCCGCGAGCGCACCCAGTTCCGACTCCTCGGGCGCATTGTTAAGCGCGAGCGTCTCCGGGTAAATAGTGCTACCGAGACTTCGTAGGTAACGCCACGTCTGACTGTCCGAGCGCACAGACGCCACCTCGTCGGCATTCATACCGGTTACTCGTTGTAGCGCAGTTTCGACACTGCCATCGGCATCCCGCATAGCGTGTAGTTGCGAGAGTTCTAATAGTGCGCTTGCGCCAAAGGGAGCCATGATGGGTTCATATGCAATCAGGTGTGGCACTGGCAGGGAGTTCGCCAGATGTAGCGCTATGAGGCCGCCGTAGCTCCATCCGAAAAGTGCACGCACATCACCGCATTCACGTATCACCGCTGACGCGTCTGCGAGTTCGGTTGCAAATCCGTAGGCGTCGGTCAGCGGTCCCGACGGACGCCGGCCACGTCGGTTTATAACCGCGACTGTCGGCCAGCCTTCAAGGCGTCGTGCAAAATCACCCCAAGCTGCGGCATTTGCCATGGCACCAGGGATCACCACAATGGCAGGCCCACGTGGGTCGCCATAGACGTCCACGGTCACCCAGCTGTCCCGAACCGCAATTCTTTTCTGTAACAATCGCTCCATAAATGGATTATAGAGCGATTGCGCTAGAATAGTCAACATGACGACCGCACCACGAGGACGACCACGGTCATTCGACCGGGGTGAGGCGCTGCGTCAGGCCGCCCACCTCTTCTGGCTCCATGGTTTCTCTGGGACATCGACCCGCATGCTGGCCACCGCGCTCGGAATTTCGAGTTCCAGCCTGTACGCGGCTTTCGGAACAAAAGCGGCGCTGTTCGATGAGGCGGTGCGCACCTATGCGCAGCGATACAGCGAAATTTACGCTGGCGCCGTGGCAGAGCCCACTGTGGCACGCGTCATTGAACGCTTGCTCACGGATTCAGTGAATGAGTTCACCCGAGCCAATGAAGGGCACCCGGGGTGCCTCACCAGTAGCGCAGTCATGGCCGACGCGCCCCCAACTTCCAACGTGCGCGCCTATGTGGCTGAGCTGCAATCTTCCGATGAAGACCTCCTGACATCCCGGATAGAACGTGGAATACAGGAAGGCGACCTCACAGCAGGAACGAACGCCTCGCTCGTGACTGAGCTCGTACAGACGATATGGCATGGACTTTCAGTCCGGGCCGAACTTGGGGCCACGCGCGAAGAGCTTCTGCGAATTGCCACTACCGCCCCCACGCTCGCGAGACCGGATCCGCTGAGTCAATCTCGCAAAGCCTAAACCTTCCGTCAAGCGATAGGCCGCATTCACGCCTCCAGTCTCTACCCGGGCGAGCTTTACCCAGGCGATCCCGACACCTCTTGCAACAGTGCGAGCTTGTCCGCATCCGTTGAGCCCGCGTCTGCGTGGAAGGCCACTAACGCGAGCCCATCCGAGCCGGCCGCTATTAGACGTTCGCGATGGAGAGTCATTTCTCCCACTATCGGATGACGCAGGCGCAGCGGTGCACTGTACTGACCGCGCACGTCATGCCGGTTCCACAGGTCCGCGAACCGACGGCTCTCACGTATAAGCTGCGTGACCAGTTCTTTCAGGCGTGGTTCAGCGAGCGAATGACTGGCCATGTTGCGCACTCCTGCAACTAGGCACACTGTGACACTGTCCCAGTCGGGGTGGAGCTCTCGCTCTGCAGGATCAAGGAACACGTCGCGTAATTGATTTCCGCCTTCTGCCAGGCGCGGGGACAGCGCCTTGGCCTTGTCGTTTGCAGCCACAATGTCAAAGTTTCGGTTTTCGATGAAGGCGGGGTACGGCAAGGAGTGTAAGAGGGCAAGCGTGCTCGTTGAGGGCGGCCGCGGAGGCCGCTCAGTCAGCTCAGCTGCCACACTGCCTTGAGCGAGTAATCGCAGGTGCTCGCGTAGCTCAACGTCGAGATGAAGCACCCGACTTAACGCCTCCTGGACCTGAAGCGAGGGATTACGGTCTCGGCCCCGCTCGAGGCGTAGATAATAGTCCACGCTAATGCCCGCCAGCATGGCCACCTCTTCGCGCCTGAGCCCGGGCACCCGCCGCCGCCCACCCACTTTGATCCCCGCCCGCTGCGGCGTCACCAAGGCGCGGCGCGCCTGTAAAAACGTCCCCAGCGGGTTGTCCTGCTCTCGCTCCAGAGCAGCCTCCAACGCCGATGCGCTCCTTGGGGGCCCCGCGAGACCCCCGGCTAACGAGGGCTCTTGCCGAGTCTTTACACCAGTCATAGTGTCAATAACGGTTAGTACATTGAGATTATTTCGAGAGGGCCACTATGACCGTCACCTTGATCACCGGCGCCAACAAAGGCATTGGCTTTGAAACCGCGCGGCGACTCATAGAACTGGGCCACACTGTGTATCTGGGCGCCCGCGACGTAGACCGGGGCACGGCCGCCGCGACTGAGATTGGCGCCCACTTTGTCCAGCTCGACGTCACCGACGATACGTCCGTAACGGCAGCACTCGCCGCAATCGAAGACGCGGATGGCGGACTCGACTTATTGATCAACAACGCCGGGGTGCTCGAACTCGAACTGTCTGGCGCGCCCGCGCTGCGGTCCTTCGACACCAACGCGGTAGGCGTACTCCGAGTGACCGAGGCCGCATTACCGCTCCTAAATAAGTCGCCTAACCCTACAGTCATGACCATCTCCAGCAGCGCTGGTTCGTTCTGGGCGGTGAGCAACCCGGACCGGCCCGAGTATGGCCTGCGAGCACCGCTCTACTCCGCGTCTAAAGCGGCCGCAAATATGCTAATGGTGCAGTATGCCAAGGCGTATCCCAGCATCAAGTTTGTCGCCCTCGAGCCGGGTACGACCGCAACGGATCTCACGGCAGGAATGGGAATTGGTCGACCCCCCGCCGAAAGCGCGCGAGTAGTGGTGCAGGTAGCGACTGCTGGCCGCAACTCTCTGACAGGAACCTTGCAGGACGAGTACGGGGAGCTGGCCTGGTGAATGCTTCGACCACGATTGGCATCCTTGGGGCGGGGCAGGCCGGGAGCGTGCTGGCGCGTGCTTTCCTAGACGTCGGCTATCGCGTCGCCATCGCCAACTCCCGCCATCCCCGCACGCTACGTGACGTTATTGCACCACTTGGCCCGCGCATCGTCCCTCTGTGGGCGACAGACGCTGCCGCCCAAGCGGATGTAGCGATACTTGCCTTCCCCTACGCGCCCCACCACACGCTTCCCGCCGCTGAGTTAGCCGGCAAGGTGGTGCTCGACAACAACAACTACATGCCGTGGCGCGACGGAAACTTCCCTACCGTGGATTCCGGAGCTGTGACGGTGCATGAGCTCCGCCAAGCCCAACTGCCAGGCGCCAAGCTTGCTAAGGCCTTCAGCCACATTCAGTTCCATGGCTTGCAGCACGTCCGAAAGCCCGGAGATGAGTTGCCAGCGCTGGTACGGCTGGCACGCCCTACTGGGGCGGCCGATCGTGTGGCCTTAAGCGTATGGAGCGACTTCCCTGAGACCCTCCCAGTAGTGACGCGACTATACGACGAACTGGGCTTCGACACCGTAGTGGCGGGACCGCTGAGTGAGTCATGGAGAGTGGGTCCCGGCACTCCCGCGTGGAACGCCTCTCTAGTTGGGCAGTCGCATGCAGACCTGGTGTCCAATATTCGCGCTGCGCACAGGCACCATCAGTGACTGTGCTGGCGTGTCACGCGCACAAAACGTGACTGTAGTCGAACCGTCCCCGGCGTGATGCTATGCCGTGTTGCTAAATCCATTGGAGGGCTGCGGAGAGGCGGACCCCGGCCGCGTATGAGCTTGCGGTCTTGTCGTGTCGGGTCGCGAGTCCTCGCCACTGCTTGACGAAGTTGAAGCAGCGTTCGACGACGTTGCGGCCTTGGTAGCGTTCCTGCTGCTCGTCGCCGAAGTCGACCGGACGACCTGGCCGCTTGCGACGCTTCGCGATCTGATCGGCGCGTTCGGGGATCGTGACCTTGATGCCGCGCTCGCGCAGGCGGGCCCGGTTCTTCTTCGACGGGTAGCCCTTGTCCGCTAGCACCCGCTCAGGCCTTGTGCACGCAGGCCCTCTCCCCGGAACGTGGATCTCGTCGAGCACGTCGGTGAACATGCTCGTGTCCGCGACTTGCCCACCGGTGAGGACGAACGACAGCGCCCGTGCCGTCCGTCGCAGACGAGTGGATCTTTGTCGTCAAACCGCCCCGTGACCCGATCGCATGGTCAGGAGGCTCCGGCCCGGATTCGTTACGGAGCCCCCCTGTGTCCCGCGGCAGGGTCGCGAGGTGCTGGTGGACGCGCACGATCGAGGAGTCCACCGACACGACCCAGTCGATTTCGCCCTGAAGCGACGCGCGCTTCTGCAGGTGGGTGAGCAGGTCTTCCCAGACTCCATCGACAGCCCAGCGGCGGAAGTTCTTGTAGGTCGGGTTCCAGCTTCCGAACCGCTCGGGCAGATCCCGCCACGCAGCCCCCTCCAAAACCGCCACGCCGTCGCCTCGACCGCCGTGCGCCGATCCACCGGCGGCCGGCCCCGCCTCCGCGCCGGCGGGAATGAATCGCCCCGGGTTTTGTGGAGGCTCGGTTAGTTGGTTCCGGCCCCGGCGGGGACGTGGTGTTCAGCGTATTCGACTGCTGGCTGGGATGCCCAGTAGGCGTCCTCGGCTTCGACGGGCGGGATCATGCCGATCTCACCGTGGAGACGGCGATGGTTGAACCAGTCGACGTATTCCGCGACGGCGATCTCGACATCGCGGATCGAAGCCCAGCCGCCTTTCGGACGCATCGCGGGGTTGCGGATGCACTCGGACTTGAACAGCGAGTTGAATGCCTCGGCGAGGGCGTTGTCATACGAATCGCCCTTGGAACCGACCGAGGCGACAGCGCCGGCCTCCGCGAGCCGCTCGGTGTAGCGGATGGCTCGATACTGGGCTCCGCGGTCCGAGTGATGGATCAGCCCGGACACGTCCTGTCCTTCTCGCTGGCGTTGCCAGAGCCCCATGTCCAGGGCGTCCAGGGCGAGATCGGTGCGCATCGCGGTGGAGGTCTGCCAGCCCACGACGCGTCGTCTGAACACGTCGATCACGAATGCTGCGTAGACCCAGCCGGCGTGGGTGCGAATGTAGGCCAGGTCTGCGACCCAGAGCTGGTTCGGGGCGGTCGCCTCGAACCGGCGCTCCACGAGGTCCTCCGGATGCTCCGTCTCCGGACGATCACTGACCGTGGTGCGCCGGGTCTTCTCCCTGGGGACCCCCCCCCGCAGACCCTGATCCCGCATGAGCCGTTCGACCGTGCAACGAGCCACCGGTATGCCCTTCCTGTTCAGCTCGGCATGGATCTTCCGCGCCCCGTAGACGCCGAGGTTCGCCGTGTGCGCGGTCGTGATGTCCATGATCAGCTCCGCGTCCCTCACCGCCCGCGCCGACGGTGGCCGGGCTTTGGCGGCGTAGTAGGTGCTCGGGGCGATCTGCACGCCGCTCTCACGGAGAACGCGGCAGATCGGCTCGACCCCGAACCGGTCCCGGTGCTCGTCGACGTACTCGACGAGCACCGCGGTCGGCACCTCGGCTATCTCAGCTTGCGGTCGAGCTCCGCGGCCGCGAAAAAAGCCGACGCGGTCTTCAGGATCTCGTTCGCCCGACGCAGCTCCTTCACCTCACGTTCGAGATCCGCGATCCGCTGCGCATCCGCGGTCGTCACCCCGGGCACGACACCGCCATCGATCTCCGCCTGCCGCACCCACGTGCGCAACGCCTCCGGATGGATCCCGAGCTGATCCGCAATCCGCTTGATCGCCCCAACCTTACTACCCGGATCCCGACGAGCATCCAACGCCAACCGCGTCGCCCGCTCCTTCAATTCCTCGCTGTACTTCCTCGGTGCTGCCATGACTCTCATCCTTCACAGATTCAAGAGCCTCCATCAAACCCGGGGCGATTCATCTCCCTGATGAGCGCACGGCAACCACAGGGTTACCCAGCCGTGCGAGCTCCTCCGAGACAGCATCACGCAATTTGCGTTCGGAAGCGAGATCGGCCGGTTGAGCGTTGTTTGGCACGACGAAGCCATCGGGCACAGAGAGACCCGCGCGAAGTAAGACGCCGAGAGCGGCCGCCTTGCCTCCGAAGCCTGCCCGGTTGTCAGCCGAGAGCGCCGTCAGCATTTCATCACCTATCAACAATATGTTGACAACACTATGTTGATAATAGCAGGATGTTGGTCATGGAACGTCAGCACCGATCCGACGGGTACAGCAGCGCCGACCAAGCGCGCGCCCGTCGGGAGCATGATGCCCAAGAACGGCTTCTCGACAAGGGTGCACGGCAATTGGAGTCGCGGCCGTGGCGGCCTGACCCGATTCCGCACTCGGCCGTGGACCTGACGCAGTACGCGCTTTGGCGCTCATCGGAGCTGACTTCGGACGAACTGCTGGGCGCGCTATCGCTGCTTCCGGCAGCTCGAGCGGAGGTTGAGAGTATTGAGGCCGCATTGATTTTCGTCGCCCGCAATAAAGGATTAACGTGGGCGCAGATTGCAGAGGCGACCGGGTTTCGCTCTCCGCAGGCCTGTCAGCAGTATGTCAGTCGTCTCAGCGCCAGACAGGACAGATGAGCGTGACTCGTCAATCCGCCACAGAGCTGCTCGTGCTGCACGCTGTACGTCTCTTGGGATTCGCTGCCAGCGACGCAGTCGCAGCACGGGCGGGAACGACGCCTGGCGAGGCGCTTCGGATGCTTTCTCAAGCGGAACGTGAGGGCTGGGTGCAGCACGCCGCGTTCGCTGGCCTCGACGGCTGGTCACTCACCGACACAGGTAAGGTCGAGAACGAGCGGCAGCTGTTAGCCGAATGTTCGAGCGCCGATTCTCACACGGTCGTGGCGGCTGTCTACCACGATTTTCTCCCGCTCAACGCCCGCCTACTCCGAGCAGTCACAGACTGGCAGATCAAACCCACCGCAGTCGACAGGTTTGCCGTCAACGATCATGCCGATCGCGCCTGGGATGTCCGAGTTCTCGATGAAATCGCCGCACTCGGCAGACAGCTGCGTCCCATGAATGCTCGTCTTGCGAGCATTCTGGCTAGATTCGACGGCTACACGAGGCGGTTCGAGGCTGCGCTGTTGAAAGCCCAGAACGGCGCACTTGACTGGGTCGACAAGACTGATAAGGACTCCTGCCATTCCGTGTGGTTTCAATTGCATGAAGACCTCGTCGCAACGCTCGGGATCGACCGAGGCGAGGAAATCTGAACGATACGTGCTGCGCCGAGCTCCGGGGCTCAGTCGCTGTCGAACGTCTGAATTCGCTTGAGACAGGGCAAAAGTGTGTGGACGAGCGGTATGGGTACGGCGAGCCGTATGCTGCGGCCGCACCAGCATGCTGATTGTATGGAGAGCATGAAAACTCCACGGCCTGTCGCGATGGAGCAATGGGCGCGCCGTGAGCACTTCGAGTATTACCGGAATGCGGTTGCGTGCACGTATTCCGTCACTGTCGAACTCGATGTCACCGACTTCGCTCAAGCTATGAAGCGGTCGCGCCGCAAGACGTACATCGCACAGGTGTGGGCGCTTGCAACGGTCGTGAACCGGCATGAAGAGTTCAGGCTGACGCTCACCGATGCCGGGTCACCTGCGGTGTGGGATGTCGTAGACCCGATGTTCACAGTGTTCAATCCCGAGCGCGAGACTTTCGCCAGCGTCTGGGCGCCCTACGAGACCGACTTCACCTCATTTCACGAGGGAGCTGCGCCGCTGCTCGCCGAACACCGCACGGCCACGAGCATGTTTCCGCAAGGGGAAGGGCCGGCGAACGTCTTCGATGTGTCCAGTTTGCCGTGGGCCTCGTTCACCGGGTTCAACCTCAATGTGCGGGACGCATGGGAGCATTTGGCGCCGATCTTCACTCTCGGCAAGTACGTGATCCGAGAGAACCGAACGATGCTGCCTCTCGCTATCCAGATCCATCACGCGGCCGCCGACGGATTCCACACGTCGCGACTCATCACCGAACTTCAAACGCTGTTGGATGACGCGGACTGGCTCGGCTGACGGCGTCGAGAGTTTCGGCGGACGCGCGATTGGAAGGAACTCCCGGGCGTTGCTACGGTAAACCCCGGGTTCGGGGGTGCCCGGCGACCTCCGGTTAGGCAATACCAGACGAGTGGCACGCTTCACACGGACGCCCTGCGCCCTTTCGAAAAGCCGTCCGAAGTACACACAAGGAATGTATGTCTCACGGTTATCGCGCGTCTGCACTTGGAGCGCTCGCCGCACTCCTCATGGTCCCGCTGCTGGCAGGATGCAGCGCGGCAGACGCGGAATCACAGGATGGTAATGCCTCCGACTCCTCAGCCACAGAAGAGAAGAGCGTCGGTGATGAGTCGATTGAGAGCATCGATCTCGCTGAGTGGCGTGATCGAGCCCGAGCAGCGGCTGTCGACGAGGACCCTGTGATCGCAGAGTGTGCTGATCTCTACCCCGACTCGATCACCGAGAAGGCGGCTGAGTTTGTCGGTCCCGACGTCTTTCTGACCGATATGAGTGGGCTCATCAGTGCCCCATCGCTCAGCTGCGAGTTCACAGCTGAGTTCCAAGACTACGGCCACGGTTGGATCGAGCTCTACATTGAGACCGAAAGTGCGGAGTGCGACGACATGACGCCAGGAGTCGACGGCATCGTCGCTGACGATCCGATTGAGCAGACAGTGGCAAGCGCAGTCACCGCGAGCGGTTGCAGCGCTGACGGTATCTACCACGCGGTGGAAGTTATGGCGTGGAAAGAGGAGCCTCGCTTCGACTACGCCAAGGACGGTGCGTTCGTATCCGAGGTCGTTGCGCTCATGATCGAAGAGCAGGACAGCTTCCTTGAGCAGGCACTCGAGCTCTACAAGCACCTCGAATAGGTGCTCAAAGCAGGTCCGGCACCTCGTAGTAGCAGGGTGCCGGACCTGTGTCGTCTCCGGTTCAGGTGGCAGGGTTACATACGTATGGCGTCGAAGCCCGCGGTCGCGACGCAGCGTCTGGTCAGTTTGATCGTGCCGTCACGAACCTCTCCGTCGACGATCACACCCTCGACGAGATAGCCCTGCTTGATGTCGACCGTGTCAGAGACTCGCTCGGTGTGGGAATAGCGGAACCGGCCGTCTTCGGACAGCTCAATCTCATCGATCATGACATCGACCGCGATCACCTCGATTCCACCGACCGCACTCGGATTCGTGCACACTGCGAGAGGAGCAGCTGAGAAGTCGACGATCGTGTCACCCTCCACTGTGAACGTCACCGTCCCTGTGTTGCTCTCCTCTCCGGGGTCGGCGAACTCTCCTTCGTATTTCCCATCGAACTTCGGCTCGTCGTCTTCGGTGAGCTCTTCCTCCGGCGCGCTGTCCGTCGAATCATCGAAGACCTGCTCATCGTCCACCTCTGCCGTGGATGTCGGCACGAGGCTGCAGCCTGACAGGGTGATAGTGGCCGCACAGGCGAGAGCGGCGGCGATCATGCGTGGGCGCATCGGGTCCTCGTTCTTCGTCGCGAAGCATCAGTATGCCCGAATCACGGCCCAAAGGGTGGACTGGCCTCACTCCGCGACGATGAGCGCCTGAGGCGCCGCCTGCTTCATGCGGGTCGTGAGCCATGAGACTTGAACCACCGTCTGGCTCTCGCACTCGTTCACGATGTCGATGAGCTCGTCGTCGCGCAGCCCCAGGGCCGCCTGCTTCACCATCATCCATGTGACCTTGACGAAGTTCGCGAGCAGGTAGAGGTCCTGCAGGTCCCGGATGAGCCCGAGCGCGCCGTTCCGCGTCTCAGACATCGCATCGGCGTGGAGCTCGTCGGGTTCGTCGTCGCCCTGCTCACCGTAGCGGTCGACGACCGGCTTCAGCGCTTCCTCGTGCTCGTCGCATTGGCTCGCGAGCACCCGGCACAGATAGTGAATGTCGGGTTCAGCGCTGTGCCCATCGCTCACCTGCCGGAATGACCGGGCTAGGGCGCTCTCCGCACGCTCCAGCAGCCCGAGATAGATCGACAGCTTCATCGGTTCTCCTCCGCATTCTCGGCGCCATCGCGCTCGACAGTCGAGCGTGCCTCGGCATCCTGGCCGCCCACCGACGCCGGAATGGCATCATTCGTGTCGTCAGCTCGGCCGCTCGGCGACTCCGTCACGGGGCGCGAGGCGGTCGTCGTCGGCGCTGGAGCGGGACCGTCACCCGAAGCGATCTTCTCGACGCGGACCGCGGCGACTTTGAAGACCGGCTGCTTCGACACCGGATCCCAATCGGTGAGGGTCAGCTCATTCGCCGCACGAGTGTGACGGCCTGCGACGTCACTCGCTTCATCGAAGTAGCCGTAGTGGAACGGTGCGAAGATCGTTCCCTCTCGAACCGCGCTCACGCGCGCGGGCGCGATGATCTCGCCGCGGCGCGACTGCACGCGCACGTGATCGCCCTCGGAGACTCCGAGCTTCTCGGCATCCATTGGTGAGATCTCAACCCACATCTTCGGTGCCGCACGGTTCAGCTGCCGCGATCTCGCCGTCTTCGTCCTGGTGTGGAAGTGGTACGCCGTGCGACCGGTCGTGAAGCGGTAGGGGTACCCATCACCCGGGTCCTCGTGCGGCGGCGCGTAGTCCGAGGGCTTGAGCAGCGCCCGACCGTGCGTTTCGAGGGCGCGGAACGCCTGCTCACCGACGGTCGCTCCCGTGAGCAGGTCGTGCCCGAAGCTCTCGCAGTACTCCGACTCGGTCGGAAAGACGCCGTCGTGATACAGACGCTCGCGGCCATCGGGGTTCTCATCATTGCAGGGCCATTGGATGCCGCTGCCGCCACGCAGCCGCTCATAGGTGATGCCCGTGTAATCGCAGGGCCGGCCGCGCGAGACCTCCTGCCAAGCGCGGTAGGCATCCTCCGGTCCCGACCAGTCGATGAGCGGCTCGCCGTCGTTGTCCGTGAACCTCATGCGACGCGCGTAATCGATGAAGATGTCGAGGTCGCTGCGCGCCTCACCCGGTGGATCGACGGCCTTGTCGGAGAGGTGCACGGTGCGATTCACGTTCGTGAACGTGCCGGTCTTCTCACCCCAGCCCGCGGCCGGCAGAACGACGTCCGCCAGCGCAGCCGTCTCGGTCAAATAGAGGTCCTGCACCACCAGGAACACGCTCTCCTGCCCCAGAATCGAGCGGATGCGGCTGAGCTCGGGCATTGACACCGCGGGGTTCGTCGCCGAGATCCACAGAAACTCGATGCTGCCCTGCTCCACGTAACGGAAGATCTGCATTGCGTGCGTCGGGGGCGCCCAGTGCGGAATGACGCCCGGGTCGACCTTCCAGATCTCCGCGAGCTCACGCACATGATCTTCGTTCTCCCAATTGCGGAAGCCGGGAAGATCACCATCCGCCCCGCACTCCCGGTTGTTCTGAGCGGTTGGCTGTCCATTCATCTGAAGGATGCCGGCGCCAGGCCGACCGAGCATGCCACGCAACAGGTGCATGTTGTTCACCTGACAGGAGGCCGCGGTTGCTTGAGACGACTGGTAGAAGCCCTGCAGAACCGTCGAGAGCACACGCTCTGACTCCCCGAAGATGCGGACTGCGCGACGAACATCATCCGCGTCGACCCCACAGACTCGTGCGACCTCTTCAGGCGTCCAGGGCTCCACGGTGTCACGTAGCTCGTCGAAGCCGATTGTATGGTCTGCGACGTATCGCTCGTCGACCCAACCGTTGTGCAGAAGTTCCCTGATCAGCCCGTTCATGAGCGCCTGATTCGTGCCGGGATGCACCGCGAGATGAACGTCGGCGTGGCGTGCGACCTCGGTGTCGCGGGGGTCCACGCACACGATCGTGGGGCGATCAGGGCCGGCGATGCGGTCGAGCACGCGCGCCCACAGAACCGTCTGCGTCTCAGCCATGTTGTGCCCGTACAGGAACATGGCATCGCAGCTGTCGATGTCGGCGTACGTTCCTGGTTGGCCGTCCGACCCGAAGCTCTCCTTCATCGCCGCCGCGGCGGTCGCCGTGCACAGGCGCGTGTTGCCGTCCATGTGCGGTGTTCCGATTCCGGCCTTGCCGACCACGGCAAGTGCGTAGTACTCCTCGATGAACATCTGCCCGCTCGTGTAGAAGCCGTGGCTGAGCGTTCCCTTCTCTTCGAGAAGCATCCTGCTGCGCTCGACGATGGCGTTCATCGCGGTGTCCCAGTCGGTTTCGACGAGTTCGTCGTTCACCCGGATGAGGGGCGAGGTCAGTCGGTCCGGACTCGTCATTCCGGGGATGCTCCCAAAGAGACCTTTCGGGCCGAGACGCCCACGGTTGACGAGGTCGACCGACCGGCCACGGATGCCGACCATCGTGCCGTCCTTCACGGCGATGTCGCACGCACACCCGTTGCTGCACAGCACACACGCCGATTGAACCCAGCGATCGACGTCGGCCTCGTCCACTCCGTCGGCGAGTTTCTGGTCGACGCGAACCGGCCATGCTCCACCGCGTTCGAATGGTGTCCGCTCACCCCAGATATTCGCGATTCTGTCGGTCACGAAAAGCGCCTGCCCTTCAATGCGCACGTGGGCGAGACACTACGCCTGATGTCGATCCGCAGGCAACGGGGTTGCCGGCTGAGAAGAAAGGGCGTATCTGCTGCTTTCAGCGAGAGGAGAGCCGGCGGTGCACGAGCGGTGTTCCGTGGAAAGCAGCTGGGGCCCGCCGCCGTCATCGGCAACGGGCCCCATCGCTGTCGCTACGCGTCGACCGTCTCTTTCGCCGACGCGAGGTCGTGCGCGTTCAGCAGGCGGAACGCGAGCGCTGCGAGAGCGCCGCCGACCAGCGGGGCGAACACGTAGAGCCAGAGCATCGACCAGTCGAACTGGCCGCTGATCGCGAGGCCGAGCCCGACCGCGGGATTGAATCCGCCGCCCGAGATGCTCCCGACGGTGGCGGCTCCGACGAAGACGGTCGTGCCGATCGCGAGCCCGTAGAACGAGTTACCCGGGTGGTCCTTCGACGTCGCGGTGTTCAGCACCACGTACACGAGGATGAACGAGAACACCGCTTCGACGAGGAACGAAGGGCCTACCTCGATCTTCGTCGGGGCGTCGGGGCGCTGGAACAGAGCCATGCTGAGCAGCGCGCCGAGGGCACCGCCCACGAACTGTGCCACGATGTACGCGACGAAGTCACCGAGGCTCAGTGCGCCTCGAAGCAATGCTCCGAGCGAGACCGCCGGGTTGAGATGCCCTCCCGAGAGGTGACCGGTGGCGTACACCAGGACCATGAGCGCGAAGCCGATCACCAGCGGAGTGAAGTCGCCCGCATTGTTTACAGCGGCGATGATCGCGAAGACGAAGAGGAACGTTCCCAGTGCCTCCGCCAATGCGTTTCTCGCTGTACCTTTCATATCTATCTCCTGTTCAGGGAACCTCCTCGGGGATCCGAAGAAGCTGTCGTGCGGCCGGACGAAACGGGCGTGGAATCGCGGCCATCAAGGATTTTAATAGGAAGAAGGCGTCTCAGCGGTGCCGGCACGGGAATTCTGCTCCCCAGAGATGCGAGAGACACGTCGGGAAGAACACGGACGCGACGGGTGTTGAGGCAGTCATGTCGTTTACTGAACGTCGCGCATCGGTCGTCGTTATCGGCGCGGGACAGGCGGGTCTGTCCGCAGCGTTTCATCTGCAGCGCCTCGGCTTCACGAGTGCGCTCGAGGCTCCCGAGGCATCCCGAACCTTCGTCGTGCTCGATGCGAACTCGGCGCCGGGCGGCGCATGGCAGCATCGCTGGGAGTCCCTCACGATGGCCACCGTCAACGGAATCTTCGACCTGCCGGGCATGGAGAAGCCGCCGATCGACGAGTCGGAGCCGAGCCGAGACGCGGTGCCGCGGTACTTCGCTGACTACGAGCGTCGGTTCGCGCTGCCGATTCTGCGGCCCGTCCGTGTGACAGCGGTGAGGGCGATGGATGCCGCATCAGACGGTGATCTTCACGTCGAGATGGACGACGGAACCTGGGTCGCCCGCGCGGTGGTGGGCGCCACCGGCACGTGGGAGAACCCGGTGCGCCCGCGGTACTCGGGCGCGGAGTCGTTTCTCGGACGCCAGCTGCACACGAGTGACTATGTCTCCCTCGACGAGTTCGCCGGTCAGCGCGTCGCGATCGTCGGCGGCGGAATCTCGGCGATCCAGCACCTGGAGGAGGTCTCGCGCGTCGCGACGACACTCTGGTACGCACGACGCGAGCCGCAGTGGCTCGACGGCCCGTTCGAGGCAGAGACGAACGGCCGCGCGGTGATCGCTGCGGTGACCGCTGACGTCGAGGCGGGGCGACCGTCGCGCAGCATCTCGTCGTACACGGGCATCCCCTGGACCTCATACGCGCTCGCCGCGAAGGCACGCGGAGTGCTGCGGCGCCGACCGATGTTCACCGCGATCGAACCGCACGGCGTGCGCGAAGCCGACGGATCGCTCACGACGGTCGACGTCATTCTCTGGGCGACCGGCTTCCGCCCGGCCGTCGCGCACTTCGACCCGCTGGGCCTCCGCAACGAGCTCGGCGGCATCACGATGCGCGGCACGCGCGTCGCCGACGAGCCGCGCGTGCATCTCATCGGCTTCGGTCCGTCGCAGTCGACGATCGGCGCCAACCGGGCTGGGCGTCAGGCCGCGACTCAGATCGCTCGCATGCTCGACGCCGAGCGGCATCCTGACATCGAAACCGGTCGCGCGCAGACTCGTGCCAGCGCTTGACTCCCCAAAACGCCTCCGAACTGAACCACAATGGGGGCGTGACCATTCAGGGACGTGACGTGAATCAATCAGGCGGTCGGGATGCTCGGCCGCGACGCGGCGGGCAGCAGCGTGTCTGGACGGTGAAGCGTACGGAGCGGCTGACTCCGCACCTCGTCCGAGTGCACCTCGGAGGCGAGGACTTCGAGCCGTTCATCGCAGACGCGGACCCGGAGCGGCTCGCGAAGACCGACAAGTACGTGAAGATGCTCTTCGCGAAGCCCGAGCTGGGGCTGACGCCACCGTACGACCTCGAGGAGCTTCGCCAGACGTTGCCGCTCGAGGATCTGCCCGTGCGACGCACCTACACCGTGCGCTCGATCGACCACGATGCGCGAACCGTGGCGATCGACTTCGTCGTGCACGGAGCCGAGGGAGTGGCTGGGCCGTGGGCCGCCACGGCGAAGCCGGGTGACCGGGTGTCGTTCTCGGGGCCGGGTGGGCTGTTCGAACCGAGTCAGGATGCTTCGGTGCCGCGGCTCCTCCTCGGAGACGAGTCCTCCGTGCCGGCGATCTCCGCGGCCCTCGAAGCGATGCCCGTTGGAACGACCGGGCTCGCCCTCATCGAGGTGGATGCCGCGTCCGACGAGCTCGACCTTGCGCGGCCTGAGGGCGTGGAGGTGCGCTGGCTGCACCGGGAGGGTGCGGTCCACGGAACCGTTCTCGTCGATGCGGTGCGCGCGCTGCCGACGCCCGACCCGCTGCCGGAGGTCTTCGCGCACGGAGAACGCGGCGCGGTGAAGCAGCTGCGGAGGATCCTCCACAACGAGTGGGGCATCGAACGAGGTGCGCTGTCGCTGTCCGCCTACTGGGCGCTCGGCCGCGCCGAAGACGGCTTCCAAGCGGAGAAGCGTGAAGCGGTAGGCAAGATCTTCGACGAGTAGTCGAGCGGCGCATACCAGGCGGGTCTCGCTCGCCTGATGCGACATCGTTTCGGGCCGCGCATCGACGAGGGGACGGTCAGCGCGCCTCGAGCGCGAAGCGTGCGCCGAAGGCGATGAGGATGCCGCCCGCCACGCGATCGATGATGCGCAGAGCGCGAGCGTGCGCAAGCCAACGTTTGGCGAACTGCGCTCCCGTGATGATGATCGTGAACCATGCCATGCTCAGCAGGCAGTGCACGCCCGCAAGACCGATCCCCATGAGCAGATGCGATGCACCCTCGGGGATGAACTGTGGAATCGTCGCGATGTAGAAGACGCCGACCTTCGGGTTCAGCAGGTTCGTCCACGCGCCGGTCACGAAGGCACGCCACACGGGTACCGCGGTCACGGGCGTGGGTATGCTGTCCGTCTGCGGCGCACCACGACGACGGAAGCTCGAGACGATCATCGACCCGCCGAGCCAAATCATGTAAGCCGCACCGGCCACTGTCACAACGCGGTAGGCGATGTCGGATGCCGCGAGCAGCGCCGCAGCTCCGACTGCTGCGGCCGCGCCCCAGGCCAGGGCTCCCGCGCAGACTCCGAGTGCCGATGCCACCGCGTGCCGCGCTCCACGCACGAGCGAGAAACGCAACACGAGCGTCGTGTCGAGCCCCGGAATGATCGTGAGAAGAACCGCGACCGACACGAATCCCAGAAGAGCCTGCGCCACCGTCACGACGCCTACTCTAAGGCGTTCTTGCCCCGGTGCGGGGGCGCAGGCTCAGCTGTTCTTCTGGCGAAGGCGCTAGGTGCGCGAGGGCGTGCGGGTCTCCGCACTGATGAACCAGGCCTGCTGTTCCAGTTTCTCGATGAACTCGTGCAGCAGATCGGCCGAGGTTGGGTCATCTTCGTCGACGCCGTCGTGCACCTCGCGCACGGTGCCGACGCACGACTCGATGGCCTTCACGACCAGGTCGATGGCGTCGTGGGTGTCGATCTCGCCCGCCTCGAACTCGGGGAGCGAGGTCTGTGCAGCGACGACCGCGGGGCGTCCGTCGGGAGAAGCGTGCATTGCGCGCATCCTCTCGGCCACCCGGTCTGCACCGGCGCGGGCGACGTCGACGAGCTCGTCGAGGTTGAGGTGCAGGTCGCGGAAGTTCGTGCCGACGATGTTCCAGTGCGCCTGCTTGCCGACCAAGTGAAGGACGATCAGGTCCGTCAGAACGCGCTGCAGCGAGTCGCGCAGCCGCTGGGGAGCGACGAAGCCGTTCTCGGCGTTCTCTCGCTCGGTGCGGGCGTCGCCGCGGGGCTCGGGAACGGTGACGTCGTTGGGAATGCTCTCACTCATGTCATACCTCCGATCGCGTAGCGCGCACACGCGCACCACACTTCGGACCATACGCCGACCCTCTGACCGGAGGAAGTCCTTGTCCGCCGTCACGCGCCTGTGGTACCCGAAGCCTCTGCGCCCGAGAACCTCCCGTGAACATGTGGTTTCGGTGCCTCGAGACCGGTGAGAATGGACGTTGGCGCAGTGAGACGGAGACAGGGGGCAGGCATGGGGCACTCTCATTCGCACGACGATGTGGTGGAGACGGAGCCGCGTCCGCGGATGAGGATGATCCTCACGGTGGTTGTATCGGCGATCGCTGCGCTCACGATCGTGGGGATGCTTCTGCTGTGGCCCGACACTGAGAAGATCCCTCAGCAGACCGGTCCGTATCAGGGTGAGGGCGTCAGCCTCGTGAGTGCTACCGTCACCGATGTCGCTCCGTTCGACTGCGGTGGTGAGCAGCAGGTGCCGAACGATGCCCTGCAGGGCATCGTCGGGCAGTGCGCCGACGTGCACGCCGACCTCGCCGACGGAGGCACCGCCGAGTTCATGCTTGATCCCACCGCGTATGCGAGTGCGAACATGACCGCGGGCGACCACGTGCGTCTCGTCAAACTCGACGGAGAGGCCGGGGCTCCCGCCAGCTTCGAGTTCTACGACTTCGAGCGTGGCTCGCAGCTGCTCTGGGTGACCCTCGCGTTCGTCGCGATCGTCGTGCTCATCGGCCGGTGGCGCGGTTTCCGTGCGCTCTGCGGGGTCGTCATCGCCGTCGGCATCCTTGTTGTCTTCGTCCTTCCCGCGATCCTCTCCGGAGGCCAGCCCGTCGTCGTCGCGGTCGTCGGCTCCACGGCGATCATGCTCGTCGTGCTCTACCTCGCTCATGGGCTCTCGATCCGCACGACGGCCGCGCTCTTCGGTGCGATGTTCGGCATCGCGTTCACGGCGCTCGCCGGAGTGTTCACGACTGGGTGGTCGCATCTGACCGGGGTGGGGTCAGAAGACGACTGGATGCTGCTGTCGACAGCGCCCGGCCTCGACATGAGGTCCGTCGTCTCGGCGACCATGGTGATCGCGGGGCTCGGCGTGCTGAACGACATCACGATCACGCAGGTGTCGGCCGTGTGGGAGATGCGCGGTCTGAACCCGCAGTCGTCTGCGCGGCGGATCTTCCGCTCTGCCATGAGGATCGGTCGTGACCACGTGGCATCCAGCATCTACACCCTCGTCTTCGCCTACGCCGGGTCGATGATGGCCGTCATGCTGCTGCTCTACACCTACCCGCAGAACCTGCTGGACGTGCTGACGACGGAGCAGATCAGCCAGGAGATCGTGCGCACGCTCGTGGGCGCCGCCGGGCTGGTGCTCGCGATGCCCGTCACGACGTGGTTTGCGATCGCTCTCGCTCCACCGCAGGAGATGTCAGAGCGAAGACGCGCACGTCAGAGAACGCTCGACTGAGCTGGTCACCAGCCGCGGGCCTGCCACTCGGGGAGCGAGGCGCGCTCGTCGCCGAGCGTCGTCGGGTCGCCGTGCCCCGGAAACACTCGAGTCTCGTCGTCGAACCGGTCGAAGATGCGCTCGGTGACATCGCCGAACAGCTGCGCGAAGCGCTGCGGGTCGCCGTTCGTGTTGCCGACACCGCCGGGAAACAGACTGTCGCCCGTGAAGATGAGGGTGGGATGCGTCTCTGACGCCGGCAGCGCGAGCGCGACGGACCCCGGCGTATGACCGCGGAGGGCGATGACCTCAAGCGTCAGCCCGCCGACCGCGACAGTGTCGCCGTTGTCGAGAAGCTCATCGGCGTCGACGCCGCGTTCTGAGCGCAGCTGCGCGGCATCCTCTCGCCCGATCGCGACCGGCGCTCCGGTCTGCGAGGCGAGGTCGGCGGTGGCTCGCGTGTGGTCCCAATGCGCGTGCGTGGTCACGATGCGAGTGACGTGCGCGGCATCCTGCGTTTCCGCGATTGTGGGGCTCGCGGCATCCCTCGCGCCCTCGGCGATGAGAGCGTTGATGGCGGTCGGATCGTCAGCGGCATCGATCAGCAGCTGCTCACCCGAGGCTCGTTCGGTCAGCAGGTAGACCGCGTTGTTCATCGACGAGACGAAGTACCGCCGCACGGTGAACGCCGCGTCATCGACGAGCAGGCTCGAGGCATCCATGGTTCTCCCTTCGTCTCTCGTGAGCCTACTTCGCCCCGCGTGTTGGCCGTCACGTACATCTCACACGGAAGTGAGCAGCTCCACAGGGCGTCTTGCCCATTTGAGTGCTTCTGACGCGTGAAGTTCCTCGTGAGATGCGGCGTTCTAGCGACGCATACCGTGAATAAAAACGGGAAACACTCTTGTCGAGTCGCCTCCGCAGTTCTACACTTCTACAACGTGTAGAACTTCTACAGCGTGTAGAAGTCAGGACTCAGTCCCGAGACACATCGTGCCCCACGGGACGGAAAGGGGAAACACCGTGATCTCAGCATCCGCTGTCGAGATCGTTCGAGAGACTCTGCCCGCGGTGAGCGGTGCGATCGGAGACATCACGCCGATCTTCTACCGGCGCATGTTCGAGGCGCACCCCGAGCTCGAGCGCGACCTGTTCAACCGCGGAAACCAGGCGCAGGGGGAGCAGCAGAAGGCCCTCGCCGGTGCGATCGGCGCCTACGCGATGCTGCTGGTTCGTGAAGACGCCCCGAGCGTCGACGCGATGATGAATCGCATCGCCAACAAGCACGCCTCGCTCGGCATCACCGAGGAGCAGTATCCGATCGTCTACCAGCACCTCTTCGAGGCGATCGCGATCGTGCTCGGAGATGCGGCGACCCCCGAGGTCGTGAGCGCCTGGAGCGAGGTCTACTGGGACATGGCCGCGGCCCTGATCTCCGCCGAGAAGAAGCTCTATGCCCGCTTCGACGTGGAACCCGGCGACGTGTGGCGAGAGCTTCGCGTTCGCGCGCGTCGGCAGGAGTCGCCCGACACGGTGTCGTTCGAGGTGACGACGCAAGACGGGCGGATGCTGCCAGAAGCGCAGCCCGGCCAGTACATCTCCGTCCAGGTGACGCTCCCCGACGGTGCGCGGCAGATCCGCCAATACAGCCTCACCCGCACGCAGCACGGTCACGCCTGGGGGTTCACGGTGAAGGCCGAGCCGGCGCGTGAGGCCCGCATCCCGGCCGGTCAGGTGTCGAACTACCTGCACCGCAATGTCTTCGAAGACGACATTCTGCGCTGCTCGCTGCCCTACGGCGACCTCGTGGTCGACGACGGCGACGCGCCCGTCGTGCTGATCTCGGCGGGAATCGGCTGCACTCCGATCATCGGAATGCTGAACCACCTGGCCAGTGCAGAGTCCACGCGTGACATCACGGTCTTCCACGCGGACCAGTCGATGTCGCGGCATCCTCACCGTTCTGAGCTGGCCACGCTCGTGCGCGAGCTGCCGAACGCGCGGCTGCACCACTGGTACGAAGATCTCGGCGCCCGACCCGAGACCGACACGATCGCCGAGGGACTGATCGACCTCGAGCGAATGAACCTCGATCGCGACGCTCAGGTGTACCTGTGCGGCCCCGCTCCCTTCATGGCAGCGGTGAGGCGGATGCTGGCGGAGCACGGTTTCGCCGCGTCGCAGATTCACTACGAGGTGTTCGGTCCGGACGCGTGGGTGACCGAAGAGAAGCGCGAACTCGTCGGGACCCCCTGACCGCGAGTGCGCGCTAGGGCGGCGGTGGACTTCGCTCTGCCGCCGCCCGCTTCTGTGTCCTGCACTGGGCCTCAGCGCGTGACGTGCCTCCTCGCGGCCGTGCCTCCCCGTGGCCATGCCTCACCCCGTGGCCGGCCTCGTGCACCAGGTAGGAGAAGTGCTCCTCAGCGGGACGTTTTCGGCCATTCCGTCCTTCTGAGTGCTTCATCTCCTACCTGGTGCACGTCGCATGTTCCTCCGAGGGTGTGGAATAGGGGAGGAGGTATTTACATGAGACTGATGATTGTCGTGGCAAGCATTCGTGAGGGGCGCATCGGCCTGCCGATCGCGGAATGGGTGCGTGAGAAGGCGGAGGCCGACGGCCGGTTCGAGATCGACTGGGCGGACCTGAAAGAGATCGACCTGCCGCTCATGACAGAGCCCAACCACCCGAAGCTCGGCCAGTACACGCACGAGCACACCAAGCGGTGGAGTGCCCGAGTCGACGCGTGCGACGCATTCATTTTCGTGCAGCCGGAGTACAACTACAGCTTCGCTCCGAGCCTTAAGAACGCTCTCGATTATCTGCACCGCGAGTGGAAGCGCAAGCCGGTCGGCACCGTCAGCTACGGCGGCATCTCCGGTGGAACGCGCGGAACGACAGCCATCAGGCCGACGGAGCTTGTACTCGGTCTCGCCCCCACGACGGTGAACGTCGAGCTCGCCTGGGCCGCGAAGCAGATCGACGGCGGGCGCTTCGTGCCGCGTGACAGCAACAATGACCTGCTCGCGGCGATGCTCGATGAGATCGTCGAGCTCGACGGCGCTCTGCGCCCGCTGCGGAAGTAGGGGGGGCATGATCCTTCAGAGCGTCACCGTCTTCACCGGTTCGGCATCCGGAGTGAACCCGCGCTTCGCCGAGGCGGTGAAGCAGTTTGCGGATGCCGCGAGCGCCAGCGGCATCTCCGGAGTGTACGGCGGGGCCACGTCGGCCTCATGGGCGTCTTCGCTGACGCGATGCTCGCCGCTGGCGCCGAGGTGCGCGGCGTCATGCCCAAGGGGCTCGTCGATCGAGAGATCGCCCACCCTGGGCTCACCGGTCTCGAGGTGGTCGCAGACATGCACGAGCGCAAGCAGCGCATGGCGGAGCTGGGGGACGGCTTCGTCGCGCTGCCCGGCGGAGTCGGCACGCTCGAGGAGCTGTTCGAGGCGTGGACGTGGCAGCATCTCGGCATCCATGCGAAGCCTGTCGCGCTGTTCGACGTGGATGGGTTCTGGCAGCCGCTCGTTCAGATGCTCGACTCGATGACGGATGCCGGTTTCATCGCGGCCCCCTTCCGCGAGGCGCTCATCGTGGAGTCGAACCCCGAGGTGCTCCTGGAGGCGATGAGTGCATGGCAGCCGCTGCCGCCGAAATGGTCGTAGCGGTTCGTGACACGACGTGCATTGCGGCTCGTCACAGCACGTGCACCCCGAACTCCGTCGCGACAGTGGAGAGCCGTGCGTTGAAAGTGGCGAGACTCGCGTCGTTCTCCAGGGCGGTATCAAGAACGCAGCAGTCTGGTAGCTTCAGGCCGCTTTCGACGCGAAGCTTCGCGAGGCGTGCCGCGCTGCGGGGACCCGGGGACCATTCGTTCACGCGGAGGTCGTTCAGTGCTTGAATCGCGAGAGCCTCACGACCCGCGCGCATCGGCCCGATGAGCACTTCGGTGAACGTAAGCGAGTGCATCAGAGGGCTGTCGGTCACGCGTCCTGGGCGGGATACGTGACCTCGCCGTCGGGTGCTGTGACCGCTCCGGGCGTGAGGCTCGCGGCATCCGTTCGCGTCGCCGACAGAATGTGGAAGACGCTCTCGCCGCGGGCGAGCAGGTGGTCGGCGATGATGCGCCGGTGGCAGCGCCACCACACGGCCTCGGAGCACATCACCGCCGTGGGAGCGTGTTCTCCCCATGTGAGTAACCTGTTGATACCGTTACGAAACTCGTCAGAGAGTGCCCAGTCGGCGTAGTTCTGGAAGCTCTGATTGCGCCACATCGCGTTGACGCTCGCATCCACCGTGCGCGATCGGTTGCGACGTCCGCCGAGCTCCTCGATGCGTCGATACTCGGCGCCGAACGCGGGCAGTGTCTCTTCGAGCGCGTCGTCGTTGAATTGAGGATGCTTGCGGGAGCCCGTGAGCTTGCGCACGTCGACGATCGTTCGGATGCCGTTCTCACGCAGCATCCGCCCGAACTCGTCGAGCGTGTGATCGGAATGCCCGATCGTGAACAGCGGCTGCGGCACTACTTCTTCGATCGACTCAGCGCCGAGCCTTTGTGCGCCGCGACGTGGTCGGTCTTGTCGCTCCTGATCTCGTACTGCGGATCGTCCGGGGTGGCCCGCCGCGTGTGCCCCTTGTAATCGAAGTCCTTCGTGTGCACGGCGGTGATGGTTCCGGAGACATGACCGGCCTCGGAGTTCCAGGTCACGTGATCGCCGACGTTGAATTTCGTCATCGTTCCTCCTTGTTCCCGTGTGCCCATCGTAGGCTGGGCTGACCCGTGAGGGAGAGAAGCGGTCACCCATGGATGACCTCGACGGACGAGACGAGCAGAGGAGCTCACGATGCCACGATTGCTTCACGCGTCCCACAGTCACCTGTTCGTGGGAGCGCGACTGTGGCCCGATTTCGACGAGGATGCTCCGCACGTTGTGACACCGGACAGCACGGATCGGCACCTCGACCAGCTGCGTGGCACCGAGACCGGTTCTGACATGCCCGAGGACCGCGTCGTGTTCAGCGACGGGTCAAGCGCCGAGGCCACCCTGCACCCCGCGGAGGGCAAGACGCAGCGCCTCGACGTCGCGTCATACGAGACGCAGGCGGGCACCGTGGTCGCGGCGAAGTCGTGGTTCTGCGACGAGCGTGCCGACGCGGCATCCGGTTCGGCCATTCTGCTGGTCACAGAGCGTGCGGGCTGAAAATGCAACCCTCTCGATTCATCCATGCTGACGGCCTAGCATGACGATCAGACACAGAGTTCGAGACCGCGAGTTGGCAATGCCAACGAGGCGCAGAGGAAGAGGACGAATGTTCGGCAAGAAGCTTTTGGGCACTGGAGCGGCCGTGACGGCCACCGCGATCGTCGGGTCGATTGCGAGTCAGGATGCCGACAGCGCGTGGTACCGCAAACTGACCAAGCCGGACTTCCAACCGCCGAAGGAAGCCTTTCCGATCGTGTGGCCGGTGCTCTACGCGAGCATCGCGCTGAGTTCTGCGGGGGTGCTCGCCGCGAAGGCACGGCGCCGAGCGGTCGCGAAGCGCCGCGCGAACTGGGGTGCGCGACCGGATGCCGTGGAATCGGCGAAATCTGGCGACACCACGCGCGGCTTCCGTCGAGCCCTCGCCGTGAACCTTGTGCTCAACGCCGGGTGGTCGTGGACGTTCTTCCGTGAGCGCGACCTCGACCTGGCGCTCGTGACGGCGACCGGCCTTGCCGCGAGCAGCGCCGACCTCGCACGACGCGCGGGCAAGGTGCACAAGGGCCTCGGGCTGGCGCTCGTGCCCTACGCGGCCTGGTGTGCGTTCGCGACGGTCTTGAGCGGGAGCATCCGCAACCTCAACCCGAAGGCGTGACGCTCTGCGCTGCCTGACGTGCTTCTAGCCGCCTAAGCTGACGCGCTGCCTACCCAACCTGCGTGCTGCTACCCGCCCGATCTGCCGCGCTGCTGCCCGCCTAGCCTGACGTGCTGCTGCCCGCCTCGCCTGACGTGCTGTTCACCGCCGCGCGCCCCCTGTTTGACCCAGTCCAGGTGTACCGGATACCGCTTTCCAGCTGCGAGAAAGCGGTATCCGGTACACCTGGAGCCGGCGCGACGCTTAGAACCGGCGCTACACCTGGAGCCGACGTCGGTACGGCACAAGTCACCGCTCAGCGTCGTGCAAGTACGCCAGCACAGCTTTGACGCGGCGGTTCTCCTCAGCCGGGCTCAACCCGCGCCCTCGGGAAGGGTCAGAAGCTCACGCGCATACGTGTCCGCAATGTACTGAGACACGACCAGAATCGGCTGGCTGGGACAGATTCGATGGATCTCGAGCGTCGCCGTCAATCCATCGTCGGTGTTGTGCGGAGGCATATCCGGTACACCTGAACGGCTGAAGTCTCGCTCGAAACGTCAGTTGTCCGCGACACTGCTCGAGCGACGGATGAGGAGGGTGACACCGGCTCCGGCGAGGGCGGCGACCGCGCCAATCATGAAGCACAGCTGAAATGCCGCTTCGGTTGGCAGCTGCGCACCGCCGACGCTCATCGTCGTGCTGGTGAGCACGATCGCCATGACTGCTCCCGCGATCGTCGTGCCCATAGAGCGCATGAGCGCATTGAGGCCAACGGCCGCTCCGGCCTCGTCGCTCGGTGAGTTCTCCATCACGAGTGACGGCATGGCCGCGTAGCCGATGCCGACACCAGCGCACGCGATACACGATGCGACCATGAGCTCCCACGGCGAACTCATGAGGAAGAGCGCGAAGACGTAGCCGACGGCCAGCACGAGCGCGCCGATGGCGAGTGTTCGGCGCCCGCCGAGCGCGGTCAAGAGACGACTCGAGACCGGCGAGAAGGCAAGCATCATGAGACCGCCGGGCGCCATCCACAGTCCGGCGGCGAGCATTGACTGACCAAGACCGTGGTCGAGCGAGTCCGGCAGCTCGAGCAGCTGCGGCACCACGATCGACTGTGCCATCATGCCGAAGCCGATGAGTACGGCCGCGATGTTCGTGAGCAGCACAGGGCGACGAGCGGTGGCACGTAGATCGACGAGCGGGTCGTCGTGGCGCAGCTCGTAAGCACCCCATCCAATGAGTACGAGGATGCCGCCAGCGATGCAGCCCAGCGTGAGGAGCGATGTCCAGCCCCAGTCGTTCCCTTTCGAAACGCCGACAAGAACCAGCACGACTCCTGCGGCCAATCCGAGCGCCCCGATGAGGTCGAGGCGGGCGGCGTGTTCGGGCGCACGGTGAGGCAACGCGAAGGCCGAGAGTGCGACCACGATGACACCGAGTGCGGTGGGGAGCGCGAAGAGCACATGCCAGTCGAATTCCTCCGCGAGCCAGGCCGCGATCGGAAGCCCCAGTGCGCCGCCGACGCCGAGTGTGGCGCTGATTGCCGCAATGGCCGCGTTCTTCATGCGCTGCGGGGCGATGTCGCGAACGAAGCTGATGGCGACGGGAATGTAACCCATCGAAAGCCCCTGCAGAACGCGACCGGCGAGCACCGGAAGCAGCGACGTCGAGAGGGCGCAGATCAATGAGCCGAGCATCAGCAGCGCTGCGCACGCAATGAGGACGGGCTTCTTGCCCCGTATGTCTGCGAGGCGCCCGGCGACCGGCATGGCGACGGCGCCGGCGAGCAGGGTGGAGGTGAGACCCAGGCGGTGTTGCTCGGTGAGGCGTCGAGGATGCGGGGGAGCTCCGGTTGCACCGGAATCACAAGCGATTGCATGAGCGACGCGCAGAAGCTTGAGAAGCCGAGCACTGCGATGGGAAGGAGCGCGTGAGGCACAGGCTCGTCGGTGTGAGCGTTGGCAGGTGTGGAGCTGACAGGGGCGGAGTTCACGGAGGGTGGAGCTTCTTTCGGTCGCGGATCCAAGTATGTATGTAACTTACATACCCAAGATATGTAGAATACACATCGAAAACTGGACGAGGCAAGCTGGGGGAGATCCGCGTGGGACAGGACAGTATCGACGGAGGCAGACGCGTCGCCGCTCAGCTGACGCGTCTCGATCGGCTGCGCCACACGCACGAGCACCGCGGGGAATTGGGCACGGCAGGACTTCGCATTCTCTGGCTGTTCAGCGACAGGCATCCCCGTACGCTTGCCGACGTTGCGAGTGCGCTTCACCTTGAGCAGTCCACGGTGAATCGGCAGGTCAATGCAGTCGCCGCCGCCGGTCTGCTCGTGCGCGAGAGGTCTGAAGAGGGTCGTCCGTATCTCTACTCGCCCACCGAGGAGGGCATCGTCGTGTTTGAGCGTGCTGTGGCGGTGAGCGTGGGCGCGTACGACGCAGCGCTCGCCGCTCTGGGACCCGACGATGCTGACAGCTTCATCAGCGCGCTCGAGCGTTTCGTCGATGCCTACAGCAGAAGCATCAACTCAGACACCTGACAGCCGTCGATCGTTGACGCGAGAGTGTGCGGAGTGCAAAAGTCGAGCCGTGATTGGCATAATCTGGGCATGACAAGCGAGAAGGCGACTCATCGCGACGTCAGCGACATCGTGCTGATGCGTCGGGTCCGTGACCGCATCGACCGTGACTTCGCGAAGCCGCTTGACGTCGAAGCGCTCGCACGCCACGTGCACATGTCTGCAGGTCACCTGAGCCGTGAGTTCCGTCGCGTGTACGGAGAGTCGCCGTACTCCTACCTCATGACCCGGCGCATCGAGCGCGCGATGACTCTGCTGCGCCGCGGGGACCTCAGCGTGACCGACATCTGCTTCGCCGTTGGATTCTCGTCGCTCGGCACGTTCAGCACGCGCTTCTCGCAGCTCGTCGGCGTCGCGCCGAGCGTCTACCGGCGTGACCACTCTCGGGCGGCGGAGGGCATCCCAGCGTGCCTCGCCAAGCAGATCACGAGACCGATCAGGAATCGAGAAGCGGACCCGAAACGTCCGGTCTAGCGTGATGGCATGAACATCACGATCAATTACGCATTTCTGCCCCACACGGATGCCGAGGCAGCCCTCGGCTTCTACCGTGACACGCTCGGATTCGAGGTCCGCAAGGACGTCGGATACGAGAACATGCGCTGGATCACCGTCGGTCCCGCCGGCCAGCCGGAGACCTCCATCGTGCTGCATCCGCCGGCCGTCGACCCGGGCATCACCGACGAGGAGCGTCAGGTGATTCTGAACCTCATCGCGAAGGGTGCATACACCGCCGTGACGCTCGCCACCGACGATCTCGACGGGCTCTTCGAACGGCTCGAAGCCGCCGGAGCCGATGTCGTGCAGGAGCCCACCGACCAGGACTACGGTGTGCGCGACTGCGCGTTCCGCGACCCGTCCGGAAACCTGATCAGAATCAACCAGAACTGACGCACGAGTCGTTTGCGCCACGTGGCAGAGGATTCACCGTGGCACTGCCACGTGACGCGATCGTCGTCGCGCTTCGCACGTCGTTGACCTCGACGGCAATGTCTGGCAGATCAGGGTGAATGAGGGGTGAGTGTCACCCGCACTTGATACCGTGTGCACATGTCTGACAGTGGAGCGGCGCCCGCGAGTTCGGGCCTGGTCACCGAGATCGATCTCACGCACCTGCGACGATGCGTTGAACTGGCGCATGAGGCCCTCGACGCGGGCGATGAACCGTTCGGTTCGGTGCTCGTGGATGCTGCAGGCACCGTGCGCTTCGAAGACCGAAACCGCGTCGTAGAGACCGGTGATCGCACGCGGCATCCTGAATTCGCCATCGCCCGCTGGGCGGCAGAGAATCTGACTCCTGATGAGCGGAGGGATGCCGTCGTCTACACGTCCGGCGAGCACTGCGCCATGTGCAGCGCCGCGCACGCGTGGGTCGGCCTCGGGCGCATCGTCTACGCCTCGAGCACCGACCAGCTCGTCGCGTGGCTTGCCGACTGGGGCGTTCCGGGTGGGCCGGTGGCGCCGCATCCCATCACCGAAATCGCCCCGTTCGTGCCCGTCGCAGGGCCGGTCGAGGAGCTCGCCGCCGAGATCAAGCAGCTGCACGAGCGTCTGTACGACATCAGCTGACAGTGAGGAGCGCATCATGCGCGGAGTGATCATGCACGGCCCCGGCGATGTTCGCGTTGAGGAGCGTGAGAAGCCGACGATCGTCGAGCCGACCGACGCGATCATCAAGGTCGCGGCGACCTGCGTGTGCGGGTCGGACCTGTGGCCCTATCGCGGAGCAGACACCTCGGATGAGCCCGCGCCGATGGGGCACGAGTACGTCGGCGTGGTCGAGACCGTGGGCGATGACGTCACGACGGTGAAACCGGGCGATTTCGTGGTCGGGTCATTCATGGCGAGCGATAACACGTGCGAGATCTGCGCCGCCGGGTACCAGAGCCGGTGCGTGCACGTTGTCCCTATGGGCGCGATCGGCACTCAGGCGGAATACGCGCGCATTCCGCTTGCGGACGGCACTCTCGTCGCCACGCCGCGTCAGCCGACGCCTGCAGAGGTGCCGGGCCTGCTGGCGGCATCCGATGTTCTCGGCACAGGATGGTTCGCCGCTGTTGCCGCGGAGGCCGGACCAGAAAAGACGGTCGCCGTCGTCGGTGACGGCGCGGTGGGCCTGCTCGGGGTGCTCGCCGCACGTCGACTCGGCGCGGACCGGGTGATCGCGATGAGCCGCCACGCCGACAGGCAGGAGCTCGCGCGCAGATTCGGGGCAACCGACATCGTCGAGGAGCGAGGGGATGCCGGTGCCCGCCGCATCCGCGAGCTGACCGACGGACTTGGAGCGCACTCGACCATCGAGGCGGTCGGCACTCAGGAGTCCATGATGCAGGCGATTCGATCTACGCGGGCCGGTGGCCACGTGGGCTTTGTCGGCGTCTCACACGGAGTGGAGGTGCCGGGCGACAAGCTGTTCTTCTCCGCTGTGCACTTGCACGGCGGACCAGCGCCTGTGCGCCGCTTTCTGCCCGAGCTGATCGACTTGATTATGAGTGGCGAGATCACCCCGGGCGATGTCTTCGACCTGACGTTGCCTCTCGATCGTGCGGCCGAGGCCTATGCCGCAATGGACGAGCGGCGGGCGACGAAGGTGCTGCTGACGGTCTGACCGGCCCCGCCCCGCAGACCACCGCCCGCCGCATCACGTCAGAGCTATCTGCGGACATTAGTGCCCGCCGCGGCAAGCACTAATGTCCGCAGATAGCTCTCTCGCGTCTGGCTCTGTCCCACGCCGAACGCGCTCGCCCGCCGCGCCCCCGGCCAGCGGGAGCGCGCGCCCTACGCATAGGCTGGCGTTATGACCACCGTGACGACGCGCCGCATGCTTGACCTGACTGTTCGCGAGCACACGCTCACCGTTCCGCTCGTCTGGGACGATGCAGCCGACGAGCGCACGATCGACGTGTTCGCGGCGGTGGTCTCGCGTGACGGCGGCGAGCACCTGCCGTACCTCGTGTTTCTGCAGGGCGGCCCGGGCAGTGAGGCTCCGCGGCCCTTCCGCGACCCCACCGGTCCGTCATGGCTCGATGCGGCTCTCCAGGACTACCGGGTCGTCATGATCGACCAGCGGGGGACAGGTCGCTCGACGCCC